>DCVG01000054.1 GCA_002328665.1 Nitrospiraceae bacterium UBA2194
TCTGGCTGCCCAAAACAGCCGGCAGCAGCATATATCATGCATTAAGAAAAACCAGCTATAAATGCAGGAAACTGATAAACACGGAAAAAAACGGAATTATCGAATTGCCTTACAGTGATTTTACGAATAAGGGCGCTGTTACATTTTCTCATACGAGCATATCTGCTCTCATTAAACACGGCATTATTCACACGGATTTTTTCGAAAGTTCATTCAAGTTTTGTTTTGTGAGAAATCCATGGGACCGCCTGGTTTCTCTTTTCTTTTATCGTAAACTTGATAAGGAATATGAAAATTTCCGGCAGTTTTGTCTGGATTTCAAAGACCAGGAGATCGAGCCCATAGGATTATATAATTCAAGACTGAACAGTCAATTTAACGAGCAGCTCAGCTGGATAATAGATGAAAAAGGCAGGTTACTGGTTGATTTTATCGGGCGATTTGAAAGGCTGGAAGAAGATTTTTCCAAAATATGCCGTATCCTGGGCGTCAGAAACAAATTACCCCACAGGAATCGCTCAGATCACTCAGGTTACAGAGATTATTATGATGAAGAGACTGCCGGGATTATCAGACAAAGGTATAAAAGAGATATAGAATTTTTCGGATATGATTTTTAACCCCTGAAAACGCAGTTCAGGAATAAAGAGGCCGTGATTTCAAATCATTTTGTGTCGACGTCCTGATTAACGCAAATCCTATGCCTATGATCATCCAGAACATCTGTCCAGGCCAGCCGTGATACATATAATCGAATAAATTCAGAAACAGAAAACCGATAAAAGAAGCGAAGATACCGGAAAGCAAAAGTCTCTTTTCGGGGGTTTTCTCGTGCCGAATCGCAAACAGAAAATTTTTAAGGACGATACCCAATATCGCCGCAAGAAGAGCAAGCCCGACCAAACCTGTCTCGACCGCGGTGTTGAGGAAGATATTGTGTGCGTGTTTCACATACGTATCGGGATAGTGCTTCGAGAAGGTCTCCTTGCCGTAGCCGATGCCTGTCAGGGGGTATTTGCGGATGATTTCGAAAGAAAGCTTTACAGCCTCTATCCTCGGTTCTTCACTTCCTCGCGAAAGTAACTGCTGAGGAATTACAGACTTGTAGGACAATCCGATTATGACCAGAAGTATGGCTAACCCGGATATGAAGAGGAACCTTCCTTTTTTCCCCAAAAAAATTATGGTTAAGAGAGATATCTCTGCGACCACTGCTATCCACGCACTGCGTGTGAACGTGAAGAAAAGGGCAGCGAAGACAAGGGGGACAAAGAGGGAAATAAATATAAAACGTTTCAGGAAATCCCGTAATAAAAAGGCTGTTACTGCAAGGGGTATCGCAAGCACAAGCAAGGTTGATAACCTGTAAAATGCACCTGTGAAACCGTGCACCCTGTTGATGAAAAAAAGAGGCGACTGGTAAAACTGGTAACAGGCATAAACCGACATAAGGGCGGCTGAAGCAAGGACGGTGAAAAAAAGCCACCTTACCTTCTCGATCGGGATCTCCTTCACGATGAAAAAGGAGAGAAAAAAGAGAAGAAATTGTCTGGACATCTTGGTTAGTATCTCATTGAGACTGTACGAAAGATCGATCGCCGTTATGAGCGCGATAAGCGCCCAGACAAAAGAGGCAATGATGAAAAGAAGAAGAAATTTGTCCGGTAAGGATATCCGGTTGACTTCTTTATAGCCGGCCAATCTTTCAGCGGCAAAAGAGATCAGCAGCAGGAAGAAGAGTATTTCCTTTATTGTCGTAAGTCCGGAAAAGGGAAGGACAAATAATAAGCACGCAATTGAGAAAAATTCTATTGTCCTCAGATAAAAAATCACGCTGTCTTTAATGAGTGACTCCATCAGATTTATTCAATACGGACTTATATACCTCCTCGATATGCTTAAGCATTACGTCCGATGTGAATTCCTTCTCGATTCTGTTTCTCCCCTCTTCACCGAGCGCTTTTTTCTTATCACCGGCCAGGTTACCGATTTCTAACATTGCAGCGAACAGGGAATCGACATCCCTTGACGTTACGAGCCTTCCGCACCGGCTATTGCCGAAAACTTCAGGGATTCCGCCTACATTCGACGCAATAACCGGCAGCCTCGATGCCATGGCTTCAAGGAGGGCTATCGAGAGTCCCTCGGCCAGGGAAGGGAGGACAAATACATCAAGCCCTCTGATCAGTTCAAGAACGTCTTCTCTGTAGCCGGTAAACAGAACTCTTGAAGATATTCCCAGCTCATCTGTCTGTTTAGCCAGCTTGTTGAATAACAGCCCTTCACCTACAATCACAAGTCTTGAATTCGGAATTTTCTTTTGCACGCGGGAGAATGCGTCGATGAGATAAGATTGTCCCTTTGTCGGAACCAGTCGACCGACTGTCCCGAATACAACTTCACCTTCCGGGACTCCGAGCTTTAAACGTGCGTCTGTTTTAGAGATTTTGATGTTATCTATTATCTTAAGCTCCAGACAATTCTTGACCGTCACGACTTTTGACGGCTCTATATTCCAGTTGGTTTTAATAACATCGTGTCTTACACTGTCTGAAACGGTAATTATTTTATCGACACGTTTAAAAATAAGCCAGTTGGTAAAGCGTCTTTTTAACGATCTTGTTCTATCAAGTCCATGAACATGGGAAATTATTCTTATTTTTTCTGTCAGTCCGGCAAGAACGCCGAAAACAGTCGCGGCATGACGATGGCAGTGGAGTATATCAGGTCTCTCGGCGCTTATTAAATTTTTGAGCATTATCGATGTCTTGATTTTATGGTTGCTCAGATTGTCGATATCCAGATAGATGGATAATTCATGCCGGTCGAGAATACTTTTACCGTCAGGCTTTCCCGAAAGAAAACAAATCTTCGCCTTATACTTTTTCTGATCAAGCCCCAGGATCATCGCATTACGCAGCGCATGATTGCCGTCATATCTTTTGACCAGATGTAGAATTTTAATTTTTCTCATGACCTTTCCCGAATATACGGTATTTTTTTGCAGCCTTTTTTTGGTTTTTCTGAAAATCTTTTTAATCAAATCCTTTGCCGCCGGCTTCAGCTCCGGATTTTCGTCCAGATAGGCTTTAAAAAATCTTAGGCGATCGGTAAAAGTTATTTGAGGCATTATGATCATGTTGACCTGGACAAGATTTTTTTCCCGAAGGCGCAAAGGTATACCTTTATGAAAATATTTAGTTCTCTCATTATCGATAAAATAAAAAAGCGGTCTATTTTCGCCGCCCGTAATCAAAATGTTACCGGCGCGCAGGTCTCCATGGAAGATGCCGGTTTTATGCAATTTTCCAATCAACTGTCCTGCCGTTCTTATAAAACTGCGTTTTTTTTGAAGTTTTTCAGAAACAGGATTTTTAAAAATCGTTTCAAAATATCCATAAACATCGCGGCTGCCTTCAAGCCATTTAGTGATAAGGAAACTTTCCTCCATTAAAAGATTTTTTTTTACTTCCCCTGCAGCGATTAAATCAGGTGACAGAAAACCTTTTTCGAGAAGGCTTATACTGCCTTCCATCGCTCTGCAAGCACGACTTTTTCTGAAAAAAAGTCTATCCCGAAACCCCCTGATATTGAAAAATTTAATAAATATCAGCTCATCTGATACAACGGCCTTCCAGGCTTTTGAGTTATTTGAACTCTGAATTTGTATTGTATTAACTGTCTTTTCATTGTTCAAAAGAGAAATGACTGTATCAATATAAATGCCATCCAGTCCATTCTTTTTGGTCCATATCAGTTTGCAGCCATTTTTTAATCTGACGGAGTCCATAAGAATCAGTTCGTTCTTCCTTTTATTTCATATTTTTCAAAATCACGCGAAGGCGCTGTAAAGCTCTCTATAAGTGGAACTCCTCGATATAAGTTCTTCGTGTTTTCCGACATCTTCTATCCTGCCTTTGTCGATGATCAGGATCCTGTCCGCGTTCTTGATGGTCGAAAGTCTGTGAGCGATAACTATGGTTGTTCTGCCCTTCATCAACTTGTCCAGAGCCTTCTGAACAAGCGCCTCGGAGACCGAGTCGAGTGAAGAGGTCGCCTCGTCAAGGATCAGTATCGGGGGATTTTTCAGGATTGCCCGTGCTATTGCTATTCGCTGCCGCTGGCCGCCCGAAAGCTTCAGCCCCCTGTCGCCTATGACGGTATCGTATTTTCCGGGCAGACGCTGTATGAATTCATCGGCGTATGCCATCCCGGCTGCTTCAATAATATCAGCCCCGGAAACACCCTGTCTCCCGAAGGCTATATTTTCCCTGACCGTATCGTTAAAAAGGATTATGTCCTGGCTCACGATCCCTATCTGCTCCCTGAGAGCGTGTATTTCTATATCGCGGATATCGATCCCGTCTATTTTGAGTGCACCGTCCGTCGGGACATTGAATTTCGGGATCAGATCAGCGAGGGTCGATTTACCGACACCGCTGCGGCCGACAATGGCGACAACTTCTCCGTGGCATATCTCTATATTTACGTCGCTCAATACAGGGGTATTATTCTCCGGGAAACTGAAGGAAACACCTTCGAATTTTATGCTTTTCGTGAATCCGTCCAGCGGAACACTGCCGCTCTTCTCGGGTTCGGCGGCCTCCAGCTTATCTATCCTCTCGATCGATGCCCTCGCCTCCTGCAGAGAATTGTACGCCTCTCCCAGCTTTTTCATGGGTGAAAACATCATATAGAGTGCGACGAGCACAGAGGCAAAAACCCCTGCAGTGATGGCGCCGCCAATGATCATGTTTCCTCCATACCATAAAACGACTGCGATGCCGAAACCTGTTACTACGTCGATTATCAGCTTGGTGAACTCTTTGAGCCGGATGACCCTGAGCAGTTCCTTGTAATATCTCTGATTATCGCTCCTGAACTTCTCTGCCATCTTCATTTCCCGGTTGAAGACCTTGATCATCCGGGCGCCGAAAACGCTCTCGCCTATCCTTTGTGTAAGGAAAGATAACTTTCTCTGAGCTTCTTTCCTTTTCTTCTTGACTCCCTTTCCGAATTTTTTTGTGCTGTAGGCTATAAGGGGCAACAGCACCAGGCTCATTAATGTCAGTTTCCAGTTCCGGTAAAGCGCTACGCCAAAAAGGAAAATTACAGTAGGTATCTCAACTATAAAAGTCTTCATAACGTCGGAAACCAGACCGTTCAGGGTCTCAACGTCCAGCATGACCCTCGATACTATCACCCCTGACGACTCCCTGCTGAAATACCCTACCGGCAGCGAGAGGATGTGTTTATAAAGCCTGTTTCTCGTCTCCCGGACCAGTTTCATCCCCGCAGACTTCATGACGTATGTCTGACAGAAACTCAGGAGGCCCTTTATCGAAAAAAGCAGAAAGATACCGAGGGGAAGGAGCTTAAGATATTCATATTTTCCGCCTGCCAGGATATCATCGAGGGCCGGTTTTACGAACCAGGCGATTGCACCGGTGATCCCGGAAATCATCAGGCTCAACAGAACACCGGCCAATATCCTCGGCCAGTAAGGTCTTATCATTTCAGATATTCTCTTAAGAATATGCATGATGGTTCATAGTATAAACGATTGTTTGATTATAGAAAAGTTGCGGGGTTCTGCTGAAACCTCAATAAGCGCCTTTGATGAGAGTGGCGGTGATACTGCCGACCGCAACCTTTGTCTGCAGCTTAACCGGAATATGTTTTGCATCGTCAGTGAGCCATATGAATATTTCGCCCTTACGGTAGAATATGCCTTCCGACTTCATATTCGGTTTTACTACGACCGTATCAAATGTTCCTGCCGGCAGGGTTATCCTCTCCCTGCGCAATATCTGTACCTCCACGTTCCAGACCTTCTTACTGTCAAAGATGGTCACATATACGGGTTTTCCCACCTCCAGTTCAAGCGTCCTCAGGTGATAAAAACTCGATATCGGGTCAAAGACAGAAGAGGGTACGCCAAACTCTTTCTTTTCATTCTTCAGATAGTCTCTATACGTCGCTTTATTGGTGTTACGGTCAAAGACGACCTCCTTGTCCCTCCTGTGTCTTCCCTCCCGTATCCTGGTTCTGTACTGAACAGGCAGGCCGAAAGAAGAAAAAGCCGGGTTATAAGAGAGGGTGCTCTCGATCCTGTCATCAACAGTATAAAAAACAGAGACCCATGGCGCAGACTGCGCGGTGGAGACAATTTTAATCATGCCGTTGTCATTTGTCATTTCAAGGGATGCCGTGCCTGCCTTGATGCCCGTCCATGTAAGGTCATAGATGAATTTTTCCGGTATTTTAAAAGGAGAAGCATGAGAGTCGGATATGAAGAGAATAAAAATGAGTATGAAGACGGCAATAATTTTAGATGGCATGGAATCCTCTTTTGTCGCTTGAGTTTTTCTTTATGTTATATTAATTCATGCTTGTTATTCCAGCAATAGATTTAAAGGACGGCCTGTGCGTCAGACTTCTTCAGGGCAAAAAAGAAGCGGTTACAACTTATTCGAATAACCCTGCAAAAACCGCGAAGAGATGGGAATCGTATGGGGCGAAACTCCTGCATATCGTCGACCTTGACGGAGCGTTTACGGGAAGCCAGAAGAACCTTAATGCGATAATTAAGATCAGGCAGGCGGTGAAGATACCGGTGCAGGTCGGCGGCGGCATAAGGAATATAGGGGCTGTATTAAACCTGTTTTCAGCAGGGATCAACAGGGTCATCATCGGTACCGCTGCAATTGAAGACCCGGAATTTCTCACTTATTCATGCAGGAAATATCCGGGGAAGATCCTGGCCGGGATAGACGCAAAAAACGGGATGGTCGCTACCAGGGGATGGGAAGAAGTGACCACAACTGAAGCTAAAACATTGGCGCAGCGCCTTGAGATCATAGGTTTAGCAGGGATTATTTACACGGACATCACCAGGGACGGCATGCTTACAGGGCCGAACATCGGAGCGACAAAAGAAATGGTCGAGAGCGTAAAGATGCCTGTGATCGCCTCAGGCGGTGTCTCCGGTATAGATGATATAAAAAACCTCATGTCGATAAAAAATCTCTGGGGAGTAATTACGGGAAAGGCAATTTATTCGGGATCCCTTGATTTAAGAGAAGCAATAAAGATCGTGATGAGTNNATGAGTGATGGGTGATGAGTAAGAAGACAATAAAAACACATAAAGATCTGGATGTTTGGAATAAAGCTATGGAATTGGCTGAAAAGATATACCTTTTAACTAAAGAACTGCCAAAAGAAGAACAATTTGGGCTTACTTCGCAGATCAGACGGGCTGCCATCTCTGTGCCAAGCAATATAGCTGAAGGCGCTGCTCGGAATTCCGATAAGGAGTTTCTGCAATTCCTGTATGTCGCTTTAGGTTCTCTGTCCGAAATCGAGACACAACTTTTGCTTGCTGCCAGATTAAAACTCATCAGTGGGACTTCTTTGTCAGATGATGTAGAATCCGTCAGGAAACTGTTGTTGGGCCTGATTAGATTCCTGAAAGGGAAAACATGACATATCATAGCACTCGTCACTCATTACCCATCACTCATTACGGTTTCTGAATGTTGGCTAAACGAATAATCCCATGCCTCGATGTCAGGGACGGCCGTGTGGTCAAAGGGGTCAGTTTCGTAAACCTGCGCGATGCCGGAGATCCTGTTGAAAACGCAAAATTCTATGATGAGCAGGGTGCCGACGAACTCATATTCCTTGATATTACCGCATCACATGAAAAAAGGAAGATAATCCTGGATGTTGTGATGAGGACTGCTGAAGATGTATTTATGCCTCTTACGGTCGGCGGCGGCATCAGGACACTCGACGACATAAGGGACCTTCTGAACGCGGGGTGTGACAAGGTTTCAATTAATACAACCGCCGTGAAAGACCCGTTCTTCATAAGCAAGGCAGCCGGGCGGTTCGGCAGCCAGTGTATCGTCATCGCAATCGATGCCAAAAGGGTGACAAACGAATTGTCCGGTGCAACGGCCGAGAAGTGGTTTGACGACCCATCACTGAAAGACGTTTGCCTTGCACTGCCTGTGGAGGGACTGACGTGGGCTCTCTCTACTCACGGCGGAAGAAAAATGAAGCTGATCGACGCTGTTCAGTGGGCGAAAAAAGTGGAGGAACTCGGCGCAGGCGAAATCATGCTCACGAGCATGGACAAAGACGGCACCAAGGACGGATATGATACCGAGTTGACCCGCGCGATATCGGAGTCTGTCACTATCCCGGTCATCGCCTCCGGAGGAGCGGGTACTCTCGAACATCTATATGAAGCCTTTGCATACGGAAAAGCAGACGCTGCCCTTGCAGCGTCAATATTTCATTACAGGGAATATACGGTCAGAGAGGCGAAGGAGTATCTGAGAGATAAGGGGATACCTGTCAGATTGTAGTCACACGTAATTTACTTTATATCCTGAAGATTCGGCATTTGCACTTGTTATGAGCCATAAAATAGCCATTTTTGATTTTGACGGTACACTTATCAGAGGGGACTCGTTTATACTTTATATGCTTTTGATTTATGTCTACTGCATCTTTTTTAAACCATTTAAAGCTGTCTGTATACCTTTTAAATTTATTCTGATATTACGGCAGTTGATGGACCAAATTAGAGATTCAGATGTGCGAAGGATCAAGGAAAGCCTTCTGGTCCTTTTTACCAGCGGTATGGGTTTAAGACATATTAACAGGATAAATAATTATTTTTGTAAAATGTTGAAGCCTTTTATAAGAAAAAAGATATTCAATGACTTTATCAGGTTAAAAAGAGAAGGATATGTGACTATTCTTCTCTCAGCATCGCCTGATATATATCTGCAATGGATAAAAGAGTCATTTGGTTTTGATATTCTGATATCCACAAAAGTTGAAATTATTAATAATAGGGCTACCGGCAAAATAATCGGTGAAAACTGCAAAGGTGTGGAAAAACTGAGAAGATTAAAGGAAATTTTGTCTGAAGATGAAATAAGCAATGCTGTCAGTTACGCGGATAATGAATCGGACAGATTACTTATGCAGGCTGTAAATAAACCGATATGGGTTTGAAAGCTGAGACATTTGCTCTGTTTTCAATAATTCGCTCCGTAACTCATTTTTCCGGATAGGACTCGAACAGTTTCCCCCATTTTCCTTTTCGTATGTTCCTCTGGCGCATTCTGCCTTTTGTGGGCCACCAAATGTAGTCGTGATAAAGAAACGACCCAAAGACAAAAAGATAGACAAGCGGAGTTCTGAAAAAAATCTTCTGTAAACGCCTCAGGGGACCAAACCACAGGAAATCACCGACTTTGCTTGCTATATTATCACCAACCGAAAATCCGAAATTTACCTCCGATATATCTTCTCCGGCGATTGTAATTTCTTTAATTCTCCCGACACCCAGACCATCTTCATGTGCCATTCGGATATACGGTATGCTTAGCGGATCGAATCCCATCATGTGTGCGGCAACAGCATCTATTGCAACACAATCGGAACTCGCAAGAATATAGTCCTCTTCAAACGGTATCATAGTTCTCGGGCCGGGCCCGTTTCCGCATATCGTTCCGTCCATAACTCCAAATATACCGGTATGTATTTCTTTCTGGATTGCAAGTAAATCCACAAGTGTTTCATGAATCCAGCTGTGAGTATAATGTCTTTTTGTATTCAGAAGCCCCCCGAATGCATTTTTCATTGCTCCTGTCGTTGTTGTATATATATGTGTTTTCACAGTCGGAAGATGTATGATGTTTTTCCCCATAAAATATGAAGGTATCTTTATTCCTTCAGGATAAATCTTATCAAGAACTTTCATCTTCGTTTTAGGCTGATAATTTATCCATTCGATATCCTCAGCAATAAAATTGTATCTTTCCTTGAGGTTATATTTCCTGTAGATCGGAGCCAGCCTGTTGAGTCGTCCGCCCTTGTAAGGATCGGTCACGACAGTGTTGTTATGAACTGCTGATATATCCGCATAGCCTGCGGCTTTCAGTGCAAGGATGACCCCTTCAAGCTGCCACGGTGTGGTATTGGCGCTTAAGAATGGGAAATGCCATGTAATATTGTCTTTGAGAATGGTTGTACTGTTTTTTGGCAGAGCCTTTTCCATATCAGCCATTTTCAACAGTTTATCGATGTCGGCGAGAACTTTCGCCGGGTTTGTTTTTATAACTGCAACCTTTGCTTTCATTTCTTTCTTAATAAACTATAATAATACAACTTACTGACCATAATAAAATATTGACCAGCAGCGGTTTATCTCTCAATAAGATCCCGGCAGGATCTCCACCTTCTTCTTTTATGTATACGAGATAGAGATACCGGAATATCCCGTAAAGGACAAAAGGCACTGTCCATATAAGTTGACGAGTGCCGAAGAACCTGACGGTTTCTTCACTAACCGTATATAACATGTATGACACGACGGTGCAGGCAGTCACTATGCCGATCATCTGATCAAGAAAATTGGGGTTGCCGTAATACTCCAGAACTTTTCTGTGCATATTCGCATTGCCGGATAATAACAGTATCTCGTGCCTGCGTTTGCCGAACCCGAGGAACAGGGCGAGAAAAATCGTACAGACGATTAGCCAGCTTGACGGATAAACGTCTATAATCGAAGCTCCTGCCATAACTCTGAGCAAAAAACATGCGGCGATTACCATCACATCCAGTATTACCATATGTTTGAAGAAGACAGAATAAGCTATGTTGAGAACAATGTAGCCGAGAACAATCAGCCCGAAGACATGATTGACCGAGTATGAAATGATAACCGAAGCCATGCCCAAAACAGCCGATAGGCTCATTGCCAGGGACAAGGATATTTTCCCCGATGCGACAGGGCGAAACCGCTTCACGGGATGCTGAAGGTCGCTTGCAACATCTCTGATGTCATTGAAAATATAGGCGGAGCTTGACGCTGCCGAAAACAGTATAAACCCGACAAGAACATCGACAAAGGAGCCTGTATCGAATAACCGTCTGGAAAATATTAACGGTGCAAAAAGGAAAAGATTCTTGATCCACTGCTCCGGCCTTAAAAGGGAAAGAAAAGTTTTCATCATTTATATAAAGAGAGGGCGTAATAAATGGGCCCTTTATCGACTGTGACGTAAATGCTGTCGGGTTCTTTCAATACAGGTTTTTCTCCGGTTACCTCAAATTCAATATCCAGCTTTCCGTATATTATAGCGAACATCGTGCCATGGCCGACATGCCACCAGAAAGGCGGTATTTTCCACACAGGTACCTCTTCCGAATGCGTAGACGCCTTGTCCTCTCCGTCGATAAAAACAACCCTTCGGATGCCCTCGGGGATTTCCGGAAGCATTAATTGCGTTTGATCCCAGATTGATTTGATATGAAGCTTTGGAGAATATTTAACGTACCACATAAAATCCTTTTCACCAGGGAGAAACGAGATTGTCAATATAACGATAAATAAAGTGACCAATAGTTTTTTCAGGTAAGAAATATTTTGCATTTTGAAGTAACTTAAGATCGGATACAAAATTATTACATACCATGGGATCAGCGCCAGGGAGACATAGTTTGCATACCTCTGGTACTTCAGAAAAGCAAACGGCGCATAAAGGAGGCAGAATATTACCATTAATATAAGGAAATTAATGAGAGCGAACTTCTTCCGGAGAAAATTTGTTATTGTGTGAGGGACAAAAAAAATTGCATATCCGCAAAAGATAGCAACGAGAACCAAATAGTTTCCGTGAAAATTCGTGAACAAAGCACTTTTGAAATAATACAGTAGATTATGATAAAAGGTCATTATGGTCGGCTCGATGTAATACGGGTCTGAGATATCGGTACTTTCCCAGTGGGGGAGCATAATGAAGGCGACATATATAAAAAAAACCATCCAGTGGGCAAAGGTCGTTTTTGTTATGACGGATAGTATTCCTTTGAATTTTTCATCATTATCCTGGCTCAGTTTGACATACAGCAAAAGTATCAGGATAAAAGGAAAAAATAACCCTGCCATATGCGAAAATATGGACAATACCCAACTGATGACCGACAGACTTATGAGAGAGATTCTTCCGACACCATATTTTTCGGTGCTGTGGATTGCAAACAGGGCGGACAGCAGAAGAAATATCTGGTAAGAGGTATGCTGAAAATTGCTTATCCATGATATCTTCTCAAAGGCGGCAACATTCGAAAAGAAAAGAAAAACAACCAGGATAGAGAGTTTATTGGACAATTTCAGTTTCACGAGTATGAAGAACAAGCAGATTGCCGACAGTAAATGGGCTGCAATATTGACAAGATAGAACCCGAATGATTCTTTGCCGAAAAAATGATAACTAACCAGAAAAAACAACTCCCTGGAAACGGGACGGAAAAAATGCAAGTCTGCGAGATCGGGAATTACACGCAGGTCTCCAAAAACAACCGGCAAAAGAAACCCAAAATCGTCCTGGAAAAAAAATGACCTCCAGGCGATGAAGATAAATACAGTAAAAACAGCCAAAGAACAAATTAGAAGAGTTCCATAATAAATAGTTGATCTCTTGTCTGTTTTTGAGAACATATCTTGAATTTGCCATATTTTACATCAAACTTATGAATTTATATTGGATAACCACATCAGGGAATAATACACGGGAAAAAGTCAGAGACGTTACAAAGGATTGACGACTTAACTCAATTAAATTGCGATTGCTATTTGTCCGCGTGCCGGTTTCTTAAGCTCTATTCTGTATTCTCTTAGAATTTCATCTGGTGCAGGTTGTACTGTTATTAAGGATTTGAAACCTTTGCTGAAAGTACTTACCTCTATTCCTGACAAAGTCTTTGCATCGGAATACCGGGCGCAGATCGACGCGGCGATATTGATCGCCTGTTCACTTATTTCCCCGGTTATGAGCGTCAACGGACTGCCGTATCCTTCTACTTTCAGAAGACAGTCGCCGCTTTCCCACAGGGATTCGATTGTTTCATTTTCGACCTTATCCCTTCCTACGACGATCTTGCAGAAAGGAGAAAATCTGAAATGCCTCCCGAGCCTCAGAAGTTCAATATCCTTCATGGCGGGCGACGGTTTATGGGTTAAGAGGTCTCTCAGTCGGTATGCATAATTCGGTTCGGTAAGGAGGCAACCGCCTGCAGGCGGTGGGTAGCCTGTCAGACCGTACTCGGCGGCCAATGCCATTTGTGGTTTCCTCGAACGTCCGCTGAGGCTGAAGAGCCTCTCCCTGTCGACAACCCCTTTCTCTTCAGGTAAAGTCACCTTCAGGAGTTTTGCGCTGAGAGGCCGCAGGACGAGTCCTGTAACCCCTGCCTCCCTGTCGATGTGATAGAGCATATCCCGTCTCTGGCTCATCGGCCTCTGGCCGAGCACTTCGCCGGTCAAGACGAAGTCGGCGCCGGTGCTCTCCATGAACGTTTTCACCTGTTTCAGCATCAGGATTCTGCAGTCNNCGAAACCGAATTTCCCCGCGAGGGAAGTATATTTCAGTGAGGAAACCTGCCCTGAAATACCGGTATCGCAGTCAAAAGGGGTCTGGAATTTTATCGCCCTGACTTCGATCCCCTGCCTGATTACAGCCAGGACCGCAAGGGTGCTGTCAAGACCTCCGGATAATAATGCTATAGCTTTTGCCATGTTAATTTAAAAGCGCAGATATTGTTCGAAAGAAATATATACCACCACCCCTTATTCCCCTCCTTATCAAGGAGGGGAGTTTTCAGGGAAAACCGGCCTTAAGCTCCCCTCCTGTTTGAGGAGGGGTCGCCGGAGGCGGGGGTGGTGTTCGAATCCATATTTTTTCTCCACCTATCAGCGAAAGATACATTATAGATTAATTCNNTGCATCGATTTGCCACGATTCAAACGTAATGACTTGCGCAATTGATCCAGCGTTGCGACCGCTGTGCCGACCTCACCTACAACTATTCCTGCTGCATGGTTTGCGATCACCGCGGCGTTTTCCATTGATGCGCCCGCTGCATGCGCGAGGGTAAAAGCGGCTATTACGGTGTCCCCTGCTCCCGTAACGTCATACACATTTTTTGCGGCAGTAGGGATATGCACGACCTGACCTTTCCTGAAAAGGCTCATCCCGTGTTCACCCCGGGTAATCAATACCGAATCGCACGGTATCTTTCTCAGCAGTATTCTTCCTGCATTAAGCAGGGACATTTCATCTCTGATCTCCAAGCCCGATGCAAGAGACGCTTCGAGAACGTTAGGCGTGATGAGGGAGACGTTTTTATAGCAGTGAAAATGTCCTACCTTCGGGTCGACGGAGACGAAGATATTCTTCCGCTTTGCCCTCTTCATCACCTCCCGCACAAGTTCCGGGGATACAATACCTTTTTTGTAATCGGAAATAATGACCGCATCATGTCCCGGTATTACGGCTGTGATGTACCTCAACAGGTTCCTGAGCGCCTTCCCGTCCACCCTGTCCCTGTCTTCCCTGTCAAACCTCACTACCTGCTGGCTATGAGCTATCACGCGGGTTTTTACGGTTGTAGGCCTTGGAGTACTGAGAACACCTTCGCATCCTACGCCTCTTTCCTCAAGAAGCCCGGTAAGAATCTCTCCGCCACTGTCTTCTCCCGCAAGCCCGACGATGGTCGCATGCCCGCCGAGCGAAATGATATTGTTTGCAACGTTTGCAGCCCCTCCAAGGAGAAAATTCTCATCGGTAACCTCGACAACGGGGACCGGGGCTTCGGGAGAAATCCGGCTGACCCTCCCCCATATGTAACGGTCGAGTATCATGTCTCCGATGACAAGGACACGCNNATGACCCGCCTTTTTTGCATGTATAATGCTCAGATTAGAATGTGAGAAGCAGTCCGTGGACAGCCTGGGTTACAGTCTTGTCGACATCAGATCCGAATATATCTTCATAGAAATCGCCGGGTTTAAACAAGGCGGCCTCTATGAAATAGGTGAGGTTCTTTGCGATCTTCCAGGAGATCTTTGAATCGACTTCCCATCCCACGCTCTTCGATACGCTGTTCCCGACTACGTCTTCCCATAAGCCGGTTTCAGTTGCCCTGAGTAGATAGCCGTCGAGGGAGATTGCAACTTCCTTTAGAGGGTTGAAATCGAGACCGAGATTATAGTATGTGGTGTTTGCAATACCCGTGGTCCTGGTGTTTGCTCCGGGGAAGGTGGTAACGATCGCCTCTGCGGATGCTGTCCTCACAGAGCGCTCATATATCTGGGTATAATGCGGATATCTTGCGATTGCGCCGGTTGCATCGGTTCCCTGGAGGGTCTGGAATTCGTCAATATCATTGTCTAAATCATCGTCACCGCTACCCATTGCGAATGAAGCCCTCAGGTTGACCGGGTCGAGCATGTAGCCTAATTTTGCGAATACGCCCCAGCCCTTGAACTTTGCATCAGCGCCACCCAGCACGTCCTTCGCTTTACCGAAGTTGAAATCAACTTCCGCTGCATAGCTTAAGCCTACAATTTTACCGTTTGCATGGACTCCCGCGTTCTGGAAATTGAGACTTTCGGTGTTGGGGATGCCAAGAAAAGACAACGAAGGTAAATTACCGTCACTGTGCGCCAGTGTGTAGTTGATTCCGATGGTGTTGTCCTTGTCGAGCATATAGGTAGCAAGAAGGACATAGCCATCAAGGTCTTGGGTATGATTGATAGAGCCGATGCCTGTAGCGCCCTCAACGAGCTTCACGGTACCGGCAAGTAAATGCAGTTCTTTTGTAGGGTCTATCCATACCAAGATTGCGTCATCGCCGAATCTCTCGTTGTTGAGGAATATCTTTTCGCCCAATGATATCGGCATATGACCTGCCTTAATACCGGCAGGTATGCCCAGAAGACCCGAGCCTGTGTACTGCAGCCATAACTGACGGAACTTCAGTTCCATATCATTTTTTGTATCATAGGTGCCCCAGTACAACACGCCGCTGTTATTGCTTTCCCCGCTCGAAGTTTCGAGCTCCATGAAGCCCTGTACATTATCACCTATCTTTGCATCAACCGTAAGGTATGCGTTTGTTGTGTAGAGTGCTTGGGATTTTGAACCGACTGTAGGCTCTGCAGGCAGAGCATTTTCGTCGATATTACGGAAATACCATCCCCTCAATAGTATCTTGCCGCCAAGAGTAATCTTTGCAGGCCCCTTTGCAACTACTGCCTCATCAGGCGGCATAGTTTCGTGGACTGCAAAGGCGGTAGCAGCAAAGCTTAAAATAAAAAGTGCGCCAAATAAAACTGCCAGATATTTTTTCACTTGCTAACCCTCCTTCTAAAGATTTCAGAGTCACTCAACTCTTCATTCTATCCGCCAATGGCGGGTCTGCTGCTCTGTATGCTCTCTGTCTGCTTTCCTCCTATCACCTCCTCTTCAAAAGGTATCGGTCTTCAATGAAGACCCTTTGCCATTAAAAAGTTGATTATCTATGCATATATATAGCAAAACAATATCGCCAAATTTATATCATTACTTGAGCCAGTTTGTCAAGCAAATTCATATCACCTTCCATAAAATGGTCGGGACTTTATAAGGACTAAAAAGCAAGAATGGGGCCAGAACGCAAAAAAATGCCGCACGGGAATTATCAACCGGAAGCCTTTGAAATTATTAATAAAAAATATTTGAGCAGCCATTTTTTTTCCTGCGGCGGCTGCAAGACCCTGTGTATTTTTTACAACAGGGGTGTTGATTATATGTTTCATGCGCATTATGCACAGATTGCCCTTTTTCCGAAAGATCAATGTGCTAAAATGAGTGATGGCAGACCTCATTAAAGTCTTTCTCGTATTCCTCCTGATACTGCTTCTCCTCAGGAAGAGGATCAATGTCGGCCTCGTGATGACTGCAGCCGCTGTTTTACTCTTCCTTCTCTATCAGATGCAATTCGCCTCTATCGTCAGGACTTGCAAAAGTGCGGTGCTTAATGACGTGACGGTCAAACTCATCCTCTCACTATCGTTTATCAGGATGTTCGAGATGATTTTAAGAGAGAACGCAGTTCTTACCCGGATGATGGCGACCGCAAAAGCGCTTTTCAGAAACAGGAAGGTCGTGACGATTTCGATGCCTCTCATGATAGGACTCATGCCTTCAGTCGGGGGCGCTTATTTTTCAGCTCCCATGGTGGCGGAGTCGACGAGCGACATAAAAATGAGCCCTGAGGAAAAGGGCTTCATAAACTACTGGTTCAGGCACCCCTGGGAATATATATTGCCGCTGTATCCGGGGATTCTTCTCGCCTCCGCGGTTTCGAAAATTGAGCTTCGCAATCTCATTATGATAAATATGGGATATGTGATACTTATGCTGTTAACCGGCTTCGTTTTTGCAATGCATGGTATGAAGGGATCAGTCAGTACGGAGGAACGGTTCTCAAAAAAGGAATTATGGAGTTTTGCCCCGATATTCGGCGTTCTTATGCTTGTGGTTGTCTTCCATATCGAATTGCATTATGCGCTCCTGGGGGCTGTCCTTTTCCTGTTTTTTTTCTACCGGTTTACACCTTCCGCCGCTCTGAAAGCTCTGAGACATGGTTTTGCCCTTGATATTATTATTCTGATTCTCGGTGTCATGCTGTTCAAGGAAGCGATGGAGAATTCAGGGGCGGTGAAAAACCTCAGCCGTTTTTTTATCGAAGAGGGGATACCGCTATCGCCGATCTTCTTTCTTCTCCCCTTTATCACCGGCCTCCTTACCGGAATCACAGTGGGTTTTGTCGGAAGCACTTTCCCCCTCATTATAAGTATTGCAGGCGATATATCTCTGGGCACGATATCGTTTGCATTCGCTTCCGGCTTCCTGGGAGTACTCCTTTCGCCGGTGCATATCTGCCTTGTCCTTACGAGGGAATATTTCAAGGCCGATATGTGGGGGATCTATAAAATCATGATCCCTGCGTGCATTGTGATTTTCTTAGGAGCGGTCGTGCAATATTTAATACTTAAATAACCATGTTTTGTTATTATCCCTTTATCACCCCCAGCGGCCTGAGTCTCGCCACCTTCTTCGAGATACCGGCCCTGTGGACGACATCTACAACACTCGATATATCCTTATACGCCTCGGACATCTCTTCAGCAAGGGTCTCCCGGCCGGCGGACCTCACGATGATCCCCCTGTCTTCCATTTCTCTCCAGATTGCCCGGCCCTTCGCTCTTTTTATCGCCTGGTGTCTCGACATGATTCTCCCGGCTCCGTGGCATGTGGACCCGAATGTCTCTTTCATAGCCTTTTCTGTTCCAAGAAGCACATAGGATGCCCTTCCCATGTCTCCGGGGATTAATACAGGCTGGCCGAGCGGCCTGTAGATTTCCGGCAGTTCAGGGTGTCCCGGCGGGAATGCCCTCGTAGCCCCTTTTCTGTGGACGATGAGCTTCATCTTTTTTCCGTTTACCTCGTGGTCTTCTATCTTTGCGATGTTATGTGCGACATCGTATATGAGTTCCATCCCGAGTTTTTTCGGTGATGCCTGGAATACTTTCAGGAAGGCTTCTCTTGCCCAGTGCATGATGCATTGCCTGTTTGCCCATGCATAGTTTGCCGCAGCCCTCATTGCGGCAAGATAATCCCTTGCCTCGGGGCTTTCAAGCGGCGCACATGCGAGTTCCTTGTCAGGCAGGCCGATCCTGTATTTGTTGATCGCCCGTTCCATGACCTCCAGAAAGTCGGTGCAGACCTGATGGCCGAAACCGCGCGAACCGGTATGTATCATGACGGTCACATGATCTTTAAACAGGCCAAGGCTGTTTGCAGCTTTTTCATCGTAAATCTCGTCTATATACTGCACTTCAAGAAAGTGGTTGCCGGAGCCCAGTGTGCCCTGCTGTGCCCTCCCCCGCTCATATGCCTTGCTGCTTATCAGTGACGGGTCCGCTCCGTCAATGCATCCGCCGGATTCTATTTTCCCGAGGTCTTCCGCATTTCCGAAGCCCTGTTCGACAGCCCATCGCGCGCCCCTCAAAAGGAGCTCCCTCTCGTTTCCCGGATCGAGGCGGATCTTGCCTTTTGATCCGACTCCTGAAGGTATTTCGGTGTAGAGGACCCCGACGAGGTCTTTCATCCTCAGGGCCGCCTCTTCTCTTTTGAGGTTGCTCCTGAGGAGCCGGACTCCGCAATTTATGTCGTATCCGACACCACCGGGTGAGACTATCCCTCCTTCCAGTTCAAAGGCCGCTACCCCGCCTATTGCGAACCCATATCCCGTATGAATATCCGGCATTGCCATCGATGCCTTCACGATACCCGGCAAAGTCGCTACATTTGCCACTTGTTCGACTGACTGGGTTTCGAGTGCTTTTTCGAGGACCTCATCCACATAGATAATACCGCCCACCCTCATCCCGGGTTTGTAATCAGCCGGGATTTCGATCTTTGTCTCATCGATCCTCTTTAATTTCTCCAGCATGGTATTCACCTATGGCTTCTATATATCAAAGATGACGCTGATCTCCCACTGCCCGTCTGTCTTTTCAATCCTCAGCCTGTGATATGTCGCCGCCTTTATGAGGAATTTTCCTTCGTGGCGTCCGGGATCAAACTCCTCTCCTTCTATAACAGCACTAAGTTTGCAGGTGTTGAGACCCGCACGGTTTCCGGTATCGCATTCCAGAGTATCGATAGTTACTTTTTTCCCGATAAAGCCATATGTATCGAACCGGAAAATGAGCTCATTCAGCCACGAAACAAGGAGACCGTCGAGGGAGTGACTCTCGACTGAGAGGGCCGCAGTTTTTTCCACGGCTATCGAATCAAGATTGGTGATGAGGCTGTACATGCCTAATGAGGCATTGAGGAACGCCTCTTTCAGAGTGGACCCGAATGCCCTCAGGCCGACATCTCCGGATATGTCGATATACTCGAAGTTGCCCATGGAGGCTCCTTTGCCGTGCTGCCGAAACGATTAACGATCAGGAAGCATTGTGAGGCAGATATGATGAAAAAGCTTTTCCTGATACACCTTACAGCCCTTCGTCAGGCCGACAAACCCTTGTCGGAATTCACCAGACGTGGAAAGTACGTTTACGTGAATATGAATATAATCTTGTCGAATTAAAGGGTTTTTCATCATATCTGCCTCACATTTATGCAACTTTTGAGTCTATATGCGATCCGCCATTGTAAAGGAAAATTAATCCTTTTTTCTTTGCTCTCCCCCTGAAGTCCCCGGCGTGACCAGTGTCCCTTCTTTTTTCTCCTCTCCCGCCAGTCCGGAGAGAGCTTCCCTGTTAATATCCACCTTGTAGTTTTTTCTTAATTCATCGAGATAAGAATCGAATATCTCTTTCTGTTTATCAGCGGTAAGACGTTGTACAATCAGCTCTTTTACTTCTTCGAATTCCACAGGCGTGCCGAATTTCTTATCGGTAACTTTGACAATGAGATATCCGGCGCCGGTCTTTACAGCCTGGCTGACTTCGCCGACCTTCAGCCTGGCCGCCACTGCTACAAAATCCGGTTTCATCTGGCCTCTTGAAAGGAATCCGAGGTCACCGCCGTTCTTTGCCGAACCCGGATCGATCGAACTTTGTCTGGCGATCTTAGCAAAGTCCTCACCCCTTTTCAGTCTTTCCAAAATACTGTTCGCTTCGTCCTGTGTCTTTACAACGATCTGGCTTGCTCTCAGTTGGAGAACAGGCGCAAAGTCCTCTTTATTCTTCTCGTAATAATCTTTGATATCCTGATCGGTGAGTTTCGCCTTCTCTTCGATTACCTGCTCAAGGAGCATTCCGACGAGCGAAATCTTCCTGAAGTCACCCACTTTTGATACAAATTCCGGATTTTTGTCCAGACCCTTTTTCAGCGCTTCCTGGTAAAGCATCTCTTTTTTGACAAGTTCGTCAAGAAACTTCTCTTTGCCTTCACTTCCGGCAAAAAGGGCTTGAGCGAACTCGGGAAGGTTCTTCATCTCCCTGTCAAGGTCAGCCTGCGTAATTTTCACAGTGCCTACTTTTGCAAGGTACGCACCCTTCTGCTCTTCCTTTTTCGCACAAGCGGAGAGCGCAAAAATTAGCGTAACCATAACTATTGCAACTATTGCATTTCTCATGAAATCCTCCTGTCAGATAAAATTCTACTTTTATAGCATATCTGATATTATTTTTGACACACAAAAATTTTTATGATAGAGTAACAGAGTTTTCTGCCTCCCATGGAATGGAAAAAGTCGCATAAACTCTTTAAGAAAGCTCTGGGGCTGATACCCGGCGGGGTTAACAGCCCGGTCCGCGCATTCAGGGCAGTGGGCGGCAACCCCGTATTTATCGAAAGAGCAAAGGGATCCAGGCTGTACGATGTCGACGGAAATGTCTATATTGATTATGTCCTTTCATGGGGCCCCCTTATTCTCGGTCATGCCCACCCTGAAGTTGTCAATGCTTTAAAGAAAGCTGTTGAAAAGGGAACGAGTTATGGCGCTCCCACTCCCCTTGAGGTCGAACTCGCAGATCTCGTGCTGAAGGCTTATCCGTCCATGGACAAGGTGAGGATGGTCAACTCCGGAACAGAGGCGGCAATGAGCGCCATCAGGGTGGCCCGGGGTTTTACGGGAAGGGATAAGATAATCAAATTTGAGGGGTGCTATCACGGCCATGCCGACGGCCTTCTCGTTAAGGCAGGTTCCGGCGCCACAACGTTCGGGGTTCCCGACAGTCCCGGCGTTCCGAAGTCTTACGCAAGAAATACGATAACAGTACCCTTCAATGATATCCGCGCATTGAGGACGGTGATTGAACAAGAGTGGAAATCCATCGCATGCGTGATTACCGAACCGGTTGTGGGCAATATAGGATGCGTGCTGCCCCAGCCCGGATTTTTGGAAAAACTGAGGAAGCTGACAAAAGATCATGGAATCGTCCTCATCTTCGATGAAGTGATGACGGGTTTCAGGGTATCCTACGGCGGAGCCCAGGAATACTACGGGATAAAGCCCGACATGACCTGCCTGGGAAAGGTGATAGGCGGCGGCCTTCCGGTCGGCGCATACGGCGGGAAAAAAGAGATTATGTCGATGGTTTCTCCTGAAGGGCCTGTTTATCAGGCCGGAACATTGTCCGGGAACCCGCTTGCCATGACAGCCGGCATCGAGACGCTCAGGATATTATCGAAAAAAGGTGTGTACGACAAACTTGAAAAACATGCCGCGATGCTGGAGAAGGGACTCATTGACGCGGCAAAGACAGCCGGTGTGAAGACCCGGTTTTACAGGGCAGGTACGATGTTCTGCAGTTACTTTACCGGCACGCATGTCGTCGATTACACAACGGCCAAGACAGCCGATACATCGAAGTTTTCGAAATTCTTTTCATCTATGCTCGATAGGGGAGTCTATATAGCGCCTTCACAGTTTGAGGCGGGGTTTATCTCCCTTGCGCACACGGCAAAGGATATCGAAAAGACGGTAAGGGCTGCCTACGAATCCTTTCTGAAAGTAAAATAAACAGAAGTAATTTCCCCTCTGTTCTATGCTACAATTTAGATAGCTGAGGAATAATATGGCCGAAAAACCTTTATTCAGACAACTCCTTGAGGCAAGCACCGTGGGTATGAATCTTGTCATATCCACCCTTATCGGCGGTCTCATAGGGTACGGACTTGATTATGCCATGGATAAATGGTTCGGTGTCCACACGGCTCCATGGCTCCTTTTTATTTTCACGATATTCGGCATCATAGCCGGCTTCAGGGACCTGTTGAAAATGGCAAAGAGATCTGATGATCAATCTGATAAAAAGAATTCATAGACAGGCTCTCATATACCTCATAATCACAGCTGCTGTCACAACAATAACAGCTTACCTTGCGGCGATAGCCGACTGGAGGAAACTCCCTCACAGTGTTCTCATAGGCGGTCTCCTCGGACTGGCCAATCTCAAAGGTCTCGCATGGGGACTTAAAGATTTTGCGACACTGCACAGGCCGAGCGGGAAACTCATCTTCTGGAGCATGGTCAGATTTTTCATCCTCGTCGCGATCCTTGTCATCCTTGCCCTGCTCAAACTGATAAACTTTGTCGGCATCTTGATCGGTTTTACCGTTGTTTTTATCCTTATAATAAAGGAGGGCTTGCGCATCGCTAAAGAATCAGCCGGCGGATGATGACGGCTTTTGAGTATGGGAATGCGAGGGTGGCGGAAAAAGAACGGGTGATATGCACACGACAAAGCGGAAGATGAAATATTGCGGAGGTTTAGTTAGTGCTGTACGGACCGTTATGAGGGCATTGGGTGCCCTTTGCAATTACAGGACACTGGATGCCTGACAGAGAAGGAAGAGGAAAGTGGCATATCCAGAGGACGAGGTCCGGCCTTTTATCAAAAGAAACGCCCCTGCTTATCCGTTCAACAGTCTTTTTTTCGAGGTGATGGCAGTTTATATTGTGTACGACATTATCAACCCGCATTCATTTTTCCCCCTTACGCAGTATGTTAACAGATTTGTTCATAAAAGATGCGAACAAAGATAGGGTTACAGTAAATAATTGTTGTTGAAAGGAGATTATATGGAGGCAGGAGAACCTTTAAGGCAGGCCCAGTTGCTCTTCGTTGACGGAAAGGATAAGGAAAGCGTCGAAGCTTTTTCAAAGGCTTTAGAGGCCGGCGCCGATCCTTATATCGTTTATTTAAGCCGGGGGGTCGTGTATGTGAAAATGAAAGAGACAGATCCTGCGCTTCAGGATTTCAGCAAAGCGATCGAAGCGAACGATAAAAGCTCAAGGGCGTATTTTTTCCGGGGAATGGCATTCATGATGAAGGAAGAATTTGAGAATGCAATCTCGGACTTTTCGAAGGCCCTGGGACTGAAGCACGACTATTTCATCGCTATGTTCGCCAGAGGGGTCTCCTATGCCCGGCTTGGCAAATTTGAAGAAGCGTCAAAGGATATGCTGAAGGTCATGCCGCAGATGGAGGAGAACCTCCAGAGCTTTGCCGACTCCTACGGCATCGTGAGGACCGAGATGTGGAAGGTGATGGCGCAGGTCAGCGGGGATGCGAAGACACCCACACTGGAACTTGGCGACAAAGAGATGGAGATGCTCAAGAAGTGGCTTCAGGAGGAGTAGGCGCCGGCAGGTAATAAACATGATCTCTGAAGTCAGGTTCGGCTTTTCTCTCGTTTCCGCCCTTACAGATCCCATTACTATTGAGGAAGGCCGGGAAATGATGAAGCGCCGTGTGGCTGAGCGAACCGATAATTTCCTTTCCTTATGCGATTCCTGGATATTTGGTAAGAACAGAAGTCCTTATCACCAGCTTCTCCTGAAGGCAGGTTACTCCCGGGAGAGGCTGGAGCGTCTTGTCCGTTCTCAGGGACTCGAACCAGCCCTGGCCATTCTCGCTGCAGACGGCGTCTGTCTGGACATCAAAGAATTCAAAGGCCAAAAGACCGTAAAGCGTCCCGGGCTGGAAATGATTTTTGACGCATCTGCTACGGACATCGCCTCAGGTCCTTCCATACCCCTGAAAAGCAGCGGCTCCAGCGGTCCAAGGATGGTAACACGCATCGGCGTCGCAGGGCTCAGAATGCTCTCTTCCTGTATGCCTCTCATCATGGAAGGGTTGGGTGCCGGGCATCTTCCCATAGTCCTCTATTATCCCATGCCCTCCGTCTCTGGAGTTATCCATTTGATCATTTTCACACTGAGCGGCTTCCCTCCGGCAGCCTGGTTCTCTCAGGGTCCATTCCTGACGGGACACCGTGCATTTCCCGTGCTTCAACTTTCGGCCTTGCTTGCATCGGCCAGATTGCGCGGTCTCCGTCTGCCTTTTCCCCGTGTTGCCGGGATTCGCCATCCAGCCGCTCTTGCCCTGTGGATCTCGAAAAAGTGTCCTCAGGGAGCAGTCGTTCCGACTTTTCCCGGCTCTGCTCTCCACCTGCTGCAGGCGGCCTTCTCGGAGGGCATCAAGTTGCCGCGTCTGATATTCTTACTTGGCGGCGAACCTTTGACTGAACGCAAAATCCGCTTTTTCAGGGAGGCCGGCCATGATGTATATCCCTGGTATTCATCAGTCGAAACGGGCAGGATTGCTCTCGGATGCTTCCACGGCTCATCACCCGATGACATGCATATTCTCCAGGATCGCATAGCCTGCATAACCCGACCGCGGGGAGGGTCTGATTCTACGCCTTCGAACGCCCTTCTGCTGACTTCAGTCCATCCTGATTCCTATAAGTTTCTGCTGAATGTGGAAACAGGCGATGAAGCCGTTATCGGGGAACAACGGTGCGGCTGCCTATGGGAAGAATACGGCCTTACCCGGCATATCAGTACGGTCAGGAGCTATGAAAAATTGACACTCGAGGGTATGACCTTTATGACCGGCGAAATTTTTCATCTCGTTGAGGAGACTCTGCCTGCCAGATGCGGGGGCACTCCGGCGGATTATCAACTCGCCGAAGAGGAGGATGCCGGCGGATTGACCCGGCTCGTCGTCTCCGTCAATCCGGGTCTCCGGGTACATGAAGACGAAGTGAGAGAGGCGGTGCATGATTATTTTCGGGAAGCCTATAAAATACGCGCTCAGATGACTGATATCCTGACACAGGTATCTGCCGTGGTTGTCCGGCGGGAATTCCCAAGCCTCACACGCAGCGGAAAAATCCTGACCCTACGGCATGCAAAAAAAGAAAAGAACCATGGATAAAGCAGTTATTCGCAGGTCCCGGAATGAGGACACAGAAGAAATTATGGCCATGTTGCTTGAAATGGACAGCTCTGATTATCTTCAGGAGACGTGGCCGGACTGGATGAAGGACACGGAAGACATACAGATGACTGCCCTGGTTGGCGGCCGCATCGCAGGGTGTGTTCACGGCAGAATATCTGCCGGACAAGATGCATGGGCTCAGGGGCTTCGTGTCAGGGCAGACTTCCGGCGCCGGGGAATAGCGACGTCACTTATCACAGATCTGGAAGAAGAGCTGCGGCGGAAAGGCGCACGGACTGTATTTGCTACGATCAGTCGGTTCAATCAGCCGTCTCTGGCGACCGTTGCAGGACTTAACTGGAAAATCTTTTTTCCCATCATTCGGCGAAGATTGAAGACCGGATCCCGGAGGCTTGCCTTTTCCCCACAACAACATGTTGCTTCCCACCGGCCTTCGCCGGACCTTCATGCGGTTCAGAGGATTGTGCGTCTGAGCGGAGTGCCCGCAAGCCGGAGGGCGGCCGCTTTTTTTAAACGTGTCTATTTCTCCATGACGGAAGAGTTTCTGCGTGAGGCACTGGTTTCAGGTGTTGTGAGGGCGAATACCTCACCGGCAGCGGTCGCTGTCCTTGACCCCGAGCCGACAGAAAATAAAGGACTGTGGGTGGTCGCCCTTGCCGGCGCCGTATCCGGACTTCTGGGCCTCATCGGTGATCTGGCGGCGGAAGCCGCCTGTAAGGAGCTTGATCTTGTTGCGGACAGTCCGGATGATCCGGAGATCCAGGCTGTACTGGATGACCTCGGCTTCGTCCCGCCAGGCACGGATGAACAATTCATGGTCGTAGAAAAAGACTTGCTCGTTTAGCACCCCGTGAAGGAAGCAATATCACAAAGCTCATGGAGTATGTCCTGAAGCTCCATATTTAAAATACACATGTATATCTAACCTGTATTATTCACAAATTAATAACCAATTATGGCGGATACAGTATTTTTGCTCATTCTCGGGCTATCGCCCTCGGATGTAAATTCTGTTCCGATAAATCTACACGGAAATGGATAGCGAGTGCATTCCTGCAGCTTGCAGGGTTAGCGAGCGAAAGTCAGAAAGTTTCTCAGATCCGACGGATGGGTTACTGTCGGCAAAAACCGGATACGGTCGACAGAAAACTGCTTCAGCGGTCCTGAGAAAAGGCGACGCCCCGGGGGAAACGGCAACGCCTTTCTTCATGACGGATAAAAAACTGCTAATCTATGAATAACTCTGTACTTAGATAGCGTTCCCCGGTGCTGGGGAGAATCACGACGATCTGTTTCCCGAAGTTCTCGGGGGTTTTTGCCAGTTCAAGCGCAGCCCATACCGCTGCTCCGGAGGATATGCCGCAGAGAATACCTTCGGTTTTCGCTGCAGCCCGCGCCGTTGAAAATGCCTGTTCGTTCGTCACCTTGACGACGGCGTCAATGATTTCGGTGTTCAGCACTTCAGGAATAAAGCCCGCGCCTATCCCCTGGATTTTGTGGGCACCCGGTTTTCCTCCGGACAAGACAGGAGAGTCCGCAGGCTCGACTGCAACGGCCCTGAAAGAGGGTTTGCGCGATTTTATGACTTCTGAAATACCGGTTATGGTCCCACCTGTACCTACGCCGGACACGAGAATATCTACGTCTCCACCGGTATCCTTCCATATCTCCTCCGCAGTCGTCCTCCGGTGAATCTCAGGGTTTGCCGGATTGCCGAATTGATCGGGCATATAAGCATTCGGCGTTAAGGATACTATCTCTTTGGCTTTAGTGATAGCACCTATTATACCTTCACTCCCCGGTGTGAGGACCAATTCCGCACCAAGGTGTTTAAGGAGTTTCTTTCTTTCCGTGCTCATAGTTTCCGGCATTGTCAGGGTGAGGCGATATTTCCTGGTCGCACAGACAAAAGCAAGAGCAATGCCCGTATTTCCGCTTGTAGGTTCGACAATGACGGTATCACTCTTGATGAAGCCTTTCTCTTCCGCCGCTTTTATCATCGCGAGCCCGATACGGTCCTTGACGCTTCCCAGGGGGTTTCTCATTTCCAGTTTTGCAATGATGGTCGCATGAAGGCCTTCGGCAATCCGGTTCAGCCTGACCATCGGGGTGGCGCCTGTTGTTTGAGTGATATCATTATATACGGCTGCCATATTCATATCATTTAAATACCAGTCCGGGTTTTTTCAGGAACACTTTTGTGTCAGGCGGCACCGAACTTGTAAGCCAGACGTTTCCCCCTATCACAGAACGGGCACCGATCACGGTCTCGCCGCCCAGAATGGTTACGCCGGCATAGATGATTACATCGTCCTCGATAGTAGGATGGCGCCTCTCGTACCTTAGCCGCTCGACCGCGTCCTTCGGAAGAGATAAAGCCCCGAGTGTAACTCCCTGATAGAGCCTTACGCGGTCCCCGATCTTCGTCGTCTCCCCTATCACCACTCCTGTACCGTGGTCGATGAAAAAACTCTCGCCGATGTCTGCTCCGGGATGGATATCGATGCCGGATTTGCTGTGGGCGTATTCGGTCATGATCCGGGGGATCAGCGACACCTTTTGTTTGTGAAGTTCATGAGCTACCCGGTAAACGGTAATGGCAAAAAGCCCCGGATAGCTGAAGATGATTTCATCATAACTTTTTGCGGCCGGGTCCCCTTCATGGGCTGCGCGGATGTCCTTGGCAAGAAGTGTTCTCAAACGGGGGAGTTCATTCAAAAAATGCAGGGCAATCTCCTGTCCGCGCTCCTCGCAATTAATGCAGACCATATTATGCCGGCGGCATTCATGCCTCATTGCAAGCGTGATCTGTTCGGACAACGCCTCAAAAAAAAGAGTCGCTTCCTGTCCGAAGTAGTACGCAAGGTTGACTTTATCGATCCGCATGCGTGTGAAATAACCCGGATAGAGAATCCGGCTGGCCAGATCGACGATCTCTATGACGGCTTCTTTTGAGGGAAGAGGTTCCAGGTCTACATGGTCAAAACACTCCTCTGTGTTGCACGACCGGACAAGATGCTCCACAATAGCGGGTATCCCTTCACGCAAACTTTTTGTTTTTTGTGCTTCAATTTTACACTGGTCTAATTTTGATTCATCCATGACTGGCTTCACCTCTTTCGGCGGTCGTTTCTTTTTAATGAAATCTGCCGGCGCTTCTAAACCTATTTTAGCCTATCCGCGGGCTGCACACAAGGCAGGAGAGATGTTCCAGCCGGGCTGATGAAGCCTCATATCCTCATAGTTGCGAGGAGCCTTTTCGGACAGAGAAGGAGATCGATTGCATCTATCGGTGACTTGACAAATATTTTTGCTGCGGACATCGCTCCTGTAGAGGAACCTTCCTTAAGACATACACATATCCCCAGTCTCGCAGCCCTGAGCATGCGCACATCGTTATTTCCGTTACCGAGAGCGACGACGGTGTTTGCACCAAGAGAAAATACATACTTCTCTTTCTGAACCGCGTGCCCTTTACCATCGAGAATGTGCAAAGTGCATTTCACTCCGTCAAGTTCCTGCTTTGCCCGACCGAAGGTGTCTGATGTTAGCACATGTATGTCAAGTTTGCGCGAGAGTTTGTTAAGCCTTGTTTTTACGCCGGGCAGGAGTCTCCCGTCTTCCGACAGCGTTCCTGAGAAGTCGGTTACAAAATGTTCGAGTTCGAGGCGCCCGAATTCAGGTATATCCGGTATAATCATAACGTATAGACTATTTTACTATATTTCTCTCGGTCTATATAGGCAGGAAATTATTTACGTGCTGTGTATAAAATAATTAATACAAATGAGGAACTCCCTTTAACATGGATTATTCACATTATGTTTAACACGACAGGATATGGTATTTCCGCTCATTCTCGGTCTTTGACCTCCGAGGAATTTTGCCTCTTTATTATTTGGTTACACAGTGTCTGACTATCGGCAAAATAAATCCGCTCAAATACTATGTCCTGTCGATATCCGGGGAAATTCGGGAATTCATATACCTTAGTGGCGCTGTTTTTTGAGGAAAAGGCAGGCGGATGGAATCAATACAATTCCTGATATCAGGCGTCATATTCGGTTTGTTTGCGGGCATATCGCCCGGCCCCCTGCTGACCATGGTCATCTCCGAAACTCTCAGACATAATATAAAAGCGGGCATAGCTATTGCAGTTGCGCCGGTCCTGACGGACGTCCCTATCGTAATAGCGTCGATCTTTATTCTGACAAAGGTAGCGGACTTCCATTTCATATTAGGGATAATATCAATAGCGGGCGCGGTGTTCATCGGATATCTGGCATATGAGAGTATTCGTGCAAAAGTGGTGGAAGCGGATGTGCCGGGGACCGGGGCAAGGGCGCTCAGGAGAGGAGTAATCGCCAATTTCCTGAATCCCCATCCTTATCTTTTCTGGATCGCCGTAGGTGCTCCAACTGTGCTGAAGGCTTACAGGACAAATCTTCTTTCGGCTTTTCTTTTTGTATCAAGCTTCTATCTTTTTTTAGTGGGCTCAAAGATACTCATTGTGCTGCTGGCCGATAAATCAAAAACCTTCCTGAAAAGCAGCGCATACATCTATACCGTAAAATCACTGGGTGTCATATTGCTGCTGATCGCGGTCCTCTTCATAAAAGACGGACTGAAATATTTCGGAGTTTTCTAAAAACAGCCGGCCTGCCTTATAAAAATCAAGTATTGATGATATCTATAGGTTTGGTGTCTTTTATTGTAACTAAGAATTGGATATGCATATTTTTATAAAGTTAAATTATAGATATAAAAACCTGGAAAAGGAGAACTATTGTGAAAGTTGCCTATATCTTTTCAACTAATCTTGCACATTTTATCCTGAATAATATGATCATCCCTCAACTGGAAAAGGGGACACACGGTGCTGATGTTGCCGGAATGTTCTTTTTTGGCGACGACACATTTCTTCTTGTAAGGGGAAATGATGTGGGAGAACGTCTTTCAGCTCTCGCAAAAGAAAAAAGCATGCTTCTGATGGCATGTGACCGCTGTGCAATAGAGCGCAGGATAGACGGAGACCTCGTTGAGGGAGCTGTGGTCGGCTGTTTCCCCGATTTGTACAAGGCCCTTGGCGAGGCAGGGATAGATCAGGCCATTACCCTGTAAACGAGTATGCCGGAACAGAAAACTTCAGAGAAAGATTTTTCAGGGCTTAAAGTAAAGGCATCCCTTAGAGAGCAGCTCAGGATCAATTCCGGAAAGTGCATTCGCTGCAAACTTTGCCAGAAAGAATGCGGGTTCCTCAGGAAATACGGCAAGCCGAAGGACATTGCCGACTCCTACGACCCTTCGGATAAGATGTATCAGGGTATGCCCTTTGAATGCAGCCTCTGCCGGCTCTGTGCAGCCGTATGCCCGGTAAGAATTGACCCTTCTGCCATGTTTCTCGAAATGCGGCGTGAAACTGTGGGCAGCGGGAACGGCGATTATCCGGAGCACTCTGCCATACTGGGATATGAAAAGCGCGGTTATTCGAAGCGCTATTCATATTACTCCTTACCTCCGGGTTGCAATACTGTATTCTTTCCCGGGTGTACCCTTCCCGGAACCCGGCCTGATAAGGTTTTGAGACTCTACGAACATATGAAAAAAACCGTCCCGTCTATGGGAATTGTCCTTGACTGCTGCACGAAGCCGTCGCATGACCTCGGGCGGGAAAAATATTTCGATACGATGTTTAATGAGATGAAAGACTATCTCCTTAAAAACGGTATAAGGAATGTTATCGTTGCCTGCCCGAACTGCCATAAGGTCTTCAGGCAGCATGGCGGCGAAATAGCCGTGACAACGGCATATGAATTTATGTCGAAAAACGGCCTTCCCGATACCGGTGAGGTCAGATCTGAAATTACCATCCATGACCCGTGTGCATTGAGGTTTGAGGAGTCCGCCCATTCAGCAGTCAGGGATCTGATACAAAAGAAAGGACTGGCTGTGGAAGAGATGCCTCACAGCGGAATAAAAACACTTTGCTGCGGTGAGGGTGGGTCGGTCGGGTTCATATCTCCTGATCTTGCAAAAAATTGGGGCTTCCTCAGGAAGAAAGAAACGGACGGCAAAAGGATCGTTACCTATTGTGCAGGATGTGCGAATTTCCTGAATTCATTGACGCCCACCAGCCATATTCTTGATCTGCTGTTCGAACCGCGGGAGACCATGTCAGGGAACGTCAAGGTTTCCAGGGCCCCTTTTACTTATCTGAACCGTTTGCAACTGAAGAAAAAACTCAAACATATTGCGAATGGTTCGGTGACCCGTGAGAGGACTTTTACGGCGGACGAAGAGGGCAAGAAAGGCGGCATGATAAAAAGAGTTTTCTTCCTTGTGTTCATTATTGCCGCTATTCTTGCAGTGCGGCTTACCGGCGCAACCAGCTATCTGGACCAGAATACCTTGAGGGAATTGATTCGGAGCTATGGCTTTCTTGCCCCGGTCATTTATATGCTGGTATATACTGTTGCGCCATCTCTGTTTTTGCCCGGTCTTCCCATAACCATTGCAGGAGGCATCCTGTTCGGTCCGTTCTGGGGTGTTATATATACCATAACCAGCGCTACGCTGGGCGCCTGTCTGGCATTCCTGATTTCCCGCTATATAGCAAGAAACTGGGTGGAAAAGAAGTTGAAAAGCCCGCGCTGGAGACGGCTCGATGAAGGGGTGGAGAAACACGGATGGAAGATCGTCGCCTTTACCCGGCTTATCCCCTTATTCCCATTCAATCTGCTTAATTATGCCTTCGGCCTTACGAAAATTAGATTTCTGCATTATGCGGTGACAACATTCATCTGTATGCTGCCGGCGTGCGTCGCTTTTATCGTCTTTTCGAGCTCCCTTCTCGATGTTATAAAAGGAAATATATCGCCGGCATTCATTGTCGGAATGGGCCTTGTCGTATTAGTCTCGCTTATACCTTTGTTATATAACCGCTATAAGACAAAAAAAGGGGCCGCAGATCCATTGTGAGATATATGGCTTCGTTAACGCGAAAACTGCATTTCAATATATTCATGCGGGCATGTGGGCAGCAAAAGCTATCCGGCAGCTCCTTTGAAGGCGGTCATATATCCGGCATCCCTGCAAGTTTACATTCTATACAATTGACTGTTATCAGACCCAAATCCTGCGTTGGAGAGGTTTTGATGGACATATTCCTGCATGATTACGGTCAAATGCAGTTTTCGCGTTTACTTAAAAATTAAGATATGGAACACTCTGTCAGCCTTGGGGCTTCAATCAAATCGGCAGTCATTAAAAAGGGCATTGCCCTGATAATTATCATGCTGGCCGCTTTAGCGGCAACTCTTCTTGTCCGACACTATTTCTATATTCTCGATTCTTATTACTATACCGCCGAATTCCATCTGTTGTTCATGAAAAATAACCTCAAAAGCGGCAATATGGAGCTGTTTACGGACTACTTCAAATCTCTGGGAAATATCATGAATGTATTTCCCTTGCTTCTGATTTCAAACCTTGTCCAGAACTTCTGGGCGCCTTTTTCCGGGTCGGTACTCGTCACATCTTCAATATCAGCCCTGGGCATGGCCAAGGGTCTTTCTCTTAACTATATAAGCCTCGTTCTTGTGGGGCTTGTCTGTTTTGGTTTGGGTATTTTCTTCCTTGGGGACATTTTCTCCTTCCTTAAGAAAAATGGGCTTTGGAAAGATTACGGGGTATCCGGAAGATTTGCTTCATGTGTCACAATCGGAGTTTTATTTTCAGCCCCCTTTATCCCCGTTGTTCTTCCGGCGGCAGCCGGGGCGCTCATAAGAATGCCGTTGAGAATGATGATGGTCATCATGGCTGCCGGATTTCTAATCAGACTTCTCCTGCTTCTTCTTACTCCCGGGGTGTTTTAATTTATGCTTATTAACTATTGAAATATTGCAATTCGGTACTTGGATTAAGGGCCTGTGCGGTCCAAAAAGGAGGAGATTATGAAAGATGACATGAAAGTAAAAGAAGATTGCAGGCGTTCCTGCTGCTCTGACTCCTATTCAGTCCTGTTGGGTAATAAATCAGGGGAGCGTACAGTGGATAATCAATCGAAGGGGATGAACAGGGTTGATTTTCTGAAGGTTATAGGTTTCGGGGTTTTGGGTTTGAGTTCTCTGTCAGGAACGGAAGCCTTTGCAGCCGCTGAGAAGAGCAAAAATGTAAAGATTATAAAAGGCAAAGAAGACAGGCTGCTCGTCGACAAAGACAGCAAGGAACTACGGATATCGGCGACTGTAACCAAAGACAGTTCGAAGCCCGCAGTAGCCGACTGGGGTCGCCGTTTCCAGGCATTCTTCGGATCGAAAGGCGGAAAGATGGAGCCTTTTTTTGTCTTTACCACAGATGTGCCGAGGTCTGAAATAAACAAGGCCCTGCTGGAGATCGGGACCAAATCGAGAAGACAGATCCCCATGGAAGAGGTGCAGGCGCGCACCGGCTTAAAGCCGACGACGACCAGTGACGACTATCTCCAGGGCGACCCGGTTATCGTTACAGTGAGGTTCAAGAAAGGCTTGCTTATAGTCGAAGCAGCCCTTGAAGATTTCGTCGACGAAAAAATTATAGTGGAAGGTAAAGAGGTTATAAAGCCTTACACCCCGCACTTTGTTTATCACGGCACTGCAGAGGCCATTGATTTTCCATCGGGATGCATTGTCTGTCCTTCGGACTGTAACGGCGGAATAATTACGGATAATGTACTGCCGCTTAAGACAACGGTTAATTACTACAAGGTTAACTGGGACAGGATGCCTGCTGTAGGTTCAAAAGTAGAGGTAGCATTGAAATCGATTTACGGACCGTACCGGCTTTCGTCGATGAGGACTTAAACCGGCTTATCCAAATAATACGCCGGGGATAGAATTTTGAGCTCATTCCCGGTCCCGAAATCGGGACCAGCGAAGATCTCCGAATAATGTCTGTATTTCCGTGGGTTACGGCTGATCCTCTGTAATCTCAGTGTGTCTGATCATCTTTCCTTTGCACATATAAATGATCATCTCTGCGATGTTCGTAGCGTGGTCAGCGATACGCTCAAGATATTTGGCTATATATGTTCTTTTTATGGCCAGGGGGATGATCTTCGGGTCCTGGATCATGAGGGAGAGGAGTTCCTCAAAATTTCTTACGGTAAGTTCATCCACCTCGTCATCTCTCTTTATGACTTCATAGGGCAGGCGTGAGCAGCCTGTCACGAAGGCATCAAGGCTATCCCGGACCATCGACTGTGCGGCTTCCGCCATTTTCGGTATGTTGACGAAAGGTTTTAATTGGGGTTCTTCGTTCAATTCCAGTGCCCTTTCCGCTATATTTACAGCCATGTCTCCCATCCTCTCAAGGTCTGTAGTAATCTTCATGGTAGTTGTTATTAATCTGAGGTCCCCTGCCTTTGGCTGCCTCAGGGCGATCAAACGCACGCATTCTTCATCTATGCCGACATCGAGCGCATTAATCAGGTGGTCCCTCCTGATGACCTCTTTTGCAAGTTCGCTGTCCCTCTCAACGAGCGCCTTGACGGAATCCCGTATGGCGTTTTCGACCATATACCCGAGCTTCAATACTTTGTCCCTCAGTCCCTTTAACTCGTCATCAAAAATAGGCATTATCCGAATCTCCCCGTAATGTATTCTTCCGTCAGTTTATTATACGGATTCACAAATATGGTATCCGTATCTCCGAACTCAATCATCTCTCCCAAATACATAAAAGCAGTATAGTTCGATATCCGCGCGGCCTGCTGCATGTTGTGCGTAACGATAATTATCGTAACAGTTTTTTGCAGTTCCTGGAGAAGATTTTCGATGTTGGCCGTAGATATCGGATCCAGCGCCGAGGTCGGTTCATCAAAGAGCAGGACCTCCGGCTCCTGTGCCAGAGACCTGGCGATACAGAGCCGCTGCATCTGGCCTCCGGAAAGGCTCAGACCCGATTCGTTCAGCTTGTCCTTCACCTCTTTCCACAGATCGGCCCTGACAAGAGCGTTTTCAACAATCTCATCAAGCTGACTTTTCTTCCTGATGCCCCTGATCTTCGGTCCGTATGCGACATTTTCATACACCGAGCTTGGAAAGGGATTCGGCTTCTGGAATACCATTCCGACCCTGCGTCTCAGTTCGATCACATCAGTGTCCCTATGATAAATATCCACTCCCTGAAAGAGTACCTGACCCTCAACCCGTGAAGAAATGATAAGGTCATTCATCCTGTTAAGAGACCTCAGGAGAGTAGACTTTCCGCAGCCTGACGGCCCGATGATAGCGGTAATCCTGCCGGCCCGGACATCTATCCTTACATTTTTCACGGCCATGAAGTCTCCGTAATAGATGCTGAAGTCCTTTATTTCGAAGATATTCCCGTCGTCTACCATGTCTTCTTCTTTCTCTGACGCGAGCGTAAAATGATTCCCAGAAGATTCATCCCCAGCACCAGCACGATTAATGTTAGAGCCGTGCCGTACTGTATGCCTCTTGTCTCCTCTATGTGTGTGCCTGCTGTCGCCAATACATAAATATGATAGGGGAGGGCCATGACGGGTTCGAAGAAAGATCTCGGGACGCCTGGCGTAAAAAAAGCGGCGGCGGTAAACATGATCGGAGCGGTCTCGCCTGAAACCTTCGCTGTGCCGAGAATAGCGCCTGTGAGGATGCCCGGCATCGCAGTCGGCAGGACGACTTTTTTTATAGTCTGCCATTTTGTAGCGCCGCATGCGAGGGACGCCTCTCTGAAACTGTAAGGCACTGCTTTCAGAGCCTCTTCCGAGGTTGAGATAATATAAGGAAGCACCATGATGGCAAGTGTCAAAGAACCTGCCAGCAGACTCATCCCGAAATTAAACATTACGACAAAGACGCCGAGGCCGAAGAGTCCGAAAACAACCGATGGCACACCTGCAAGGGTATATATTGACATCATTACCGTGTCGAGGAGCATGCCCGGTTTCGAATATTCGGCAAGAAAGACAGCAGTGGTGACGCCGATGGGTATTACCGCAATCATGCAGAGAGCGGTAAGAAGGACAGTTCCCACGATAACGGGGAAAATCCCTCCCTTTGTCATAGCCTCGATGGGAGGCCTGGAAATGAAATCCCAGCTGATGACATGGATGCCGTTGTATGCGACAAAAAACAGTATGACGAAAAGCGTTAGCGCCCCTGCAAAGCCGAATGTCCTGATGAGAGAAAGGAAAAACCCCTGTTTCAGATTGAATCTCTTTTTACGGACCAGTGCAAACGGTTTACGGGCTGTCTCGGATATCCTGGTCATGCCTTTCCTCCAATTCTTACAGCCCGATATTTCTTTGACACGAAATCGGAAATCAGGCTAAGGATAAAAGTTATGAAGAATAGAATTGCGCCGATACCGAAAAGGGCGTGATAATGCAGGCTTCTATAAGGGGCTTCTGCCATCTCGGCGGCAATAGCCGCAGGCATCGGCCTGGCCGGGTCGAACATCCAGTGCGGCACAACTGCTGCGCCTCCGGCAACCATGAGAACGATCATGGTTTCACCGATGATCGTGCCGATCCCGAGGATTACAGCTACACTTAATCCTGAAACAGCGGAGGGGATGACCACTTTCCATATGGTCTCCCATTTGTCCGCTCCGAGCGAGTAAGATGCCTCTCTGTAAGTGCGGGGCACTGCTGTCAGGGCATCCTCTGCAATGCTTGCTATGACAGGGATGGCCCTTATAGTAAGCATCAGGGCCGCAGTGGTGATATTCAATCCGGATGCGATGAATAGTTTGTCATAACAGAAATCGGCAAGGGTAGTCGAGATGAAAGGGATATTTGTGCCTTTCAGCAACTCGGGGAGCTTTTCCGAAAGGACAGGGGAAAGCCGGTTCGAGAGGATGGGCGCTATCACCACCATACCGAAAAAGCCGAGCACAACAGAGGGAAAACTTGCGAGCATTTCAATGAGCGGCTTCAAAAATTCTTTTACCCTGTGATGGGCGACTTCCGCAATATAAACGGCAGTAGCAAGCCCCAGTGGGATAGCCATTACAGCAGTGAGGAACGTTACTGCAACAGTGCCCATAATTAGCGGGAACATGCCGAAACTGGGCGGGTCGGAGGTGGGATACCATTGACTGCCGAAAATTACTTTTGCAGCGCCTTCTTTATAGAAGATATAAAATGCCTCCTTGAAGAGAAAAAACCCGATCAGAAGAAGGATAATTACAGAAGTCAGACCGACGGATCTGACGATTATTTCAACAGCCTTCTCTTTTGTCTGCCATCTTAAAGCCAACAGACGCCATCCTTTTTATTAAATAGAATCTGTCCATAAAGTACGATTTTTTTTGTTACCTTATGCTCACATACCTGACTTCGTTCACAACCTTCTGACCATCTTTGGAAAGCATGAAGTCGATGAATTTGGCTATATTCCCTCCCGGCGTTCCGCTGGTGTACATGAACAGGGGTCTGGAAACCGGCCAGGAGCCGTCACGCACGGTGTCTGCAGAAGCGGTTTTGGCGTTGACCTTAAGGACCTTGACCGACTTTTCAATATACCCGATTCCGATATAACCAATGGCAAATTTGTTCTGTGCAATGGTCTGTACGGCCTGTCCGTTGGATGCAACAAGGAGGGCATCGGGTCTCACTCTGTCCCCTTTGAGAATCTTTTCCTCCCATACCTCATATGTCCCTGAACTTGTATCTCTTGAGACAACGGAGATCGGCCTGTCCGGTCCCCCAAGCTCCTTCCATTTCTTAATTTTGCCATTGTATATATCCCTGAGCTGTTCCGTTGTGATATCGGTTATTTTCATTGAGGGGTGTACTACAGGAACGATTCCGTCAAGAGCGACCTTATGGCCGGTCAGCGTAACGCCCTTTTCTTTAGCTGAAGCAATCTCTTTTTCCTTTGCCTCTCTTGAACTCGTTGCGATATTTGTTGTTCCATCGATAAGCGCCTTAATCCCTGTGCCCGAACCGCTTCCTGAAACAAATACCCTGACCGAAGGGTTCTTCTTCATGAAGACCTCCGCCCCTTTCTGGGCGATCGGCAATACGGTAGTTGAACCGTCGATCCTTAAATCCTCAGCATACGAAAATCCCATAACTCCGGAAACAAATATAACAGACAGCAAGATTGTTAAAATCTTTTTCATTACTATCCTCCT
>DCVG01000055.1:0-17698 GCA_002328665.1 Nitrospiraceae bacterium UBA2194
GCACTTCTCTTCGGGTCTTTCACTTTATCTTTCCCCAATAATGAATTTATCGCTTCACCAACCAGTGCAATATTCTCGATGTCAACGCCGGACTCCGGCTCGTCTATCAGCACCAGATCAGGTCTTTGTACCATAAGCTGCAGGAGTTCCGAACGCTTCATTTCACCCCCGGAAAAACCGTCATTCAAACCTCTTCCCAGGTGTCCCGCAAGGTTCAGCTTTTCAATATCCCCGCTGACGCTTTCTCTGCCTGACCCGCCGGAGATGATCTCTATGATCTTCCTTAAGGTAACGCCTCTGACAGTAGGGGGCCTCTGAAAAGAAACGCCAAGCCCAAGGCGCGCCCGTTCGTAGAGATCCTTTCCGGTGACGTCCTCTCCCTTAAAATATATCCTGCCCTGCTCTATTTTATACCTCGGGAATCCCATCAGTGTCATCATAAAGGTTGTTTTACCGGCGCCGTTCGGCCCGAACAACATATTGATCTCTCCGTAATTCATGGAGAAGCTGACGCCCTTCAATACCTTCATGTCACCGACGGAAACCCAGAGGTCCTCCACTTTCAACATTTCATCCACCGCAAAATTCCTCCTTTCAAATCCTCTTTACTATGTTAATAATAATCATCCAGGGAAAGTAAACAAGTTTTTTCTTGCTTCCACTGCTTGCATGACGCGCCTCTGACGAGGTATTGACAAAATTATTTGGCTTTTTGTATGGTATCAACATATAGAATTTCTTCTTTTATAAACCATAAATAGACCTCCCTGGATGGCTGCGTCCTCCGGGTATTTAAAAACCGCCAATATAAGTAAAATCCTTATTAGGAGTTTAATGATGGAAAGCACCAGGAAAAATTTGATGACGGATAATATCTCTATTTCAGAACTCAAGGAAAAAACGATCGATGAACTCACAAAGGTCGCGGGAGAGCTTAATGTTGAAGGGGCCAGCAGTATGCGGAAGCAGGATCTTATCTTCGCCATACTCCAGGCACAGACTGAAAAAACAGGGTATGTATTTTCAGCAGGGGTGCTCGAAATTCTCCCGGACGGTTTCGGTTTCCTGAGGTCTCCCGACTACAGTTATCTGCCCGGTCCCGATGATATATATGTATCGCCGTCGCAAATTCGCAGGTTTAATCTGAGGACAGGCGATCTCGTATCGGGACAGATAAGGCCGCCGAAGGAGAGCGAGCGCTATTTTGCCCTCCTGAAGGTCGAGGCCATAAACCACGAATCTCCTGAAGAAAATATCAACAGACCTTTATTTGATAACCTGATCCCCTACTATCCGACCGAAAAAATCAAACTGGAATACGATCCGGCTGATTACTCGACGAGGGTCATGGACCTTATCACCCCCATCGGCATGGGACAGAGGGGTATGATTGTCGCGGCACCCAGGACCGGGAAAACCATGCTCCTGCAGTCGATAGCCAAGGCGATAAAGAAAAATCACCGCGATATTCATCTCATGATCCTTCTGATCGATGAAAGACCTGAGGAAGTGACCGACTGGAAACGGCAGGTTCCGGGTGCGGAGATAATAAGCTCGACATTCGATGAACCGCCTCAGAGACACTGTCAGGTCTCGGAGATGGTTATCGAAAGAGCCAAGCGGCTTGTTGAGTGCAAGAGGAACGTGGTAATTCTTCTTGATAGTATCACGAGGCTTGCGAGGGCTTATAATGCCGTAATCCCCGCCAGCGGTAAGGTACTGTCGGGCGGTCTGGACTCAAATGCCCTCCAGAGGCCGAAACGATTCTTCGGCACTGCAAGAAACATAGAGACCGGCGGCAGTCTCACTATCCTGGCAACCGCACTCGTTGATACAGGCAGCAGGATGGACGATGTGATTTTTGAAGAGTTCAAGGGCACCGGAAACATGGAACTTCACCTCGACAGGAAGCTCGTTGACAAGAGGATATTCCCGAGCATCGACATCAATGGCTCGGGTACGAGGAAAGAGGAACTCCTCGTCGAAAGAGATGTCCTGAACAAGATGTGGATTCTGAGAAAGGTGCTGACTCCTCTGAGCACGGTTGAGAGTATGGAATTCCTTCTCGGGAAACTAACGGGTACAAAGGGCAACAAAGATTTCCTTGAAATGATGAATAAGTAGACCTTGCACGTTGCATAAGATGCAAGGCAGATATGCTGAAAAACCTTTTAATTCGACAAGATATTATCCATATTCACGTAAACGTACTATCCACGTCTTATGAATTTCGAAAGGGCTTTCCTGCCCGCCTGAAGGGCTGTAAGGTGTCTCAGGAAAAGCTTTTTCATCATATCTGCCTCACAAATTGTCAGCCTCTTACATGAAAAAAGACCTTGAAGACGACCATTATTGCTTTGTGTGCGGCGAAGATAATCCCTCCGGTCTTCATCTGAAATTTTCACTTCTTGACGGTATGGTCCGGACTGAGTTCATTCCCGGGAAAATCCATCAGGGCTATAAAGATATCGTGCACGGCGGCATCATCTCCGCCCTTCTTGACGAGGCAATGGTCAAAGCCGCCTTGCTGCAGGGAATGCCTGTTGTCACTGCCGAGATAACGGTGAGGTTCAGGAATCCGCTTGCTGCCGGCGAGGCGGTAATTGTCGAAGCTGCTATAATTAAATCGAACAAAAGGATTATCGAGACAACGGGGACTATGAAAAAATACGACAGCACCCTGATTGCCGAAGGTTATGCCAAACTCCTGCGGCAGGATTAGCCGGGATTATTCACAAACTATGTTTAACACGGCACGACATGGTATTCTCGCTCATTCTCGGTCTTCGACCTGCGAGGGATTTTACCTCTTTATTATTGGATACAATTGGATACAAACTGTCCGACTATCGGCAAAATAAATCCGCTCAAACACTATGTCCTGCCGGTATCCGGGAAATTTCATGAATTAAGTAGATCAGAAAGGAGAAATCATGGAGAATAAAGAATCAGCGAAAGTCACGGGCATCTCTGATCTTACCGGGAAGGTCGTAAGAGTAAGGCATGCTACAGAGGCCGACATGGCATTTATCGCAGAGCAGATGAAAAAATATCGCTTCGATACGAATAACCTGAGTTACGGCGATTTTGCGGTGGCAACGGAAAACGGCGACATTATAGGGTTCGGCAGGTTGAAAAAAACAAGTGATATTTACGAAATAGGCTGTATTGTTGTGATGGAAAACAGGAGGGGCAAGGGGATCGGCCGCATGATACTCGACCATTTACTGGAGTTTACGCCTGTAGACAAGGTATATGTGATGACGGATTGGGTGGATTACTTTAAAAAATTGGGGTTTGCGGAGATGAAAAGTTCGAAGGAGCAGACACATATATTCAATTTACTGTGCAATGAAGGCGAAGGCAAAAAAGTCCTCATGTCGTATGACAAAACAGACAGGTGATACCTTTTTCCGCAGCCTTTTCATCCAGGGACCTTTCCGTTCAATTTAACTATAACAAGGTATCGCGTTATCTCCGTTAACGGCAGGGTAACAGTCTGCAGGTCATAATAAACTCCCCTCAGTCTCTTCAACTCTTCTTTTACTTTCGGTCCTTTATTGAGGATGAGGGTTCCGTCCCGTTTTACGATATGCGCCGCCTTTTTTATAAATTCCTTAATATCGAATAACGCCCTCGTAACAGCTATATCCACAGGTGAAGGAAGTTCCCGGCTCACCTTTATCTCCTCGATTCTCCTTTCCAGCACCTCGATCCTTTCCAGAGAGATCCGCCGTATGATATGTCTGAGAAAAGCAGTCTTTTTCTGTGACGGCTCTATAAGATACATCTCTGTTTCAGGCCGCATGATTTTCACAGGTATCCCCGGGAACCCGGCGCCGCTGCCTGCGTCGGCAACTTTCGTTTCTCCCCCCGGCATTCCCCTGAGATAGAGTAAAGAATCGAGGAAGTGCTTGATGATGATATCTTCATCTTTTTTGAGGCCGGTGAGGTTGTAAGCCTTATTCCATTTCTTCAGCTCGGAAAGATAGGTCATGAAGGCGCTGACCTGATCATTTGACGGTATGAGCCCTGATTCTTCAAGTCCGCTTTTCAGTAATTCTATTATCTCCACGCTCTCTCTTCAGTCTTTCGATCGCCACCATCAGCAGAGAAACAGCAGCAGGGGTGATGCCGGGAATTCTGCCTGCCTGCCCAAGGTTCGCCGGTCTTACCTCCTGCAACTTGCTGACGACCTCCCTGGAAAGTCCGTTTACAGCGCTGTAATTAAAGTCTCCGGGTATCCTTTTCCCCTCGATTCTCTTAAGCTTTTCGGCCATCTCCATCTGCCGGACGATATACCCTTCGTATTTGACCTGTATCTCAACTTCTTTCCTGACCTCTTCATTCAATGGCTGATCAGAAGGTGCATTCCGGTCGATAAATGCATATGTAATCTCAGGCCTCTTTAAAAGTTGCTCCAGGGACTCGCTCTTATGCGTTCCGTTCAGCCTGATGCGCTTCTTTTTCAGGCGCTGAATCTCCTCGCCGATAAGTCTCCTCTTTTCAAGAAACTTTTCATACATGCCATGCTCAAGAAGGCCTATACCGTGTCCTTTGTCCATCAGGCGCAGGTCGGCATTATCATGTCTCAGAAGCAGTCTGTATTCAGCCCTTGAGGTAAACATCCTGTAAGGTTCGTTCGTGCCTTTCGTGATGAGGTCATCGATGAGAACGCCGATATACGACTCGTGCCTTCCAAGTACCAGGGCTTCCCTCCCCTGAAGCTTCAAGGAAGCGTTTATCCCGGCCATAAGCCCCTGGGCAGCGGCCTCTTCATATCCGGAAGTGCCGTTAATCTGGCCTGCGAGAAAAAGCCCTCCAATGAGTTTTGTCTCAAGGCTGTGCTTGAGCTGAGTCGGGAAAACATAATCATATTCAATCGCATAACCCGGCCTCATAATCTCCGCCTCTTCAAGCCCCGGGATGGTCCTCACAAACTTCACCTGGACATCATAGGGAAGGCTTGTCGGTATCCCGTTGGCATAATATTCTTTCGTCTCGAGTCCTTCAGGTTCGAGGAAGACCTGGTGCCGCTCACGCTCTGCAAACCGCACAACCTTGTCTTCAATCGACGGACAATATCTTGCGCCTATGCCTTTTATTCTGCCGCTGTAAAGAGGAGACCGGTCAAGATTAGCTAAGATTATTGAGTGAGTTTCTTTGTTGGTATGGGTTATAAAACAGGGAAGCTGAGGGTTTGTAATCTTCTCTGTGCTGTGTGAAAAAGGAAGTGGCGGGTCATCACCGAACTGGGCTTCTGTTTTTAAAAAATCTATTGTTTTTGCATCGAGCCGCGGCGGAGTACCGGTTTTCAGGCGGCCCATGTTCAGGCCGAGTTCCCTCAGGGAATCGGAAAGGCCGACAGACGGGAACTCACCGGCTCTCCCTGCCTGATAGTTATCGAAACCGATATGGATCAATCCCTTCAGAAACGTACCTGTTGTTATTATAACCGCCCTTGCTCCGTAAAAGATGCCAAGGGACGTCATGACCCCTTTAACTTCTCCGTCTTCTGCAATAATCTTTTCTATGAGGGCCTGTTTGACATCGAGGTTCGCCTGAGATTCTATGACTTTTCTCATTTCAAGCCTGTATAAAACCCTGTCTGCCTGGGCCCGGAGGGACCAGACTGCAGGGCCTTTGCTCATATTGAGCATCCTGAACTGTATTCCCGCCCTGTCCGTCACCCTGGCCATCTCACCGCCAAGGGCATCGATCTCCCTGACGAGATGGCCTTTTGCAAGCCCGCCTATAGCAGGATTGCAGGACATCTGGCCGATCGTATCGAGGTTCATTGTGAAAAAACAGGTCGAGAAACCCATCCGGCTGGATGCGAGTGCAGCTTCGCAACCTGCATGCCCGGCGCCGACTACGACAATATCATAATCACGGTCTTTAAGCATAGTTTTACTATAAAAGATTCTTTCAATCCGATTCAAATTCACCCACCGGTTGCATAACTTACTACGGAGTTCATAAGTAGGGATTTTATAATCAATGTCATCATACTTATATCTTACAATCCATTTGTTAGTTTTCCCCCTACCCACGTAGGATTGCTATTAACTCTGAAATGTTTCAAAATATAATGGAATATGGATAAATTGGCAACGCCAGATACGATAACCGGTCAAGGGCGTATTCTCCTTGTTGATGATGACGTATTTTTACTTGATACGCTGAGGAACGGACTTTCATTAAAAGGTTATCAGTGTGAAACTGCTATGAATGCTATGACAGCTCTTGAGCTCATTAGTAAAAACACGTTCCATGGCATGGTCACTGATATTATCCTTCCTGATATGATGGGCTTTGAACTTACAGAAAAAGTTAAAAAACTTGAACCTGATATGGTAGTCATCATTATGACCGGGTTTATTGACGAGTTTTCCTATAAAGATGCGATGGAAGCCGGAGCCTCCGACTTTATAAAAAAGCCCTTTAGCTTGAAAGAGCTTATTGCAAGGATTGAACACGCCACGATGCATGAAAAATTACATACGATATCACTCCGTGATGACCTTACCGGTCTCTACAACCGCCGGGGATTCTTTACTTTGGCCGAACATCTACTCAAAATGGCGAAGCGTCAACAGGAGGGTTTATTTATGCTTTATGCTGACTTGGATGATTTAAAAGGGATTAATGATACATTAGGTCATCAGAAAGGGGATTGGGCATTAATCGATACTGCCAACATACTGAAAGAAAATTTCCGAAACTCTGATATTATTGCACGGATTGGCGGGGATGAGTTTGTGGTCTTGCCCATAGGAACCACAGGTGATAATGTACAGATAATAATTAGTCGTTTGCGCAAAGCAGTAGAAATGGATAATGCTACATCCAAGCGTGATTATGAGCTGTCAATAAGTGCAGGTGCAGTGTACTTTGATCCTCGGTCTCCTTGCACTATTGATGAACTTTTGTACCGGGCTGACAAATCAATGTATAAGCAGAAAAGGAACAAGCAAAACGCTTAGTTTAAACTATTAAGCTGATTCCAACGATAATTGAAGCTCTTTAACTGTGTGTATTTCGAATAAGCGTCATCCCGGCTGCCCGGTCGGAATCGACTCGTACCGAGAATCTTTCTGAATACAACTCCCTTACTCCCCCTTTGTTAAGGGGGAATCGAAAGGACTCCCGACAAGCGGGAGTGACAGATTAAGGGAAATTGCATAGTCATTAGTTATGCAGGAATCACTAATCTTCTGATTTCCGTTAAGTAGAATGAGAAATGAGCAGATATCGAAAATTGATACTTTTGAGCACACCTGTGAGAAAGGGAGGTGAGCTGTCAGACGACGAACGGCGCTGTCGCAGAATGTCGGCCGGCGACGTGGAGGGGATAGGACGGCCTGGCGATTTTACGGTGAGTTTTTATGGCTATATCAGGGCGATTGTTCTGCTCCGAAAGATGCGCGAGACAGGCCCATTTCAGACGTCCGCCATGCGTACCTAACAATTCGGCGGCTTCTACATTCGACAAATGCCCGCCCGGGCCGTGAATCCTGCGTTTAAGAAAGGCAGGGTATGGCCCCCTTGCGAGCATCTCGGGATCATAATTGCTTTCGAGGAAAACAGCGTCGAGTGAAGAGACTACCTTCCTCAGTTCTCCAAATACATGCCCGAGGTCTGTCAGTATTCCCAGCCTCTTGCCATCATAGGATACCGAAAATGCCGAACCATCAGCGCCGTCATGCATCGTGCGAATTGTTTGCACAAAAACATTCCCGAAACGGAGCTTGTCTCCCGCACGGAAATAACGGATGTCGCTTAAATGGCCGAGCTTGTGCCGTGCATGGCCGGCTTGCAGGGTTGCCGGAGTCACATAGATCGGAAGTCCATACTTTCGCTGGTATACTCCCGCAAAACGGATATGGTCTGAGTGATCATGTGAGAGTATAAGAGCATCAATGCGTCTGATGTCCCGTCCGTGTTCGGCGAGTCTGCTCTCTGCACGAATGCCGCAGATGCCCGCATCAAATAGCAGCCTTATGCAGTCCGCCTCAACATAAATGCTGTTTCCGCTGCTGCCCGACTGAAGAGAGATGGCTAACATATTCGTTACGGGATAATGTAACAGAGGCGGACGACTTAAGCAACGGGAAATTCAAATGCCTCCGGCACTCTCTGCACGTAATGGGGGCAGCATAACTGTGCCCCAACTAATTTTTAAAATAAAAAGAAAATGTTTTATAATGTTTTATATTGAGTTCTAAGCCTTATGGTATAATATTTTTGTATAAATGAATTATTAGATGTCCCTTACGTTCTGCGTCAGGGCATGATACACAGATGGAAGATAAAATAAGAGAAGAGATAAAGAAAAAGGCCAAAAATAACAGACTGCCTTGTCCTGTTGCCAGAATGATCGCACAGAAACTTTCCGTTTCTTATAGAGAAATCAGCAGGGTCGCTGACGAGCTGAAAATAAAAATTACGGACTGCGAGCTTGGTTGTTTTTAATGGGCTAATACTTGACGAAATAACCCTCACCTGACCAAAAGAGTCATTCATAGCAGCAAAAAATAACTAACTAAGTGGTTGCTCTAAAGATATTGGGATTGCGTCCATGGCGGCCTGGTAGTATACCAAGGGGGTAATTTCAGACAACAGTAGAGTATGGCGAAACAGGATGCGGAATGATTTGTCAGACCTTCCTCTCAGAAAAGAACTAAAGGGAAAATTCCTGCGTGATCTGAACCCGTCGGAGAGGCTCTTTTTTCTGAAGAAGGCGAAAGAGGCCATTCTGCTGAAGGGCTATCAGGTTTCTGAAGACCTGTTCCATTTCTGCTATTATTCGACCCTCCTGGAACGCTTTCGAAATATCAGACCGCACTTAGACGAAGGGGTGCTGAGGTTTCTCCTTGTGGAAGGGAAGAAAGAGGTTGAGGAGGAGGTCAGGGCGCATGAGGCAAGACTGGAGGAAACGAAATTGACCGTGCCGGATAAAAAAGGGGCTCAATTCATAGAATATTTTACTGAACAAAGTTAAAATAGAGCATGCGTCTTGTACTTTTTGACATTGACGGCACATTAATTGATTCGGGCGGAGCCGGTGTACGTTCCCTTAATCTGGCGATGAAAGAATTATTTTTTCTTGAGGATGCCTTCCGGGGGATAAGCATGGCCGGTAAAACAGATACGCAGATAATCAAGGAAGGGTTGAGGATTCACGGAATATCGGCTGACGGGAATGTTAAAAGCGTTGTCAGGGCTTACCTGAAATATCTTCAGCAGGAGATAAACAATGACGGCAAACATGTAAAACCCGGCATTTATGGAATATTGGATGGGTTAAGCCTCAGAAAAGAGACAGGATTGGGACTTCTGACAGGGAATCTTGAGGCCGGAGCACAGATAAAACTCGACCCTTTCGGCCTGAATAAATATTTTTCCGCCGGTGCATTCGGGAGCGATGACGAAGACAGGAATAATCTCCTGCCGATTGCAATAAGGAGATTTGAGGAATTGCTGCATGAAAAGATTACGCCGGACAATTGTATTGTAGTCGGTGATACTCCCCGCGATGTCGAATGCGCCCATATCTATGGCGCAATGTGCATCGGTGTGGCAACAGGCCCCTATACTGCAGAGGCGTTATACGATGCAGGCGCCGACTTTATTCTGGAGGATTTATCCGATCATCAGGCCGTCCGATTTTTATTCGATCTGTAAACATAAAAATGAGCAATTAACCGCAGAGGGCGCAGAGCAAGAAGCCGCAGGCAATGTAAGCCGGGGAGAAAGTATTTGAGCGGATTCTTTTGCCGATAGTCAAATAAATTATCATGAAAATAAAGAGGCAAAAGCCCCGGAGGTCCCGAACGCTTTCGGGGCCGAGAATGAGCGAGAATACTTTCTCCCCGGCTTACAGCTCTTAGCCTCTGAGTTTTCTGACCTTTTCTCTAACTTCATTCATAAAAAATTGATATGTATCCATGCCCTCAGGCTTTTTCGATATATCTATGTCACGCGGATAAACAGGTTCCCCGAATTTAACTTTTATTTCCGTAAATTTGGGCCATTTTGCCCTCCGGGGAAGCGCTTTGTATGAACCCGCAATGTAGGCCGGGACAACGGGAACATCGAGTTCGACAGCCAGTATCCCCACGCCTTTTTTGAATTCCATCAGTTCACCGTCAAAAGACCTGCCGCCTTCGGGAAAAACAAGAAGTGATTTGCCGTTTCTCAGGACATAAGATGACATCTGGAGAGCTTTATTGAGATATATTTCCTGGTCAATAGGTATAACGTTGGCAAGTGCGGCAAAGGACTCTCCGAATCTTCCGGCAAAGTATTTCCGGATACCCAGGATATATAGATCCCTGAATGAAGTTATCGGCATTCCGGAAACCACAACAAAAGCATCAAGGTAGCTGGCATGGTTTGGTGCGATGATATAAGGCCCTTTTTCAGGGATATTCTCAAGTCCTGCGGTTTTTAGTCTGAAAAAGATTTTCGAGACAATCTTTACCAGGTGCAAACCCATAAATGTGATCAGCCGCGCAAGGTAATTGTGACGAACTCCGACTTTCTTTCTGTCATCAGCAGACGGATCAGTTGTCAAAAAATCTTTCCAGGCCGGCACCTTTTCAATGGCGCCAATGCCGCCGGCGCCAAATTCTTTGATCCTTGCAATTAATTCCTCAACAGTCTGCACTTCTGAAATAAAGGTTTCGGGCAGTTTCACCGAGAAAGCCTTTTCAAGTGCAACAACCAGTTCAATTTTTGCCAATGAATCAAGCCCGAGATCCAGTTCAAGGTTGTCTGCTGCCTGAATGGGAATCTTTTCCTTCAGTAACGGTTTAATGCATTCAGCCGTCTTCCTGCCGAATTCATCCTGAACAAGGTCTTTGTCTCCGGTTTTATCTTTTAACTTTTCACTTCTCACTTTTATCAGGTCTTTGATCATGAACCTCCTGAGTTTCCCGAGAGGGGTCCGCGGCAGAGGCTCCGGATACAGGGTATAGCCTTTCAGCCTCATATACTGCGGAAGGCGCGCCGAGACATTATTGATCTCCCATTTCAAAGCCTCGTGCAGATTGCCGATCTTTTCCTTTTTTGCGTATTCAAAATCCGGAACGACAACAGCCTGAAGGGATTCCGCACCCCCCTTCTCTTCAAAACCCATTACACATATCTCTTTTATCAACGGGATAGACAGAAACCGTTTTTCGACCTCGTCGGGATAGATGTTCTTCCCCGAGCTCAGGACGATGACTTCCTTTAATCTCCCTGTTATGAAGAGGTATCCGTCATGATCGAAATATCCGAGGTCTCCGCTGCAAAACCAGCCGTTTTTTAAAACCTGCTCTGTCGCCTGAGGGTTTTTATAGTATCCCTTCATCACCATAGGCCCTCTTATCGTAATTTCGCCCTCTTCCATGACAGCCGGCTCCCTCTGTTTTCCAGGATCCGCTATTTTTATCTCGGCTGAGGGGAGGGGCTTGCCTGCGGAGCCGGGCTTCCTCTTTTCTATCGGGTTAAACGCCACTACAGGCGAAGTTTCGGTCAGGCCGTATCCTTCAAGGATTGTCAAACCGAGCGCCTCAAGGTCCTTCATGACCTGGGGATCGAGCTTGGCCCCCCCGCAGGCAGAGAACCTGAACTTCTCGCCGAGTGCCCTGTGGACCGATCTGAAGACAACCTTGCCGGGGTTGATACGGAAGGTCCGTCTGAGACTCCCGCAGGCAGCCAAAACAGCGAACATAATTTTCGGCAATGATCCCGGCAATTGTTTGATCTTGTTGAATATCCCGTTGCGTATCAATTCAAGAAGTTGAGGCACACTGACAAGAATGGTTACGCCTTGCTCTCTCATTGCACTCATAATGTCAGGCCCCTTCAGGCTCTGTGGAAAGGTGACGGGTATCCCGAGGAATACGGGTATAAGGAGGTTCCCAATAAACGGATAGGTGTGATGCAGGGGGAGCACCCCGATCACGCTGTCATCATGCAGGAGTATACCCGCTTTGACGAGTGCCTCCGCATCGGAACAAAAATTATCATGGGTGAGCATTACGCCCTTCGGCACTCCTGTTGTGCCGGAGGTATATATGATGGAAGCTATGTCCTCTCCGGAAATCTCCGGGTAATTCCTCACTTCGTCAGTCCTGCAGATGTCCCCAAAAACAGGCGAATCGAAGTTTATCAGAGCGATGGATTGCAGGCCTGCTTCTTCAACGGCTTTCCTTACATTCTCTTCCGTCTTTAAACTGTGAAATACCAACTTTGTCTCTGAGTCGGCAAGAAGATTTCTTATTTCATCAGGCCCGAGTTGGGCGTCTATGGGAACAGCAATACTTGCCGACATGGAAATTGCAAGGTATGCCTTGCACCATTCCGGCCTGTTCTCGGAGATAATCGCAACACGGTCACCTTTTTGTATTCCGCTCTTCATCAGGTGAGATGCAATGGATTTTGTTCTGCCGAGAAGTTCTCCATAGGTAATCTTCCTCCATTCCCGGTCAAAATAGTTGAAAGCGGTCCTGTCTTTAAATTGTTCGGCAGATTTAAATAATAATTCAGGAATGACTTTTCCCATGAATTTGATCCCGCTTCAGTAATCGATGCCCTTCTGCGGCTCTATTCCCTGACGGTAGGCGTGCTTGATCTCTTTCATTTCGGTGACGGTATGCGCCCTTGTAATAAGCTCCATTGGTGCATCCCTGCCCGTTAGAACGAGGTGCATGAGAGGCGGCCTGCTGTCGATAAGATCGAGCACCTGGGGAAGGTCTATGAGTTTCAGGTTGAGGGCGTTATTGATCTCATCGAGGATCACAATATCGAACTTCCCCGACAGCATTTTTTCCTTTGCAAGTCTTACTGCATCCTGGGCATTGGCTCTGTGTTCCTCGAAAGGGTAAGGATTGCCCATGATCCCGCAGAAGCCTTTGCCTGTAAGATGGAGTTCGACATTCGGAGACAGCCTTTTTATCCCGTCGATTTCGCCTGAATACATATCCCCTTTCATGAACTCTATGATGCAGACCTTCATATCATGTCCGACTGCCCTGAGCACTATTCCCAAAGCTGATGTTGTTTTCCCTTTTCCATGCCCGGTTATCACAACAACGAGACCGACTTTCCCCCGGGGTTCCAGTACCTTGAGTTTGGTTTCTTCCATGGAATCGTCCTCTCAGTGTTTATTTTCTAAATTTCCAAGAGCCTGTTTTTTATATCTATAGCCGCGACTGCTCCCTCGCCGGCAGCTATAATTGCCTGATCATTCCCCGTATTCAGAGGACCGACGATATAAAGCCCGCCAACTGAAGACTCATAGTTGCGGTTCGTTTCATATTTATAGTTACGACTGTCTCTTTTCAATGGGACCTCAGATAGAAAATCGTCATTCAGTTTAAGATCAAAATCAGCCATTATAACCTCGCATTCAACCCGGCTTCCGCCTTCCAACTCTAAAGCCTCTATCAATTCTACGCCGATAATCCTCAGGGGAATGCCCTTGAGCAAAGATATCCCTGCATTTTCCAGTTCTCTTTTGAAATCCTCCGGAGGTTCATAGGAAAGGAGTATCAGCCTTACATCCTTTGTGAACACCTCCTTCATGGCAAAGGCCAGCCGGACAGTATGTATCGAATTGCCCAATACCGCTAATTTTTTCCCGGTAGTCTCATAGCCGTCGCAGTCAACACATGTAAAGAACCCGGCGCCGAGAAATTTTTGCATGTTTTCAATGGCCGGCAGATCATCGTAACCGCCCGAGGATACTATCACAAATCTTGCATAATGTCTGTCATCCCGCATATATACTTCAAAGTTCTCTTTTTTCAGAACCCTTTCAACACGTCCTTTCTCGATTCGAACATTGAAATTTCCTGCCTGTCCCAGACCGGTTTCCACAATCTTCTTTCCTGATATCATCTCATGGGTGAGAAAATTCGCAATATGCTTCGCGTGAAAGGTTCTGCCGCCTCCTCTGTCTATGAGAAGGACATTCCTGTTGTATCTGCCGAGATAAATCGCGGCCTGCAACCCCCCGGGACCCGCTCCTATGATGATACAATCGTAAACGTTTTCTTTTTGCATATATTTATCGGCTTATATGTTGAAGCAGTTCTGATTATATGTACTAAGGATTATATCAAATGTTCTCAGGTTATCCCATCAGTTGCATAACTTTTATTCAATCTGTGAGCAGCTCTGATGAAAAAGCTTTTCCTGTGAGGCATATTGCCCTGTCATTCAGGCAAATTGTCTGAAGGGATTACCACCTCACAGATAAAAATACAATTTATTCAACAGGTTATATCATGGCATCGCTCTTGCTCTTCAAATCAGATGGATATCAGGCAGATAAGGGAGATTGCGCGGAAATTTTCACCTGAACAAATAGAGGGGTGCATCTCCCGGCAGATGGAGACCGGTGAAAACATATGTCTCACAGATGAGACAAGTGAGAAGACCGTCAATGAACTCTCGAAGGCTGAGGTAGTGAGAGATTTAATGGACCATGGCATGACCCTTGCCGATGCATTAAGGGAGCTGGCAAGGCGGATGAGGCTCGTTCAGAAAGGCATTCAACAGGAGAAATGAACACGAGGAAATATCATGAACTGTTCAGATATCTCATGGGAGCGTGCTGCCTGCTTCCGGATGAAATACTGTTTGTCGACAATATCGCCAAATGGTGTGAAGCAAACGGTATATCCGAAACAGATACGGAAAAGCCTTTCAAACTCATCTCCCGGAACAGCGGTAATTTTATGATGATTATTAAAGAAGATGTATCCTTTACTGCAATGGAGGAGAGGATCAGGGGGCTGAGTATACGCGGCCAGTTGAATAACGTCTCCCTGGACAGGGCTGATCTTCTGAATACCGACAAAAAAAAGCTTGCATATCTGTTTTTGAGCGAACTCGCCTCAAAGTTCCCTGATATTCAGGATGAACGTCTCGCCGACAATTGGGCGTTCGATGAAATGGAACGTCTCGGGTTTTTCAAATCTTAAAAAGGGAGGTACCATATGCCTACAATTGAAGTTGAAGGATCAAAGGTCGAACTGGATGACGAGGGATATCTTGTCCATCCCGAGGATTGGAATGAAAAGATAGCTTGTATACTGGCGGAAAGGGAAGGAATCATCAAAAAATGCCCCATGACAAAAGAAAAGGTCGGGATTTTGAAGTTCATGAGGGAGTACTATAAGAATTTCGAGGCATTTCCGATTCCGCGTGGGATATGCGTCAATATCCATCAGCCGAGAAACTGTACATACGAGGAGTTCCCGGATCCAAGCATAGCCTGGAAGATTGCCGGACTTCCCCAGCCTTCGAGGCACGTCGTTGCACAGCTCAAGGGATTAGGCGGAGTATCATAAGCGGAGCTTCATAGAAGGAAAGGTGGAACCATTGAAAGTATTGATCATCAGCGCGGACAATTTTGAGGATACGGAACTTCTCGTACCTTATTACCGATTAAAAGAAGAGGGATTTGACATCGATATCGCTTCTGTCAAAAAAGGCCCGATAAAAGGGAAACACGGATATGAAGTTGAAGCGAATAAAGCTCTTGGAGATATTGTTCCTGATCAGTACGATATCCTGCTACTGCCCGGTGGAAAGGCGCCTGAAACGATACGAAAGGACAAAAATGCCGTCAAGATTGCGAAGCATTTTTTTCAGAGGAACAAACCCGTTTCTGCGATATGCCACGGCCCGCAGACCCTTATCACTGCGGGCTTGCTTAAGGGCAGACATGCAACCTGCTACAAGTCTGTCGCGCAGGAGATGAAGGATGCCGGTGCAGTGTATGAGGATAAAGAAGTGGTCGTCGACGGAAACCTTGTCACTTCGCGGCAGCCTTCGGACCTCCCTGCATTCATGCGTGAAACACTGAAAATTATCAGAGCTAAATGAACAGATTGGCGTCAGAAAAGTCGCCATACCTCAGCCATTCCGCCCATCAGAAGATCGATTGGTATCCGTGGTCCGACGAAGCCTTTGAGAGAGCAAAAAAGGAAGATAAACCCGTCTTCCTCAGCTCCGGCGCCATATGGTGCCACTGGTGTCACGTCATGGCAAGGGAATGCTTCGAGGACGAAGAGATCGCAACGCTCCTCAACGATAATTTTATAAGCGTAAAGCTCGACAGGGATGAAAGGCCCGACATCGATAGGAGATATCAGAACGCAGTGTCTGCCATGGGGTTCGGAGGCGGCTGGCCTCTCAGTGTTTTTTTAACACCCGACAGAAAACCTTTTTTCGGCGGTACATATTTCCCGCCCGAGGACAGTCCCGGGAGGCCGGGGTTCAGGAAGGTGCTGAAGTCAGTTGCAGATTTTTATACTTCCAAAAGGTGGGCGGTTGATGAATACAGCGGGAGACTGATAGATTCGCTCAAACAAAACCCCCTTGAAGCCGGGGAAATAAAAGAATCTTATATCGATAACGCAGTTATAAATATACTCTCGCAGTACGACGCTACGAACGGTGGATTCGGCTCATCCCCGAAGTTCCCTGCTCCGGGTGCCGTCGAATTTCTGATTAACAGATTTTTTTTTACCCGGATGGCATCTTATGGTTATGCGATCAAAAAGACCCTTGAATCAATGGCAAAGGGCGGGTTTCATGATCAGATCGGTGGCGGCTTTCACCGGTATTCGGTCGATGAGGCGTGGATTATTCCTCATTTCGAGAAGTTGGCGGACGACAACGCCTGGCTTCTCAGGAATTATCTCGACGCATATGCCGTATTCGGCAATGAGTATTTCATGGAAGTCGCCCGGGGAATCATACGCTTTCTGAAAAATACCCTCTCCGACCCCGGCGGAGGATTTTACGCAAGCCAGGACGCCGACGTTTCACCCGGGGACGAGGGAGGATATTTTACCTGGACGGAAAAAGAACTCAGGAGTGTCCTGAGTGAAGAAGAATACCGGATACTGAATCTTCACTTATTCCATGAACGCGGTTCCATGCATCATGATAAATCAAAGAAGGTCCTGTTTGCCGCAATGGAAGCAGGCGACATCGCCAATAAGACCGGAATCGATGAGCAAAAGGTCTCGGAGATAATAAATTCAGGCAAGGGAAAACTGTTAAAGGAAAGGAACAGACGCATATCACCTTTTATTGATCAAACATTATATACGTCCGTGAACGGGATGCTTATCACCTCTTTTCTGAAGTCTTTCAGGGTATTGAAGGATGCGCATCTGAAGAAATTTGCACTGTCCACTCTCGGAAAGATATTGACGAAGCATTATGTCGATAACAGGCTTTTTCACACAGATGGAATAGAAGCCGTACTGGATGATTATATTTACTTATTAGAGGCTTTGATCAACGCCTATGAGGTAACGGGCGATTCATCTTATCATAAGCAGGCAGAGACTTTGATGGTCTTGTGCCTGGAGAACTTCTGGGATAACGACAGCGGCGGCTTCTTTGATACTGATACAGAGGTCCTCGGGATAAGGCTCAAGGGTATTGAAGACATTCCTCATCCCGCGGCCAACTCGCTCGGCATCATACTTCTGCTGAAACTTTATTCCATGACCGGCGAGAAAAGATATCATGATTGTGCGGAGACAGCGCTGAAACTCTTCTCATTAAAGACAAAAGATATGGGCATTCACTCAGGATATTATTTCTGCGCACTGGATGCATATTTTCATATGCTGAAGTTTACGGTGCAGGCATCACCTCTGAGCAGACTCGCAGAGAC
>DCVG01000055.1:17860-19422 GCA_002328665.1 Nitrospiraceae bacterium UBA2194
TACACCTTTCCCTTCATCTGATCGAGCCTGGTCAGCATTTCGTGATGCTTCACTTCGTCAGCCAGAAGATAAGAGATGATGAAACCAACGAACATGTCCTTGTTCTTTGTTAAAGCGGTATTTGCAAGTCCCATTGATTTTGCTTCCGCCTGGAGATGTCTCTCCAGAACCTCGCTCAGCGGAATAAGATCCTGCGGCGATAAATGACCGCTTTCTCTCGTCAATGCATCAATCGCAAACTGCAGCATGGCTTTGTGTTTTTCCGAATCCCGCCGGATCATCTCCATGTTCACCTTAATGAAAGAATTGTCCGACTTGGAGTTCAGTTGATCAGCGAGTCGGATAGTTTCATCCTCCAGGGACTTCCATTCGTTAAGAACCTTCACCAGATCTTCTGTTTCTTTTGCATAACTTACCATCTTCTCGTCCTCCTTATTGTATATATGGTGTTTATAAACCGACGCGCAGGAAATTATAATTATCTCCTGCAGGGCTACCTCCCTGACGATAATTTTATTTCACTTAAGTAAAATGCAAAAGGAGTGCCAGAATATAACATCTTGTTTTAATTGTATAATTTTTCATGAATCTTAAAAGCCCATAAGACAATTTGTCCCTGCATGAGGCAATATGCCCTAAAGAGTTTTATGAAAAAGTTGCCGGGGTTAATCAGGAATTTCGGAGGGGAGATGCGGCGCTCCGCAGGTGTTATCCCCGCAAAGCGCCGGCTACTTTTTTAATACGTCCTTTCGAACTTCTCGCCTTCACATACTTCTTTCACCTGGTCTTTTATGAGTCTATCGTCTTCCCATACCCGCTCGCGAACTTTTTTGCATCTTGTTTGCTCATCGACAGATACAGGGTCCGCCCTGTAGACACCGCGTCCGTCTGTTGTTCTATACTCCACCGGTTGTCCGGAAGCTGCAGCTTCTCTTGACGCCTGCATGGAGATATCAGTCAGGGTTGCACCGGCTATGCCTCCGATTGCAGCGCCGATAATACCGCCGCGCCACGGGTTCTTGCTGTCAAGGAGCGCTCCGGCAACACCTCCGAGAAGGCCTCCTGCGCCTGCACCCTTGGCATGGTATTCGGTACACCCGAAAAGCAGGACGGACAGGGAAACTACCAATAATACTGTAAAGATTTTTTTCATGATCTCCTCCTTTTTGTTTTTAAGTATCACCAAAGATTGTCTCGCGCCTTTAACGACCGTCTTAAAAAAGTATTTTTATATATTTACCATAAAGAGCGCAAGACTACAATAAGACATTCTCCCCGAAATCCCGATATGGAAAATTGTCATTGCAAGCATAGCGAAGCATCTCGCCTGCGAAGCTCGGATTGCCACGAACCCTTCGGGTTCTCGCAATGACAGGCCGGTCAATGCTATGCAGATTCTATATCGGGATTTGGATCTCATAAAACATAAATTCCAGCGGCATGCCGGAGAACACCTGTTCCCGTGCATATTGATATGTTAACATTATACTGATTATGATACCTTTCACGAGGTCGAAAAGGGGCATTGTCATAAAGGTAAAAGTACAGCCGAGGTCGTCAAA
>DCVG01000048.1 GCA_002328665.1 Nitrospiraceae bacterium UBA2194
TTTGACAAGTTTTATGATTTCCCTGGCCCTTTCCTGAGATATGCCCTGCTGGAGGGAGACCGACTGCCTGACGGTGTCGCCGCCTGCTTTTTCTATGCTTCCGAAATTCAGGGACTTCAAGGACACGTTCCGCTTAACGAGCTTGGCCTTCAGGATCTCTGTAAGGCTCTTAAGTTTGTACTCATCGTCAGAGGCAAGAATGATTTCAGCCTTATCCTTATTGAGTTCTATGCTGCTTTTGCTTCCCTTAAAGTCAAACCGCTGGCTGATCTCTTTCGCCGCCTGTTGCACTGCATTGGAGACCTCCTGTAAATCGACTCTGCTCACGATATCGAAAGAATGTTCATCAGCCATATAACTCCTCCCCTTGTATAATATGTGATAATAATGAATCCATTATTCAGGCTTTCTCCCGGCCTTTTTAATAAACTGTATCTTGAGCGGATAGATATAGGTATCGCCGCTGAAAGATCTCAAGGAAGCGATAATGACGAGTATGAAATTGATACTTGCAATGATAAACAGCGGGAAGATTCCGATTTTCAAATAATAAATCATTAGCGCCGCAATCAGGGCATACAGTGTCATCGAAAGCTGGAAGTTCAGTGATTCTCTGCCCTGTTCATCGACAAATGGGGAAGTATTTCTTTTAAGCAGCCATATGATCAGCGGTCCTGCGATATTGCCGAAGGGAATGCCGATAACACCTAACAGCGCGGTCAGATGGCAAAGCATACCCCATATACGGATTTTTTTATCTTCGTTTTGCCGGATCACGCTTCTTTCAGTCACTATTCTGTTACCTCTCAAATAAATTGGGGGTCGGCATTTTTCAACAAGCTGCTGTCAGACGCTGACTAAGGTTGATTCCTTCACTATTGCGAATATCCTTTAAAAAAATTATTAGCATATATTATACCGATAGTCGGGCTATTATTTTCACAACCAAGCCAATATATTTTAGAGTATGTCTATAAACTGTATATTTTAACACCCTCCCCAACCCCTTCCGTCTTACGTATTGACGGACCTCCCATCAAGGGAGGGGAGATTTAGGATACCTCGCAGCTTACGGGGTAGTTCATTTATATGGACAGACACTATTATATGGAAAGACACTATTTAGCGTTGTGCGGGAATGTTTTTAAGCAAATAATCACTGTTTTTATTATAATTACAAAATGAGAAAGGGAATATATATACTGCCGAACACCCTTACGCTGTGCGGCATGCTCTTTGGATTTTATTCAATACTTGCATCTCTCGATGGCAATTATGAGCATGCTGCATGGGCTATCCTTATAGCAACTATCTTCGACGGGCTCGACGGATGGGTTGCACGGCTTACCAACAGCACTACCCGGTTCGGTATAGAACTGGATTCTCTCTCGGACCTCGTCGCCTTCGGCGTCGCTCCTGCAGTCATGCTATACAAATGGGCGCTTGCGCCGTTCGGAAGGATAGGGTGGGCGGTTGCGTTCCTTTTCATGGCATGCGGCGCGCTGAGGCTCGCGCGATATAACGTTCAGATGGGTTCTGCTGAATCGAAATCATTTACCGGTATGCCTATCCCTGCTGCAGCGTCCATTGTCGCAACTCTGGTGCTTTTTTATTATGAAGTATGGAATACAGGTCCGGGAAGAAACCTGCTTATTCTTCTTTTGGCAGTCATCCTGTCGCTGCTTATGGTGAGCACATTGCGCTATCATGGTGCAAAGGAGCTGGACTTCAGGAGGCGGAAGCCTTTCTGGATTCTTGTGGCATTCATCATTGTGCTGATGCTCGTAGTAACACATCCCTCGATCTCGCTTTTTATATTTGCAATGGTTTATTTGTTTGGCGGTATAATTGAGAATGCTGTTCTCTTTACTAGGAGAAGAAGAAAAATGAACAAGGCAGGTGCAGCGGAATGAGATTAATCAAAATATTCGATACTACATTGCGTGACGGCGAGCAGTCGCCGGGAGCGTCGATGAACGTGCAGGAAAAGGTGACCGTTGCAAAGCAGCTTGCGCGACTCGGTGTCGATATCATCGAGGCCGGGTTTGCCTTCAGTTCCCCGGGCGATTTTGAGGCGATAAAAACAATAGGCAATGAGGTGGAAGGGCCGGTCATATGCAGTCTTGCACGCGCAAGGGAAGAAGACATCAAGGCCGCCTGGGAGGCGCTGAAGGATGCGCCTAAGAAGAGGATACACACTTTCCACTCAACCTCGGACATACACCTGAAATACCAGTTCAGGGTCACAAGGGAAGAGGCGCTGAAAAGGTCTGTCGAGATGGTCAGTCTCGCCAGAAGCTTTATTGACGATGTTGAGTTTTCTCCCATGGACGCTACGAGAACCGACATAGAGTATCTCTGCGAGATTGTCGAGGCTGTTATTGAAGCAGGGGCCTCAACGGTTAATATACCCGATACAGTCGGATACAGCATTCCCTCTGAATTTGGTGCAATGATAAAGGCCATCCATGAAAAAGTCGGAAATATAGACAAGGCGGTTATCGCGGTCCATTGCCATAACGACCTCGGACTTTCAACTGCCAATTCCCTTGCAGCAGTGCTGAACGACGCCGGTCAGATCGAATGTACGATAAACGGCATCGGCGAGCGGGCGGGCAACTGCTCCATGGAAGAGGTTGTCATGGCGCTGCGGACGAGGCGGGATGTTTTTAATGCCGACACGAAGATTAATACAGAGGAGATCATGAGGAGCAGCAGGCTTGTCACCAAGATAACTGGAATCTCCGTCCAGCCGAATAAGGCGATCGTCGGATCGAATGCCTTTGCCCATGAATCAGGCATACATCAGGACGGGCTCCTGAAAGAAAAATCCACCTATGAGATCATCAGGCCGGAGAGTGTCGGTCTTTATTCTGCAAAGCTCGTACTTGGGAAACATTCGGGGAGGCATGCCTTTAAAACGAGGTTGAAAGAACTCGGCTACAGCCTTGAAGGCGATGAACTGAATGAAGTATTCGAACGTTTTAAAAAGCTTGCCGACCAGAAGAAGGAGATATTCGATGAAGACATCGAGGCCCTGATTTCAGAAGGCGTGGCAAAGGCGCCGGAGATATACAGCCTCGTTGATTTGTACATTGTAAGCGGCGTCAATCAGAAACCCACGGCAGCGATTAAACTTAGGGCTGGTGATGAAGTCCTGGACAAGCTGGAGTATGGCGACGGACCTGTCGACGCAACCTATAAGGCTATCGCGTCGGTTACGAATACAAAGAGCAAGCTGCTGAAATTCGAGGTGAAAGGAATTACCGGCGGCACGGACGCTTTAGGAGAGGTTGTTGTCTCGCTTGAGGAAGACGGGGGGACTGCACGCGGCCACGGCGCCGACACTGACATCATCGTAGCAGCTGCCAAGGCTTATATCAATGCTCTGAACAAGCTGGAGGCGAGGAAGAAGCAGTAGAGACTGTTGCGGCTATAGTGCTGTTTAGAGTCTGTCCATAAAGTACGATTCCGATAAAAAGGCTTCATTCCCGTGAAGGCGGGAATCCATTCTTTTCAATGGTTTAATGGATCCTCCGGTCATCCGTCTTAAGTATCGACGGACGGNNACCCTGAGTTTATGGACAGACTCTATTCAGATTGTTTTTTATGATGGAGCTCAAGTCTGTAGCTTGGGCTCCCTTTTTTTCTGATATAATTGTCTCATGGAACTGACGGAGAATGCATTGAAAGTCCTGAAGGCGCGGTATCTGCTGAGGAACGAGGAGGGTACTGTCGTCGAGACCCCTGAGGAGATGTTCAGGAGGGTTGCGAGGACCGTTGCTTTTGCGGAAAGTCTGTATGGCGGCAGCTCTGTCGAGTGGGAAGAGAAGTTCTATGCATTGATGACCGGCCTCAGGTTCCTTCCCAATTCTCCGGCCATGATGAATGCGGGCAAGGACATGGGACAGCTTGCCGCATGTTTTGTGCTTCCTGTCGGCGATTCAATGCATTCCATATTCGATACCCTGAAAAATGCCGCCCTGATTCTTCAGAGCGGGGGCGGCACCGGATTTTCGTTTTCACGGCTGCGTCCGAAGGCGGATATCGTCAAATCAACAGGCGGCATAGCGAGCGGTCCTGTCTCCTTCATGAGGATTTATAACACTGCAACAGAAGTGATAAAGCAGGGCGGGGCAAGACGCGGGGCGAATATGGGGATTCTCCGGGTCGACCATCCCGATATAGTGGAGTTCATAAAAATCAAGAGGTCGGAGGGTGAACTCACCAACTTCAATATTTCCGTCGCGGTGACGGATGCATTTCTCGATGCTCTCAAAACAGACGCTGAATACGACCTGATCAATCCCCGAAGCGGGACCACAGCCGGAAAGATGAGGGCGAAAGCAGTATTCGATGAGATGGTGCAGAGCGCATGGGAGACAGGCGACCCGGGCATCGTTTTCATCGACAGGATAAATATCGCAAATCCGACTCCACATATCGGTACGATGGAATCGACGAACCCGTGCGGCGAGCAGCCGCTGCTTCCCTATGAGGCATGCGTCCTGGGTTCGATAAATCTGTCGAAATATGTGAGACATTCGATTCTCGACAACGAAATATCTGCTGTAAAAAAAACAGGGCACAGAATAGATTTTGAGCGGCTTTCAGAAGATATAAGAACCTCGGTAAGGTTCCTTGATGACGCTATAGATGTGAATAAATATCCACTCCCCGCGATAGAGCAGATGCATAAGGGTAACAGGAAAATAGGGCTCGGCGTTATGGGATGGGCCGACATGCTGATGCTGCTCGGCATACCCTATAACCACAAAAGAGCATTCAGCCTCGCCGGGGAATTGATGAAATTCATAAGGGATGCGGCGCGACAGGCATCGGTTGAGCTTGCCGCAGCGCGTGGTGTCTTCCTCAATTTCAAAGGTTCGATATACGATGCGCCCGGCATGCCCGGAGTCAGGAACGCCACGACAACAACGATTGCGCCTACGGGTACCCTCTCGATTATCGCGGACTGCTCGAGCGGCATCGAGCCTTTTTTTGCCCTTGCCTACAAGAGGCTCATACTGGACACGGAACTCTATGAAATGAACAGGTACTTTTTCAGGGCCGCCCGACAGAGAGGTTTTTACAGCGAAGACCTGAAGAAAAAAGTAGTGGAAAAAGGAAATTTACGCGGGATAAGAGAGGCGCCTGCCGGTATAAAAAGGCTTTTCAAGACTGCACACGAGATTCCTCCTGAAGACCATATCGAGATGCAGGCCAGTTTTCAGGAATATACTGACAACGCGGTATCGAAGACCATTAATATGCCTTACAGGTCCAAAAAAGAGGATGTCGCAAAGGCGTTCCTTCTTGCATATGAAAAAGGCTGCAAAGGGATTACGATCTTCAGATACGGGACCGCAAGGAAAGGCACGCTGGTGAGGTTCAGTGATGCCGATTAAATGGTCCTGAACGTATAGGGCTTTAAGGTGTCTCAGGAAAAGCTTTTTCATCATATCTGCCTCACAAATTGAAAGTTTTGCAACTGATATCCTTTATCAGGCCCTCGACCTTCTCTCTTATCTCGTTCCTCGCGCGCCTGAAATCCCTCATGATCATCTCTTCGCTGCCCAATGTGCCGACGGGGTCCCTGATCGGCCAGTGAATGCGTGTAATACCCGGGGGCGTCCTCGGGCAATATTCTTCCGCGTTAACGCAAAGCGTGACTATTATGTCCATCTGTTTGAGCAGGTTTTCATCGATCTCTTTTGATTTTTGTTTTGATATATCAATGCCTGCTTCCTTCATAACTGCTGCGGCCCGCCGATGGACACCCGCAGCCATGAGACCGGCGCTGTGTACTTCTATTATTCCCTTCCCGAATTCCCATGCGAAACCTTCCGCCATCTGGCTGCGGCAGGAATTCGCAGTGCAGAGAAACATGACTTTTATCATCAGTGATTCCCTATTTGAATTTTCTCATGAAAAAAGCTATAACAGCCGATACAACGACTGCTCCGGTCATCAGGAGGAGCGATACAAAGGCGTTGCTCAAGATTGCGGGATTGAACATCAGAATCCCTCCGAGTCCGAGCATCATATTACCGGACACCAGTTTTAGGAGTCTGCCCTGCCATTCGGTGAGATTCTTCTTGCCGAGCGTTATGGTGAACATGATTACCATTACCGACAGTGGAATAACATAAATAATGTTATAGAAAACAAGATACAGGTAGTAAGAAAAGGATGAAAGATTGTTCAATGTAAGAATCCTGGTGAATACCATCGGAAAGCCTGCGGTACACAATAATTCATAGGCATTGGCGGCAATGGCCAGAACAGCCGTCCCTATGAGTATTGATGCTATGGAAGTGGACTTCAGCAATTTCCTCATGCGGTCAAAAAGTTTTGGCTTGGCGCTGTCGGGGATGGTCAGAGAGACCCCCTTTTTAAATACAAAAAAGTCTTTTATATTGATTAATGCGATGATTATTGCAATCGAAGCAGCTATCTTTGTGATGGCATCCACCTGTCCCATAATAAGAAACAGGTTTAGCCATGCTGCCATAAAGATAAAGTAAATAAAGCCGGAAAAGAAGACGAACACACTCCCGATAAGGAGCATCTTCCTGCGTGACCGGGCATGGATGAGGAGTCCCATAAGGGAGAGAAGTATGAAGAATGCACAAGGATTAAAGCTGTCCATTCCGGCGATTATCAGAGTCATGAGGGGAAGTGACGTCTCCAGAGCGTCGAGGTTGCCGATCCATGGGATATATACTGTTTTGTTCTTTTCAGTGCACTCCAGAGTATCGGCTTTTTCCGTTGTCGTGCCTATTACCGGTATTCGTTCTGACACTGCGGTGGGTATCTTTCCGGACAACACCTGGATGGAGTCGATACACTGCGACAGAAGGCATGCACGGACGGACTCTTCTATCTCTTGTTTTGTATGTCTCGAGAAGCCGACAAATGCATTTTCACCGATAAAGGTAAAGGGCACGCCGGAGGCTTTAGCATTGAAAGCTTTTGCCATTCCGGAGAGAATGAGAGCATTTTCTTTATTGTACCAAACTTCATAATCGATGATCTTCAGCCCTGGATACTTCTTTTTCATTTCATTAAGAAAGAGCTTTTCCTCTTCGCAATGGGGGCAACCGTCTCCCCAGAAGAAATGCACTATGATTTCCCGGGCTTCAGCATTTTTTTGTATATCGGAGACCCTCAACTCTTTTTTGTCCTGCTCGGGAGGCAACACGTCTTTAACCGGATCCCCGGCATCTTCGCATTGAGATGAATTCTCGGGCTCCGGCAAACATATGCCTTCGTCGGAAATGATGCCCGATGCAGGCGCGTGAATACACTGAAACAGGCAGATGCACATCAACATTAAAATCACATTTGTCTTACGCATAGTCTTTTAATATATCTTAAATCAGGCTTACGGGGGAACATGTTTCTTGGGTTTGGCTCAATTTCCATAATTATAAACTCAGGGAATTCTTTTAAATAAAAACTTGAATATAAAAGTGTAATATTATATATTTAATAAAAATATGGAGGTTTTAATGGTAAGGGAAGATGTTGAAAGAGTTCTGGAAAAGATAAAAGCAGGTCTTCAGCGGGACGGCGGAGACATCGAACTCGTTGAAATAAAAGATACAGTTGTATACGTAAAATTAAAGGGCGCATGCGGGACTTGTCCGATGGCCACACTCACGCTCAAAAATTGGGTTGAGGCGAACCTGAAGAGAGAGATTCCGGAAATAACATCTGTCCAGGCTGCATAGAAACAGAAAAGAGGTTTGGAGAACAAGAATTGTTTTTAAACCTCATATTGAACATCAAAAGATTGTCCCGGTACGCTGTTCTCATGCTGTTCGTTTTTTCGCCTGGCATTTTATCTGCCGAACAGAAGGTAGATGTTAAGGACATACGGTATTTTTCGTCGCCTGATTACACGAGGGTGGTGATCGATCTTTCCGGGTCTGTCGAATTCTCCAGCAACCGTCTTTCAAATCCCGAACGGATATATTTCGACCTGAGAAACTCTTCCATATCCCGGGAGATCAGGACCAGCCTTCCGGTTGGAGACGGTATATTGAAGGCGGTGAGGGCAGGGCAATTCAACAGCGATCTTGTGAGAGTTGTCTTCGACATCGAAGAGATATCGGATTTAAAATCTTTCTTCATCGACGACCCCGCAAGGCTGGTGGTTGATTTATACGGAAAGATGAAGAAGGCGGAAACGCCGTCCGCGGGAATTATCGGGAGGAAGATAGTAATCGATGCGGGACACGGCGGACATGACCCGGGCGCAGTCGGTCCCAGCAACCTTTACGAGAAGGACATTGTGCTTGATATAGCCCTAAAGCTGAAAAAAATCCTGAAGGCCGACCCGTTCAATGAAGTCTATTTAACAAGGGAAAAGGACGTCTTTATACCGCTTGAGGAAAGGACAGCAATAGCGAACAAGAAAAATGCCGATCTCTTTGTATCAATTCACGCGAACGCAAGTCCGCGAAGAAGCGCCAGAGGCATAGAGACATATCTCCTTAACTGGACGGATGATGAAGAAGCCCTGAAGGTAGCAGCCAGGGAGAACGCGATATCACTGAAAAAAATGAAGGCGATGAACAAGGAGATGAACGACGTTGACACGATCTTAAGCGGCCTCATGAGGGAAAATAAGCGCGATGAATCGATCAAACTTGCTCATTATATACAGAAGTCCCTGGTGTCGGGCCTTTACAATAGCCATGGGGATGTCACGGACCTCGGCGTCAAGCAGGCGCTCTTCTATGTGCTCTTCGGCGCAAAAATGCCCTCGGTCCTCGTTGAAGTCTCATTTATAAGCAACCCGGAAGAGGAGAGTCTGCTATCGCAGGATTCCTACAGGATGCATATCGCGGAAGCGATTGCCGATGGTCTCAATGTCTATCTTACCTCTGCGCCGGTGGTCCAGAAGGTCGTCGGATACAGCAGCGATAAGGCGTATTACAGGTAACCTTTGCTTCCTGAAATCAAGATTCTCTTCTATATAGTTTTCGTCATAAGCCTGTTCTTTGTAAAAAGTCTTGCCGTTTATTCGGTTTTTTTTATCGGGATATTGATACTGCTTCTGAGGGTGCCTTTTAAATCTGTTGTCAGCGGATGGATTCCGGTCAGCATTCTTTTGGTTTTTACCTTTCTCGGCAACCTGCTGTTTCACCAGGGAAGGGTAATTCACCAGGCCGGACCGCTTCTTATAACAGAGGAAGGAATAGATATAGCCTCCCTCAGGACTATGAGGCTTTTTTTCATGATAGCCGGCGCAAAGGTTTTGACTGCGACAACCGGTTTCGATCTCCTCATTCGGGCCTTTGCAAATATCCTTTCACCTTTCGGGCGGATCGGGGTACCTGTGAGCGAGTTCTTTTCAACAATGGGGCTTACGTTGAAATCTCTTCCAAAACTGAAAGCTCAGATCGGGGAAGCATACAGGGAGGGAATGCAAAACAGTAATATGAAGGGTTTCTGGGACCGCGCAAAGGCTTTGTCAACGTTCCTCGTGCCTTTATTTATAAGAACCATCCGGGACCCCGAGAGTTTCTTCAAAGAGGATGAGAGGAGCAAGGATGAAAGGTGAATTGAGATGGAATATGAGGCGGATATAAGTTATGCGACTGATGGGTATTGATGTCCTGATAAAAGGCGGAACAGTGTACGACGGCACGGGCAGGGAAGCCTTTTGTGCGGACATCGGCGTCTCAGGGGATAGGATCGCATTTATCGAAAGGCAGACTGCATCCGCCGCATCGCATAGCCGCAGTAAACCGGTAACAATAATAAACGCAAGGGATATGGCTGTTGCGCCAGGCTTTATCGATACCCACGCACATTCCGATTTCATCCTGCTTGCCGACCCGCGTGCAGAAGGCAAGGTCTGCCAGGGGATAACAACAGAGATAAACGGAAACTGCGGACTTTCCTCCGCGCCGCTCTACGGGAGGGCATTAGAGCAAAGAGAGGCGGACCTCGGAGAACTCGGCATTCGCGAGCGCTGGACAACCCTCGGGGAGTATTTCGAAATACTCGAAAAAATGACTATCTGCATGAATTTTGTCACGCTTGCCGGACACGGCAACATAAGAGCGTGCGTTGCGGGATATGACAACAGGAGATTGTCATCAACGGAAAAAAAGAAGATGGTCGCTCTCCTTGAGGAATCTGTGAATGAAGGAGCGGTCGGGCTCTCTTCGGGACTGATATATCCGCCCGGCTTGTATTCCGATACAGAAGAACTTATCGAACTTTGTGATTCCCTCGCCCGGTCGTATAAAAATCGATCGGCCATGCAATCTCTCCACCCGTCTTTTGCCCGAAAAGAACGGGGCGTGAGCGGCAATTCGGGCGGATTCGGCATTTATGCGTCCCATATGAGGAGCGAAGGCGATCAATTGCTGGAATCTGTTGAGGAGATCATACGGATCGGACGAAAGTCCGGGATCAAGGCGCACATCTCTCATATAAAAACAAGCGGGGAGAAGAACTGGCACAAGATCGACCGGGCCGTTTCGATGATAGACGGGGCAAGGAAAGGCGGGGTTTGTATTACCTGCGACAGGTACCCTTACACTGCTGCGTCTACCGACCTCGATACCGTATTGCCGGCATGGGCATATGATGGAGGCGCAAAAAAAGAGATGGAGAGGTTGAGAGTTCCTGAAACCCGGAAGAGGATAAAGCAGGAAATATCGGATGAACACCCTGAAATGCGCTACTGGGAAAATATAACCGTTGCGACGGTCGTTTCCGAGAAAAACAGCTGGATGGAAGGCAAAAGCATTGCATGGATTGCGGAGCAAAAAGGGCTGGAACCTGTGGATATGCTCCTGAGTGTGCTCGTTGAAGAAGAACTGAGGCCCGGTGCAATATTTTCATCGATGTGCGAGGAGAATCTCAGGAAGTTCCTCTCGCTCCCGTATGTCATGATCGGCACCGACAGTTCGGCGCGGTCGACGAGTGGTCCTGCCTGCAAGGGGAAACCCCATCCGAGAGGCTTCGGCAGTTTTCCCAGGTTCCTTGGAACCTATGTGAGAGACAGCGGGTTGATGAGTCTGAAAAATGCGGTCCACAAGGTAACCATGCTCCCCGCAGAGACATTCGGCATTCGGAACAGAGGCGTTCTGAAAAAAGGCGCATATGCCGATATAGTCGTATTCGATCCGGAAAAAATAATTGACAGGGCGACTTTCATGGAACCGTTTCTGAAGCCGGAGGGGATCAGCAATGTCATCATAAACGGTGTTTTGGCTGTGAACGACGGAGAACCGACCGGTCTGCGCGGTGGAAGGATATTGAGGCATGGTACGGGTTAAAATCATGCCGGCTCATCCGGTAATCGGCATAACAACGGATTTTGAGGGAGAATATTTGCGCGTCAAACACTATTACTGCGGCGCGGTCATTAAGGCAGGAGGCGTACCTGTGCTGATACCCTCCGCAGGGGATCCCTCGTTATACGCAAAGAACATTAACGGGCTTATAGTCCCGGGTGGAAACGATCTTGACCCGTTTTATTACCATGAGAGCATGCTGTGCGGAGTAAAACCGGTGTCGAGACAGAGAAGCGATTTCGAATTTGCATTGCTCGGAAAGGTACTGGAACTCGGAAAGCCGGTCCTCGGAATATGTTACGGAATGCAGTTGATAAACGTATTTTTCGGAGGGTCGCTCCATCAGGATCTCGAATACGCGGCACCGGTAGAAATTGATCATAAAAAAGACTATCATATAATTGTGATAACAGAAAACAGGTTTTTGAAAGAGGGCAGGTTTTCTGTAAACAGCACACATCACCAGGCAATAAAGCGGCTTGGAAACGGCCTTTCTGCATTTGCTTATTCAAAGGATAACGTGATAGAGGCATATTTCAAGAAGGATTACCCTTTTCTCGTCGGTGTGCAGTGGCATCCGGAGCGTCTTCCGGACAATAAGCTCTCATTGAGTCTTTTCCGCGGTTTTATAAGGGCGGCGAAATGACGGCAAACAGGTTTTATGCTGCAACATCGATCTTTCTGGTTGCTGTTCTCGGGTACCTGACATACCGGATACTTCATCCGTTTCTGAATTCGATTGCATGGGCGGTTGTATTTTCGATCGTCTTTTTCCCGGTCTATGTGTTTCTGACAAAAAGCCTCAGGTTCAAAACCCTGGCATCGATTCTCACGGTGGTTATGGTGATCCTGTTGGTGCTCGGCCCTTTCACCTATCTCTCTTTTATTCTTATCGATGAGATAGGGAATTTTACGGAGAGTATCAATAAGGGCATGCTGGATTCGGCGAGGGATTTTGTTACCGAATCAAAGATTATGAAGCTGGTCTACCGGATCCAGTCATCTTTGGGAATCGAAATCATCGGAAACAGCGACACGTTCAGCGAGAGTTTAAAAGACATCGGCAAGAACGTTAAGGGCGCGCTTTCGTCAGGCATTGCAAATATCGCAGACGTTATCATAGATTTTCTTTTTATGCTTCTGGCGGTCTTTTTCTTTCTCAGGGACGGTCCTGATTTCCTGTCGAGAATAAGGGACTATCTGCCTTTTTCCGAGGAAGACAAGAACCGGCTTTTCTCAAAAACAAAAGACATGGTCATATCCACCGTCTATGGCGGTGTTGTGGTTGCTGTAGTTCAGGGATTTATAGGGGGCGTCACATTTTCTCTCCTCGGCATCGCATCACCGGTTTTATGGGGAGCTGCTATTTCCATTATGTCTTTTTTGCCGGTGCTCGGCACATTCTCCATATGGGGTCCCATGACGGTATATCTTTTTGTTCAGGGGTTGTATGCAAAGGGATTTATTCTGCTTCTGGTCGGGTTTTTCGGTATCAGCATGGTGGACAATGTCCTTAAGCCTATTATCATCAGCGGAAGAACGAAAATGCCTGCTCTTGCCGTTTTTTTCAGCGTGCTTGGAGGGATAAAATTATTCGGATTTGTGGGGTTCATCATGGGGCCTCTTGTACTGGCCCTCTTTTTGTCAGTTTTCGAAATATTCCGGCATATAGAAGGAGGAGAACATGCTTAGCAGAGAAGAACTCAGGGAGATCGCGAAGATGCGTGGGGAAGGCGTTTTTTTTGTAAGTCTTTATCTGAACGTCAACCCGATGACGAACGTGAAAGACAACTATGCAATACATGTCAAAAGCATGCTTAAACAAACGGCCGATAAGCTGGACAAGGCGGTACTGAAAAAGGTATCGGGCGATTTTGAGAAGGTCGAATCTTATATTCTGACAAACAAGAAAATATTCAGGAAAGGTCTTGCCGTCCTAAGCTCTCAGGAGAGGAATTTCTGGAAGGAATTTCATCTCTCGGTCCCGTTCAAAAACGAAATCATCGTTGATAACATACCGTACATTAAGCCGCTCCTCGATATCCTCGACAACTATCAGAGATACGCCATACTCCTTGTGGACAGGGAATCCGCAAGGATATTTCTCGTCCATCTGGGCGAGATAGAAGAATACTCGGAGGTGCATTCCGACGACGTTCCGGGCAGACACAAGAAGGGAGGGTGGTTCTCCCTCTCGGGAAAAAGTTATGAAAGGCATATCGATTACCATGTAGGCCTTCACCTGAAGGACGTGATTAAACAGCTCGATCCGTTCCTTTCCGGAGAGTATGTGGGACGCATGATTATCGGCGGCTCGGAGGAGGCGGTAACGAAGGTCAAGAATATGCTTCCTCAGGCAATAGCGGAAAAGGTCATGGGAACATTTCAGGCGGAGATGTTTGCAAACAGCAAGGAGATACTCGAGAAAACCGAACCCATAGTACACTCGTACGAGAGGAAGAAAGAGGAAAAGGATATCGATGATCTGCTGACAAAAGCCATGAAGAACGAAAACGCCGTCGTCGGCATAGAAAACGTCCTGAACGCATTACAGGAGGGCCGCGTCATGAAACTCGTTTTCCTCAAAGGGTATAAACATTCCGGCATTTCATGCAGGCAGTGCGGCTATCTTACTGTTCAGGACGCATCGTCATGTCCGTTCTGCAATGGGGAAATGCAGGAGGCGAAATACGTCGTCGATCTTATAGCCCAGAAAGCGGTTGAACAGGGAGCGCTGATCGAGGTGGCGCATGAAAATAGAAAATTGCAGGAGGCGGGAAGCATCGGAGCCTTCCTGAGGTTTTGAGACAGCATACTTAAAGCAGTTTATGAAGAGACGCTATTTGGCATGTTTCGTTGCCCTGCTGACGTGCCTCGCGTGTCTTATAACGTCCTGTTCGTCCCGGAACCGTATGCCGGGCTATATCTGTTACAGGCTTGGTACAAATCCTACCACCCTTGATCCTGCCCTTATTGTCGATGTGACAGGAGGCTCCATATCGGCCAAGCTGTTCAACGGCCTCGTCAAAATCGGAGACGACCTCTCGGTCCAACCGGATATTGCAAAAAAATGGTCTGTCTCGAAGAATGGACTGCTGTATACCTTCACCTTGAAGCAAGGTGTGTATTTCTCAAATAAACGGGAAGTTAAGGCTGATGACTTTAAGTATTCCTTTAAAAGGATATTACACCCGAAAAGCAGATCCCCCAATATCTGGATTTTTGATAAAGTCCTCGGTGCAGATGATTTTAAGAAGGGCATGGACGAAGATATAGAAGGGATAAAGGTGATAGATGATTATACCCTCGAGATACGTCTTGAGAGGCCTTTCTCACCGTTTCTCAGTCTCCTCACAATGACTGCTGCTTATGTGATACCTGAAGAGGAAGCTGAAAAATGGGGGCCTGATTTTTCGGGTCATCCCGTAGGGACGGGACCTTTTATTCTGAAGGAATGGCTCCCCGGCAGAGAAATAAAGCTTGAAAGAAGGGATGATTATTTCGGCGGGAAAGCAAGGGTCGAAGGTATTATCTACCGTATTATCCCTGAAGACCTGACAGCCGTGACAGAGTTCGAACTCGGCAACATCGATCTGCTCACCATTCCTGCAACGGAATATTCGAGATATAGAAACGATCCCCGTAAGGCGGATATTATCTCCTCAATAAAGGGCCTGAATACTTATTATCTGGGCCTTAATTGTTCGAAACATCCTTTTAAAAACGCTGCCTTCAGAAAAGCCGTAAGTCTGGCAATCGACAGAGAGAAGATACTTAATACGATTTACGAAAGGCGCGGGAGATTAGCGGCGGGCCCTGTCCCTGACGTTTTGAGAAAATGGGACATGCCGCGTTTATACGAATACAATCCACGGACGGCAAGACAGATCATTCGGGAAGAAGGGCTGGAGGGCCTGACCCTCCGGTTCTATGTTACAGCCGACCAGGAAGTCGTCGACATAGCTGAGGTCATCCAGTCATACATCAGGGCCGCCGGAATAGATGTGGTAATAAAACAGCTTGAATGGAGCGCCTACAAAGAGGCTGTTAACAGGGGTGAACCGGATATGTTCTATCTGAGCTGGTGGGCCGATTATCCTGATCCTGAAAATTTCCTTTACCCTTTATTCCATTCATCAAACCACGGTTCTGCAGGAAACAGAACACGTTATGCGAACCCCGCAGTCGATTCTTTGATCGAACAAGGCCGGCATACGCTCGATGAGAAGACGAGGAACGCGTTGTACAGGAGCGCAGAGGAGATCATCGTTGCAGATGCTCCGTGGGTATTCCTGTGGCACCGGACGGATTTCACCATCAGACAGCCCCGGGTAAAAAACTATAAGATATATCCCATTTACAGCATGGATAAGGGGACCGAGATATCGTTTTGAACATGGAAGAAGGGTGTTGCCATTAGAGCATATCTTATAAAGAAAATCCTTCTTCTCGTCCCGTTATTGTTCGGTATCACTGTGCTTACCTTCACCCTCACCAAGGCCCTTCCAGGCGACCCGGTCCTGAGCATGGTTGGGGAAAGGGCGCAGCCTGAGGTTGTCGAAAAGATAAGAAGAGAGATCGGGGCTGACAAGAATGTGACAGAACAATATCTGGGTTATGTCGGCTTGCTTTTGAAGGGAGAATTCGGCAGGTCGTATTATACGAACAGAAAAGTATTCGACGACCTTGTTGCGAAATTTCCCAACACTTTCAAGCTTGCATTAGGCGCAATGGCGATTGCGCTTCCCGTTGGACTGTTTTTCGGGTTCATATCCGCAATAAGGAAAGATACGCTGACCGACAGGATCATCTCTACAGTCTCTGTTACGGGGCTCAGCGTTCCTGTTTTCTGGAGCGGGCTGCTGATAATGTATCTTTTCAGCCTGCAGCTCAAACTCTTGCCGCCCTCCGGAACGGGCGACATAAGGTTCCTCATACTTCCTGCCTTGACCCTTTCATTGCCTGCGCTTGCAACCCTCTCGAGGATTACGCGGACAGCGATACTGGAGGTTTGCGGCATGCCTTTCATAACGACTGCAAGGGCGAAGGGAATATCAGAGAGCAAAATCCGTTTCATCCATATGCTGAAAAATGCACTCATCCCGGTTGTAACCGTTATCGGACTTGATTTCGCAAGTTATCTGAACGGAGCGGTCCTTACCGAAACGATATTCGGATGGGACGGGATAGGGCGGTTTACGATGGAGGGGATCATCAAGAGGGATTACCCTGTAATTATGGGATGCGTGATCAGCGGGACCGTTATATTCGTATTGATAAACCTGCTTGTTGATATTATTTACCATTATCTCGATCCGAGGATAAGGATAAGATGAAAACAGCAGGGATAATCTCTCTCGCGGTACTGGTCGTAATATCTCTTTCATCTCTCCTTGCTCCTCTTGTATCTGGATATGACCCTGACATGATAGACCTGGAAAGTCTCAGGGAGCCGCCGGGTGTGCGCCACCCGTTGGGCACGGACAACAAGGGACGGGATATCCTGTCAAGGATACTGTATGGAGGGAGGATATCCATCGGCATAGCGCTCACAGCCGCTATATTCTCCATGACGATAGGTCTTGCCATAGGACTCTGCTCCGGATATTTCGGGGGAAAGATCGATGCGGCCCTGATGGCGCTGGTGGACCTGGTCCTCTCCTTCCCGTCCCTTCTTCTTGCCATAGGTATTTCCATTATCCTGCCCCAGGGGATTTATACGGTTGTGATCGCGATCGTCTCTGTCGGGTGGGCGTCATTTGCAAGGCTTATCAGGGGGAATGTGCTTGTGTTAAGGGAAGCAAGTTACGTGGAGGCTGCGAAATCGATCGGCTGCAGCAGGCTGCGTATCCTGTTTGCACATCTCATGCCCCAGTGCATACCGGTCCTGCTCGTTATGACCGGCCTGAGAATGGGTGGGTTCATCCTGACCGAGGCGTCACTGAGCTTCCTCGGATTAGGCGCGCAACCTCCTGTTGCTACATGGGGTTCGATGATAAATGCGAACAGGGCTTATCTTGCTTCTGCCCCGTGGATGGTTTTTTCACCGGGGGTCATGATCGCAGCGACGGCTCTCTGTTTCAATGTCCTCGGCGATGCATTAAGAGACAGGTACGGCATGAATACAAAAGGATAGGATTTGCAGTTTGAGGGATTTTATCCTTCCCTCAGTTTTTCTTCCTCTTCCTGGAGAGTCTTGCACTCTATGCACATCGTGGTTACGGGCCGGGCCTCCAGTCTTCTCACATCGATTTCAAGGCCGCACTTATCGCAGATACCGAATACACCCTGCTCTATCCTCTCTATGGCTTCGTCGATCTTCTTCAGCAGTTNNGTGGTCTGGCCGCCCGGGAGTTCATTCAGCGCTTCAATCGCTCCGAGCAGCAGAGTTTTTTTCTGCTCGATCAGTTTCTTCTTTATCTCACGTATTTTCCTTGCCCGCGGAGAAATCTTTATCGCTTTCCGCAATGTTTTCTTTGCCGGTCCGGCTGCGGATTTCTTTACGACTCTTTTAGCCGCTTTCGTCACAACTTTTTTAGTCGTCGGTTTCTTTGCTGTGGTTTTAACTGATTTCACATTCTTCTTTTGCATAAGAGCTCCTGAATATAGAAATAATTTCTTAAGTTAACAGAAATGCCCGATCTTAGTCAACGCAGAACGACTGAAGCTTGCAATGCTTCAGTCACGAGATGTAGCCGCAACTGAAGGAATGAAGCTTTTAACGGAGCAGTTCAAAATCATTGGCCTTAATTTTATTTAAATGTATAGATAGTCATATGTCCAATACATTTTCTATAAAAAACAGGATAGCTATAATAATCATCCATATACGGCACCCAATATTTCGTTATTAGTGGTTTAAAATAATATTATGAAAGCTATTGAGGCAGTCCTCCTGCAGGCGGGTACTGCAAGTGCCGAAGAATTAAAAGCCCTTGCGCTCCATCCTTCTTCAAAAGTCGTCTCGAAGGTCTTATCGAACGCAAATCTTACGGAGGAACTTGCAGTCATCATCGCGCAAAGGCGTAATGTAAGCCCTGATATATTTGAGTCGCTCTACGACGATATACGCTGGAAGAACCATTATCCGGTTATGCTCGCACTCTGCAAAAACCCCGAAACCCCCCTGAAGATCGTCATGACACTCCTGAAATCATTGAGGATATTCGACCTCGCTGATTTGACGAGGAACCGGCGGATTCCCATAAATGTCAGAGCAAAGGCAGAGGGTTGTATCAACGAAAAAATCCTCTCTCTGCCCTTGGGTATCAAGATAACGCTTGCGAAGAGGGCGAGCAGTGCAGTGCTTGTCAAGCTGCTGGAGGACGGGATGAAAGAGGTTGTGGCGGAATGCCTGAACAGTCCTTTCATGACGGAACAGATCGTCTGCAAGGTCATCAGTATGAAAAGGATCGCGTCGCATGTCATACGGAGGATTGCCGAACATCCGAAATGGTCGTCGAGGTATGATGTGCAGTGGGCTCTGGTAAGAAATAACCACACCCCGCTTGCCTGTTCGGTAATCTTCATGAAGAACCTCAAGACAAACGACCTGAGGGAACTCTACGAGGCACCCGAAGTGCCCGTGAGCACAAAGCCTTTTATTTACAGGGAACTTTGCGAAAGGTCGGAAACGTGCTTAAACTGATGCCATGTTCCAAACGTTGCAAAAAAGAGATTGCTTCGCTCCGCTAAACATTAAACCTGAAATTTATGATATCCCCGTCTCTGACCTCGTAAGTTTTACCCTCGAGCCTCAGAAGACCTTTTTCCCGGGCCGCGTGCATGCTTCCGGCAGCAATGAAATCCTCGAATGAAATCACCTCTGCCCTGATAAATCCACGCTCGATATCGGAATGGACCTTGCCCGCGGCATGGAGGGCGCTCGTACTTTTTTTTATGGTCCAGGCCCTGACTTCGTCTTCACCAACCGTGAGGAAAGAGATCAACCCGAGAATGCCGTAGCAGGTGTTTATAAGTTTATTCGACGCGGGATCATCTATGCCAAGCTCTTCGAGGAAAGGCTTTTTCTCGTCGGAAGGAAGCTGTGCTATCTCCATTTCCAGCTTACTGCAAAGCGCCAGAACAGGAAGTTTCGGATACCTGTCCCGCAGCGAAGATTGCAGCTCCCGTGTCTGTTCGGAGTGGAGGTCTTTTTCTCCGACGTTCAGGACGACGACTTCGGGAACAGTGGACAGGAATTGAAGGGGTTTCATCGCCTTCAGATCTTCATCGCTGAAATCAACGTCTCTTAACAGAACTTCTTTTAAGAGAAAATCCCTGCACTTGAGGAGAAGCTTTTTTTCGGATTCATCGGGCTTCTTGCCGCGTTTTTTTATTGCTTCGTCCATTCTTTCGAGGCGCTTCTCCACGAATTCAAGGTCGCCGAATATCAATTCCAGCCCGAGGATTCCGAAATCCCGGAGCGGATCGATTCCACTCAGCGGGTGAACAACCGACTCGTCCTGAAAAGCACGGACAACGTGGACAATAGTATCGGCGTCTTTCATCAGATCGAATACTTTCCTGTTCTGCTTCATGTCGCCTTTTGTAATTCCCAGGAAGTCGGCATATTCAATGGCGGCGTAAGTTGTCTTCTTCGGCATGAATATTCCGGAGAGCCTGTCGACTCTCGGGTCGGGGACCCTGACAACTCCGAGATTCGGATCGCCTGAAGTTGTCGGGTATAACGTGGTCTCAAGGTTCTGGCCTGTCAGGGCATTAAACAAGGTTGTCTTGCCTGAATTGGTCAGGCCGGTGATTATCACTTTCATATAAAACGCACCTCATGTTCTTTTATTCTGCAGGTTACAGCCGGATTCTCCATCGAAAATAGAAGAATTGATAACAGTCATTGATTAATACTATAAGTGTTTTATAAAATATTAACAAGAAAACAAACGGAACAGGAGGAGAAATGTTTGTCAAATACAGGTGGCTGAGCGTTATCATCTTCGGACCCATCCTTTCGGTCAATTGCATGGTGTCCGATGTTCATGCTGTAGCAAAGAGTCCGGAGCAGTCGGCTAATATTCTTACTCAAATCGGGCAGGCAACCGCCGGGATTGTGGAGACTGTTAAACCTGCTGTGGTGAATATTTCGACAACGAGGACAGTAAAAGTTCAGGGCGGCATCAACCCGTTTTTCGATGACCCGTTTTTCAGGAGGTTCTTCGGAGACCAGTTCAGGATGCCGAAGGAGCGGAAATCCACCAGCCTCGGCTCGGGCGTCATCGTTGACCCGGGGGGATATATACTTACTGCAAACCATGTAATTCATGGCGCCGAGGAAATAAGTGTAACACTTGCCGATAAGAGGGAGTTCAAGGGAAAAATAATCGGAAGCGACGCGATGACCGATATCGGCATTATAAAGATTGATGCCTCTGATCAGCTTCCGACCATAAAATGGGGTGACTCCGATGAGTTACGGGTTGGAGAGACAGTCCTCGCTATCGGCAGTCCCTATGGACTGACCCAGACCGTGACAATGGGCATAGTGAGCGCAGTGGGAAGGGCAAATGTCGGTATTGCCGACTACGAGGATTTCATCCAGACGGATGCGGCAATAAATCCCGGAAATTCCGGCGGAGCGCTGGTAAACGGCAGAGGGGAACTTGTCGGTATAAATAGCGCCATCTTCAGCACGAGCGGCGGATATCAGGGGATCGGTTTTGCCATACCCACCAGTATGGCAAAGACCGTCATGGACAGCCTGATACGCCAAGGCAAGGTTACGAGGGGATGGCTCGGTGTGAACATACAGAATTTAACGCCCGAACTTGCAAAACAATTTAACCTCGGGGAAGAAACGGGAGTGCTCGTCGGAGATATAATCGAAGGCAGCCCTGCCGATAAAGCGGGTCTGCAAAGAGGCGATGTCATCGTCGAGTTTGAGGGAAAGAAGGTAGAAGACCCCAACCAATTGCGCAATATGGTAGCCAATGTTGCGCCGGGGAGCGAAGTGAAAGCAAAGATTATCAGGGAGAACAAGCCCCGGCCAGTGAAGATAACCATCACTGAGATACCGGCTGACATGGCAAAACAGCCCTTGAAGGGTGAATATGACAACCTCCTGAACGGGGTTTTAGTGCGGGATATATCCGCCGACATCGCCGCCAGGCTTAATATCCCGAAAAAGGTCATTGGGGTTGTGGTTACCGGTGTAGACGAGGAAAGTCCTGCAGCCATGGTCCTTGTGCCGGGAGACGTTATTCAGGAAATTAACAGGCAGAAAATTTCGGGCATGAAGGACTACGAAATGGTCGTTTCCGGGATAAAGCCCGGACAGGATATCCTGCTCCTCGTATTCAGGGGCGGGGCCTCGATCTTTGTAACCCTCTCGAATAAATAGACAGGACAGGGGGGGCGGGCTGTGCTCACCCCTGTAAAATCACTGTATTTTCCTCAGGACGTCTCTCAGCGGTATTTTGAATCTTTCAGCGATCTTCCTGCAGTCTTCATATTCAGGGGTGGTTTTAAGGACAGCGTTTCCGAGCTTCGAAGTCTTTATCCTTACCCTTCCGAATTCAGTGTCTGTTGTTTTAATAATACGACGGAGAGTTTTCCTCCCGGCCTCATGGAACCGCACACCTAATGTGCTCGTCTCTCTGAGGATGATTTTTATGAGGTCGTCCCTCTGCTCTTTATTGCAGATGACCGACAGCTTTACTCCGGGTCTTCCCTTTTTCATAATGACCTGGGTAAGAAAAACATCCAGCCCGCCGGCTTTGAAAAGCCTTTCCATGACGTACTCGAATATCTGCGGGTTCATATCATCGATATTCGTTTCGATTACAGTCACCGTATCGTCCTGGAAAGGAGGAATCCCCTGTTTTCCAGCAACAGTGGATGGAGCATTTCCGATAAGAATCCGCAGCACATTCGGCAGGTTCCCGAAATTTTTGCTTCCTGCTCCCATGCCGGTCTTTTCGATCTCCATAAGGGGAATGTCGCCAAAACCCGACGAGAGACCCTTTAATAGGGCTGCTCCGGTGGGCGTTGTGAGTTCCGCATTCACTGATGATGAATATACAGGTACTTTTTTCAGTAACTCGGCGGTGGCAGGGGCAGGAACGGGCAGGGCGCCGTGTGCTGTCAGTACAAACCCCTGACCGAGATTTACCGGAGATGCATATACCTTTTCAACGCCGAGTATTTTGAGACCGATGAGCGTTGCGAAAATATCGACAATGCAGTCGACTGCGCCGAGTTCGTGCAGATGAACTTTATCAAAAGATTTCCCGTGGACTTTTGCCTCTGCTTCGAAAAGGCTCCGAAATATGTTCAGGCCCTTTTCTTTGATTTCCGGAGAGAGCGAAGATATTCGGACAATCCTTTCAATGTCTTTCCATCTTCTCCTCTGCGTTGCACGGTTTCCTGCTCCCGGCTTCTGAATAACGTCAACTTTTGTAGCCGAGATATGAGAGCGTTTGACTTTTTTTGATTCGAGACGATAACCCTTAAGCGGTATTTTCCCCAGTTCCTTTTCTATTGCCTTCAGCGAAACACCTGCGTCAACAATTGCGCCAAGGCACATATCTCCGCTGATGCCCGAAAAACAGTCGAAATAAGCGATCTTCATTAACAGCTATTTTACCACTGAGCTACTTTTTTCTCCCGTTTATAACTGCCACGGAAATCAGCGACCGGATATGCTGATATTGTTATACCGTGAGGGAATGGCATGAGAATGCATCGAGCAGGAATTGGACAACAAATTTACAGACGATTACCGGCAGTGGCAGCAGAACGCGAGATCATTGAAAAAGCTTTGTATTTATTAGTAAACTTGTTCAAGTCCGGCGATTAGAGGAAGATTGCCGAAGACAGGGAGAAAGTAATAATGCATTTTCTTTTCCGTGCTGTCATTCAGTGCTGGAAAAGCGTGGACAAGATGAAGATGCATGAGACGGAATGACGAAAGAAAAAAAGTTTTTTGACGCTCTGAGCGACATATTCGTTGGCGCAAAGGTAGAGGGTGAGTCCGGATACATTAACCTGATGCGGATTAAATCGCGCTATTACGAAAAAGGGGTATTCCCGAAACTTCAGGAAGATATAGAAAAAGCGTTGAAACCTTTCCCGCATTTCCGGGAGGAACTTTTCGATAAGCTGTATTCTTTCTTCAGCCGCTATTTCAGTGAAAGCGGTTCAATCTATTTCCGCTACACGCCATTGCATCAGAATATCTATGAAAAGGTCTATACCGATGATAAAGACGTGATGCTTTTCTACAAGACTCACATGCTCTATTATGTGAAGACCGACCGACTGTTCAAAAATCTGGAAGTAGAGCTTGAAGGTCAAAAGTTTTTTTTCGATGTATCCACGTTAGAGCACAAGAAGGCTAACGAGAAAAGGGAGATTATCTATTCCCTGAAAGACAAGCAGAAAAATGGAACGATCGCATTTTCTGTTTCCTATTCCGAGAAAGGCAAAAAGACCAGGATTGACGACATATTCAAGTCGCTGAAAAAACAAGGCGTCAAGTTATCCGAAGAGCTTCTTGAAAGGGCATTTCGTGTTTTTGAACGTCAAAGCGAGGTTGATTATTTCATTAATAAGAATGCCAAGGCGTTTCTGGAGGAGCAGTTCAACTGCAGTGATAAATCTTAATCGAGAGGGCGGGAAGCAAAAATATATACTCATTGAAATGGGTGATTGCTTCGACACCATGCTTTTGCCGAGAATCAAAAAGGTAGTTTTCTCAGATAGTTGGAAAAACGGACGGGCACAGAATAACAAAGGCATTAACCACTTCATGAAATATTACCAGTTCGAGCAATACGAAGAGACTCTCCGCCGGGTGAAGTATGATGACGCAGACCTATTTGACGATCCCAATAAAGACCCATATAATCAATATGTTTTCCTCCGCGATTTGAAGATGCTTGAGGCGCTGAATGTGGATTTGAAAAAGAATAAGGTGACGGTTGACCTGAGCAAGCTTTATGACGGCATTGACATCGCGGAAACCCTGTCTAATCTGACCGGTAAATGGATAAAACGACTCACTCCGC
>DCVG01000045.1:0-3518 GCA_002328665.1 Nitrospiraceae bacterium UBA2194
GCGCCGCCGCATTCGGGGCATGCGCCCATGAGCATGACCACCTTGCCGCTGTCCCCGTTGCCCTTTTTACCTTTTGTATTGTACTTCTCAAGGGCTTTTGCAATGGCGTCGGAACAGGAAAGTATCTTTCCTCCTTCATGCCATATCGGCGAGTGGCAGGATATCCCCTTCAACTGGTTGATCACTTCCGAGGGTTCGATGTTCGATCTGAAAGCGAGTGAGACGAGTCTGCCGATAGCTTCCGACTGACTTGCGGCACACCCGCCCGCCTTACCCATAGAAGTAAAGAGCTCGAAGAGATGTCCTTCTTCATCCTCATTGATGGTGACATAGAGGTTGCCGCAACCGGTCTTGGTGAACCTTGTTGAGCCTTTAATGACATCGGGCCTTTTTCTCGGCACAATCTTCTGCCATGAATCAATTGCCTTCTGCGTACCGGTTTTTTTGCCTCTTGTCAGCACCTGCTCTTCTCTTGAGCCGTCCCTGTAAACAGTGACCCCTTTACAGCCGAGCTTATATGCCAGGAGGTAGACTTCCTCCACGTCTTTCGGGGTTGCGTTGTGCGGGAAATTCACGGTCTTTGAGACCGCGTTGTCGATAAATTTCTGGAATGCCGCCTGCATGGTTATATGCTCGAGGGGGGTGATATCGTGGGCGGTCACAAAGACGGCCTTGACGTCTCCGGGGACCTCGTCAAAGTCCTGTATGGATCCTCTGTCGGCTATTCTCTCCATCAGGTCCCTTGACCAGAATCCCCGCTCTTTTGCAACCTTCTCGAAGTAAGGGTTTATCTCGATGAGCTTTGTGCCTTCCATTACAGTCCTCACAAAGGATACTGCAAAGAGCGGTTCGATACCCGACGAGCATCCGGCGATTATAGAAAGGGTGCCTGTAGGAGCTATGGTCGTAACGGTCGCATTTCTCAGCTTCATCTTTCCGTCATAGATGCTCCCCTCATAATTTGAAAACACACCGCGCTCCTCTGCGAGCGCTGCAGATGCGTTCTTGCCTTCTTTCTGAATGAATTCCATGACATCTTCGGCAAGCTGTACAGCCTTGTCCGAATTATACGGGATGCCGAGCTGGATTAGCATGTCAGCCCATCCCATAACGCCCAGGCCGATCTTTCTGTTGGCCCTTGTCATCTCCCCGATCTTCGGAAGCGGGTATCTGTTGATATCTATGACGTTATCTAAAAAGTGCACTGCCCGTGCTGTCGTAACCCTGAGTTTCTCCCAGTCGACTTCCCTTGTCCCGGTCTTTACCATCTTTGCGAGGTTGATCGACCCGAGGTTGCAGGACTCATAGGGCAGCAGAGGCTGCTCTCCGCAGGGGTTGGTCGACTCTATCCTTCCGCTTTTCGGGGTTGGGTTCGACTCGTTCACCCTGTCTATGAATACTATGCCGGGCTCGCCGTTTTTCCAGGCGTGCTCAACTATAAGGTGGAAGACGTCTTTTGCGCTGAGTGAATTTGTAACCTTCTTTGTCCTCGGGTTGATAAGGTCATAAGACTTGTCCTCTTCGACTGCTGTCATGAACCCGTCGGTGAGAGCAACGGAAATATTGAAGTTATTGAACTTTGTGTTATCGTCCTTGCATGTGATGAAACTGAGGATATCGGGATGGTCGACCCTCAGCATCCCCATATTGGCGCCCCTTCTTGTTCCCCCCTGTTTGACGGCTTCCGTGGCGGTATCAAAAACCGTCATGAACGAGACAGGACCCGACGAAATCCCTTTTGTCGAACCGACAATGTCACCGTTGGGTCTTAACCTCGAGAAACTGAACCCTGTCCCGCCGCCTGATTTATGAATGATGGCGGTATATTTCACCGCATCGAATATGGACTCCATCGAATCGTCCACGGGAAGAACGAAACATGCGCTCAACTGCCCGAGCCTTCTTCCTGCGTTCATAAGGGTAGGGCTGTTGGGGAGAAATTCGAGCGAGGTCAGCATTGCATAGAAGTCGCCTTCCAGAGACCGGACCGCTTCAGGAGATTTCCCGTATCCGGAATCGGCAGCGGCAACGCTTCTTGCCACTCTCAGGAAGAGGTCTTCAGGAGTCTCCACCACCTTCCCCTCTTCATCTTTCTTAAGATATCTTTTTTCCAGTACTTTCAACGCATTCGGTGAAAGATGCAACCCTTTGAGCGTCTCCATGATTTCCCCCTTTTGTACTTTTTTCCTTTAATATTTCTCCGCCTTTTTCCCGGCTGTCCGTGATACAGATAAAATACGAACCTGCTTTTCCATTTCTTTCAGCACATCTTCTCCCTCAATAGGGCACATCCTGGTGCATAAATGAGGACATTCAATACATCCAAGCCAGTCTTTAAAGCCCTTGCAGAGTTCCAAAAAACATCTCCTCTGATACTGGTGTCATTTATCAACAAGTTGTATTCAGTAAGAAATTTAACCACAATATATTGTGGAAGTCAAGTAAAAAGTGAAATTTTTGCAATTAACTAATTTAAAAGGATTTTTTCGGTGAAATAGATGTCAGGTATCTGTTAATGATTCCATGAGGAGGAAGATTAGACCCCTGCAGCAGTTTTTGATAGCGCAGACCTTTAAGGATAGCGGGGCGCTCCGAAGATGAATTTTATCCTTTTCACTTTCCTCCCCACGTTATTTCTCCTCTTTCAGAATCTCGGCTGTAAAAGTATAGAGCTCCGCCTCTTTCCATGAACCTTTGGGCAGTCCTGCCTTTACACAGAGCTGCTCCAGAAAGGTCTCCCTGTCCCACCCGAACTCCGCTGCTACCTGGGGGAGGAGCAGACCGCTTTGCATGCCTTTTCTGATAACAAGGCCGTGCTTCCCTGCCTGTATTTCTTCGACATTTTTCACGGGGTTCAAAGGGGAGAGGATCGATACCTCGACATCGATATCCATCAGCTCCTCTTTTGTCAGGGGAGGGAATCTCGGATCACCTGAACACGCAGCTACGGCGTTTTTTATGACGGCCTGATAAAGGGACATTACCGGCCGGGTGTTTCCGATGCAACCCCTCAGGCTGCCGTTTTTCCTGACGGTTATAAATACCGCTTCATCCGTTCTGAATTTCGGGTTCACATTTCCTTTGTCCGGTACCTTCCTGTTTATCACATATTCCCTGACAGTATCTCTCGCCAGGATGAGAAGTTCTTTTTTTTCCTCAGGTGTGTAGGGATTTTTGAACAGGCCGATGGAGGCATAGCCGACGACCCTGTCCTTCCCGCCTGCTGTGTCACCAGAGTTTGCATAATTGAAAAGCCTGCCGAGATTAGCTCCGGCCTTTCTTGCCGCCTCCATTGTTATGATTACGGGATACATGCCGCACAACTCGGATTCACCTGTTCTCAGAAGCTGTCCGGCATCGGACAGGGACAGTCTTTCGACGGCTGACGTTATCCTGCCGTCCATTTCTACGGCTTTTGAATATTCGTGGTAATGCGAAAGGTCGGTGCTTGCTATAACCAATGTTTTTTCATCGATCATTTCCGCAAGTTTTGTTATGAGATGCTCAAGAGTGTCCTT
>DCVG01000045.1:3549-32919 GCA_002328665.1 Nitrospiraceae bacterium UBA2194
GCAGTCTCATTCAGCAGTTCTTTTGCCAGTTTTTCATTTATCTCCACATCGCCGAGCGGAGTCCTGAATTTTCCTTTCATATAGACTGAAGCTCCCCTGAAGCCCGCATGATGGCTTGGCCCTATCAGCACTACGTTCCGAATACCGCTACCCCTGATCTCGTTATATCCGTATGCCGCAACCTGCCCGGAATACCTGTACCCTGCATGGGGCGAGATGATTGCAATAATCTGTCCCTCACTTTTGCCTTTTTTTGCATTTGAGAGATAGTTTTCAACAGTCTCCGTCAATTCTTCTCTGCCGGATGGATAAAAAATTCCTGCTACCGAAGGTTCTTTTATATTTTCGGCGCAGCCGGCCGAGTACGGAGCAAGCAATAAACAGCAGGTAATCAGGATGACAGTCCTTTTTAACGTCAATCTAATTTCCTCCAGAACATGGCCTCTTTCAGATTGTTCCCAGGTTTCTTTTCAGCCTTAACTTTCCCGGCGAAAAGGGTGAGAATGCCTCCCAATAAAAATACCCTCAGAAAATCTCTTCTTTTCATCGTGTTCGCCTCCATAAATTTCTGAAAATTATACACACTCTGCTCAACTCCATACGCCCGGAATGGAGGTGTTGCAGAACTTGCATTTACCGTCCGGTATATTGTTCTGTTTCACAAAATAGCCGATACGCTCGATCAACAGCTTCCCGCACTTCGGACAGAAGGTACTTTCGCCTTCGTGCCTTATATTTCCGATATAAACGAATTTGAGTCCCTTATCCATGGCGGTCTTCCTGGCATCCGTAAGAGTATCAACAGGAGTGGGAGGCAGGGCGGCCAGTTTATAATGAGGGTGGAACCGCGAAAAGTGCAGCGGCACGTCGGGGCCGAGATTCTTTACAATCCATCCTGACATTTCCCCGATGTTCTTCATATCGTCGTTGAGAGTCGGTATAAGAAGGTTTGTTATCTCCAGCCATACGCCTTCTTCTTTAAGAACTGTGAGGGCATTGAGTACCGGCTTCAGACTTCCGTTGCATATCCTTGCGTAGAAATCCTCGGAGAACGCCTTCAGGTCGATATCTGCCGCATCCATATATTTCGACAATTTCCTGAGGGGTTTTTCATTTATGTACCCGCAGGAATGCATCGTATTCCTTATCCTCTGTTTCTTGGCTATGACAGCGGTGTCATACATATATTCGTAGAATACGGTAGGCTCTGTATAAGTGTATGTAACGGATCGGCACTTATAGGCTATTGCCTGGCGCACGACCTTCTCCGGCGGCAGGTCGTACGTGTCGGTATCAGCAGGCTTTGCCTGGGATATCTGCCAGTTCTGGCAAAATTTGCAACTGAGGACACAACCGGCAGTAGCAATCGAAAAAGCCGAAGTCGCCGGCAGGAAGTGAAAGAAAGGCTTTTTCTCTATCGGGTCGACATGGACCGCGCAGGGCTTTCCGTAAACGAGACTAACGAGCGTCCCGGCCTTGTTCATCCTTGCCCTGCACCTGCTGTGCCGGCCTTCTTCGAGGATACATTCATTGGGGCAGAGCTCGCACTGGACTCTTCCGGACATGCTTTATTATAAAATTTATTGAACTCTTGAGGCCACTGCATTTCTCAGGCTCAAAACCATGATGGCCGAGAATCCTTTTAAAAGCGCGATGAACAGGAGCGTCTTATATATACCAAACAGCGGTATCAGCGCCAAAGAAGGGACCAAGGCTCCCGCACAAGACCCGAAGAGGTCCAATGCATAGAGCTTTCCGGCGGCTGCGGGTTTCCCTGCAACATGGGTGGCTGTGCTGAATTGCCATCCTGTGATTATTCCTGAAAAGAGGACCAGCAGATAAAAGGGCGCTTCGGACCGGAAGAAGAGGGGCGCGGTAACGGCGAGCAGAACAGCAGCCGCATCCAGCAGGAATAACAACTTCAGCGGCCTCCGCAGATCTTTTGTGAGGAGGCTGCCTGCCCAGAGCCCTGTCATGAAAACCGCCGAAAGCAGTCCAATCATTTCATAGACATAGCCGTATCTCGATTGGTATGCGAGGATGACTGCCAGGGTGAGCGACATGCCTGAGAATCCCGTAGTAAGAACGGAAAAAGAGATGACCCGGTCCTTTTTCCCGAGGATAAGGAATGATATCAATACAAGGAAAACAGAAGAAAAAATTAAAATATCCCCCTCTTTGACCCTGATGAGATGATAAAGGAATTTTCCCCCGTGAATTTCACCCCACAACAGCAGGTTATACAGATACGCAGAAGGATGAAGGTCGGTATTGACGGTCTTTATTTCCCCGAGCCTGGTTTTGACATACCCGACGTTCAGAGGCGAGAATGCATCCCGGAATATATATTGGCTGAAATGTCTTGTATGAATCGTCCTCTGGACAAACCTCTTCTCAAGGAAATCCGGGTCTGCGGTCATTGCGGAACCGGAGGCAAATATCCCGCCATATTCCTGCGTTGTAACAGCGACATGCCGGAAAACCGATTGAAGGGAACTGTAGACGGAACCGCTTGCCATCTGCATTCTTTTGCCTATGTAGCCGGTCGACTGCTGAAAGTTAACGGCCAGTATTCCTTTTTCCTTCAATACGTATTGTACTTCCCGGAAGAATTCGGTCGTATAAAACCTGTTGATGCCGGCGGTAAAGGGTTGAGGAAGGTTCAGGATAACAAGGTCGTAAGCAGACTTTTTCGATCCCTTAATAAATTTCCTGCCGTCCCGGATGATGACTTTTACCCTCGGGTCCTTAAGGGCATCTCTGTCTTCCGGACCGAGAAGGTCGAGTAAGACTTCGATTATCTTCGGATCGGTCTCCAAAAAAGCGACGCCGTCGGCCGGATATTTTAAAAACTCCCTAAGCATTCCCGGCGACCCTCCGATAACAAGGATTTGCCGGGGAGACGGATGCAGGGTCATGGGGAGATGTACCCGCATTTCTTCGTCCTGCACGTCGGGATATGTGAACATGAGTCGGCCGTTTGAATAAATGCTTGACTGGTTCCTGACCTTAATGACCGCAATCTCTCCATACCTGGAATCCGTTATTTTAACGAGATTCAGTCCTTTCCAGGGAAGGGCGGCGGATCTGTCATGAAAACCCGCGAAGACCGACAAGGGCACGACAAGAGTAAGGATGATCAGTATCTTCCTTGAAAGCCAGATCGCCGTTGTTATGTTCAGAAGAGCTATAAGCAAACTCAGCGTCATAACATCCAGCCTTGAGGCAAAGATGAATGTGAAGAGTATTCCGGCGATGAAAGCGCCGATTGCCTCGAGCCCGAAGACCCTGCCCGCAGCGTTGCGGAGGCCTGAATACGAGACAGCCGCGGGGAATTGCAGGCCGATGAGGAAGCAAAGAGGGAACAGCACAATTGCAGTGGAGAGCATTGTAGAAAAAAAAGACGCGGCCTCGCCGGGCTCAAGGGAAAGTAGCGGTCTGATCGCCTTTATGGAAATGACCGTGGGAAGAGCAAATAGAGCAATAAGTATGAGCGATACAATAAACGCCTGCCTGTGTTGCACCCTTCTTCCCGTAAAGCTTCCCAGGCCGGCATAAATGAGCCAGAACGACAGGGTAATGCCTATGTCGAGTTCATTTCCGGAAAACGTTGAAAGCAGGAGGCGCAGGACGGTTATCTGAAGGAGCATGGACGAGAAGCCCATAATGACGAAGGGGATCGATGAATACGGCGCCTGCATGTTGCTATAAATTATAACCCGGTTAATCCACAAAATTACTCACTCGCTTCCGCGAAAACCCATAAAAAAAGGCCGGTATGCGACAGATACCGGCCTTTTGACGGAGATTTATTCGGTCCTGACCGGAATCTTCTTCGTCTCTTTTATCGCGCGGGACGTCTTTGGCAGGGTTACCGTCAGCACCCCTTTCTTAAACTCGGCTTTCGCCTTGACCGTATCAACTTCAGCGGGCAGCGGGATAGTGCGGCTGAATGAACCGAACGAGCGTTCCATTCTGTAATAGTCCTTGCCCCTGTCCTCTTTTTCTTCCTGTTTCTCGCCTTTAATGGTCAGGGAATCCTTGCCCAGAGACACGTCGATATCCTTGTCGTCAACGCCGGGCAGTTCAGCGGTAACCTTGATGTCCTTCACTGATTCCTGTATATCAACACTTGGGCTGAATGTGCCGAAGTGGCCTTTGAACGGCTCCAACTCGAATCCACGGAAAAAATTATCAAACAGGGAGTTCATTTCCCGGCGCAATAAAGTTAGCGGGTTATATTCTTCACGCTTGAGCTGAAGACTCTTTCCTTCAGATGGTAAAAGACTCTTTTTAGGCATGACCTACACCTCCTTTTTTTTATGACCCGGCAGTCACAGCGATTTTGCGCGTTCTGACTGCCTCAGCCTTCGGCAGAACTATTCTTAAAACGCCGTTGTTTACCGTTGCCTGTATCTTTTCCCGGTCAACCTCATCGGTAAGGGTGAATACACGCTGATAATCCCCGATGCCGTATTCCGAAATATACAGAGTATGTTTGTCGGGCACGACGGCTTCGACCCTGCCGTAAATGGTCAGGACATTCTTGTCGAGTGTTATGTCTGTAGATTTCTCATCCACTCCGGGCATGTCTGCAATGACGACAATATCCTCTTTCCTTTCAATGATGTCGACATCAGGGGTAAAGACCCTTCTCTGCCTTGTAAGTTCTCCTTTTTCCTGGGAAGCGGCTTCTTTCTTGAGCGTCTCTTTTGCGGCATCCGCCATATGTGTTCACCTCCTTTGTTTTATCAGACAGACTTCACGGAAATTTTTCTCGGTTTATCGGCTTCTGCGCGCGGGAGATTCATATGAAGGATGCCTCCGGAAAATCCGGCCTCCACTTTCCCGGCGTCGATGGAGAAAGGAAGCTCGATTGTTTTTGTGAATTGCCCGTGCCACCTTTCCCTCCTGTGGTAAGATTCATCTTCTTTCAGTATCTCCGGTTCCCGCGAACCCCGGAGCGTGAGCGTTTTTCCGACTACGGAGATATCGATTGCCTTTGGATCAACACCCGGAAGCTCGGTTGTAATCACAGCGGTGTCTCCGGACAGCCATACGTTTACCGCGGGAAAATCTACGGATGACGGAGACCCCCATCTCGACAGCGCACGGTGCATCCTCTCGAAATCCTGCAAGGGATACAGGAGCCTGCCAAACCTTTCTAAATCCTGCCATAACATACGGTTTCACCTCCTTGTAAAAGTTTAGTTTACTTAAAATGGCTCTGCTTTTACCATTAGCACTCTCACTGGCAGAGTGCTAATCTATTTAATTTTAACAAAATTATTTAAAAAGTCAAGAGGGAAAATTGGTAACAGAGGTATTTTTGGTAAATTGCCGCGGGACACGGGTAACATTGCTTTACAAAGCGAAGCAGCAATCCCGGAACCGGTTTTCAGACGTGGTTTCTGAGCATCAGTTCGGCAGGATGGGGGTTCAGATAAACCTGTTTTTTGAGATAAGGCTCATCAAATTTCCGCACGTAATGGTTGATAAGAACCATCGGAACTATCAAAGGCACATATCCCTTATGGTAATTATCAATGACTTCAAGTAACTCCTGTTTTTCGTCGGAAGAGAGGTGCTTTTTAAAATAGCCCATAATATGCATCAGTACGTTGGTATTTTTCCTGACAGTCGAAAGGAGTTTGAGTCCTTCGGTTAATATTATTATATAGCGTTTCAGTAGTACTGAAGTCTTGTATTGCCTGGCGTCTGCAACAAGCCTGCCGAGGGCCCTGAGATGTTCAGGACTGTGAGAAAGGACAAGTAGCTTGTGATCGGTATGGAAGTTGACAAGGGCCGAAACCGCTACTCCACTATGCAGATTATCCTTACATCGCTTATAAACAAAAATTCTCTCGATGAAATTTTCCCTCAGTTTCGGATCATTAAGCCTGCCGTCGTCTATTACCGGAGTAAGCGGAAAATTTTTTATGAATGCGCCTCCGAAAATACCGGCCCCTGTTTTATGCGGTATTCCTGCCGGAGTGTAAATTTTTACACCTCCGATGCCTGAACTCGGGGATCTGCTCTTAAAGATAAAACCGCATAAACCTTCCCGCTCGAGTTCTTTTAATTTTTTTGAGTTCCATCCCTGCATGCCTTTTGTATGATCGGTACCTGTCCGGACAGTAACCAGGCGCGGCGAATCGGGACTGCCGACCAGGTGCATGGCTTCTCTCGGCACAGGAAGGCCATATTCGACCTCGGGGCATACCGGCACCCATTCAAAATACTTCCCCAGGGTATCAGTTATGTAAATATCTCTTTTGTTTCCCCCGTCGTATCGCACATTTTCACCGAGCAGACATGAACTGACGCCGATCCTGATCTTTTCCATCTAAATCTATTTTAATCTGTTATGCTGAAGAAAGTGTGATAAACTTTTTTATTATACAAACTAAGCCGGAACTGCTGGCGGCATGATAATCAAAGAGTCTACGCTCATCGATGCATCCATGAAGCAGGTGTGGGATACCTTTACTGACCTTACCTGCTGGATGGACTGGAATTCCGTCATACAGGACATAAGGTCCGAGGAAAAGTGTCTTACAAACGGCAAGACCCTTAAATGTTGTTTCAGGCCGTTCCTGCTTCCGATCAGAGTTAAGATAAAGATTGAAGAAATAACGCCATACAGGCGCATTATCTGGTCGGCAAAAAAAAAGGGCTTATACGCGTTCCATGAGTTTTTTTTTGAAGAAGTTGAAAATGGTATTCTCGTCACGAGCAAGGAGTCTTTTTCGGGTTTGCTTACTGCCGTGTCCGGTTTTCTGCTCCCGGTGAGTAGGATGAGGACGCTGACGAGAACTTTCCTTAAAGACCTCAAAAAGGCTTCAGAGAATCGCAGGAAAATGGACATTTAATTGTCCTGATGTATAATTTTAGAAGAAAGATGAGCAGCCTGATTCGGGAGATTCTGCATCATGGCAGTGGAAAAGATAAAAATAATATTAAAAAACCTCACTTTGGCCGGAGAGCTTTTCGATACCCGGACTGCAAGGGCTGTTGCCGAGGCACTTCCGGTTGAGTCGGTTCCGGAAGAATGGGGTGATGAGTTTTATTTCGAAATTCCCGTGGAAATGCCGCTTGACGAAACCGCTACTGCCAAAGTGAAGGTCGGCGATATCGGGTACTGGCCTCCCGGAAATGCCCTTGCCATATTTTTTGGTCCGACGCCGATAAGCAGCGGCTCGGAACCTGTGGCTGCGAGCGATGTGAATATCATAGGAAGAGTTACCGGCGACGTGGCCTCACTTAATAATGTAAAAGGCGCCGGAAAAATCAGAATCGAGAAGGCGTGAATTTAAATCCGCAAAAATAATGCATCCGCAGTCACAGGAGCAGGTCCAGTCCGAGATACGCCTGAATGAGGTAGAGGCAGAGTATCAATATCCCTAAGGCAAAATGCGGATTGCGCCAGTCCGGGTCCCGCCCCCTGATTTTTTTCGAAACGAAATATGTTGCAGCGATCGATGCGACTATGGCTGTGCCGTTGAGGAAATGGAGAGGATGTTCAAAGACACGTCCTTTATCGAGATACACGATTCCCAATCCGGCGAAAAAACCTGCTATACCCATAAGAGCGAGCAAGGGGCCGCGTTTTCTGTGCCTTCGTATTATCTTTGCCGTCGGAGGTCTTCCCTGCATACGCTCTGCTCTTATTTTCAGGCCAAGCCAACCCTGATAGAAGAAGAGCACAAGAACCGACATGTTATATAAGCCGTGGAAATACTTCAGTATGTTTCCGTCCGATACTTCCATTATGCTATCAGGGAGTTCCAGTCGGATGAGAACCTCTCCAGACCTTTGTCCGTCAACCCATGGCTGATATCGTAAGCGCTCCAATCTTTTGTGAGAGCGATATCTTTTATCGGAATAGCTTTCAGACTGCCGGTGTCATAGCTGTATTCATCCCCGGGGACCGGAAGTCCCCTGTCTCCCCATTCTCTTAAAATGCCGAAAGGAGCGGTGACGATATCGGAACCCAGCTTCAGGGCGTAGAGAAGATGATCTATACTCCTGACACTGGCGGTCAGCACCTCGACGTGACCATCGCCTTCCCGGTACATACCGATTATGTTGTATATAAGATCCATGCCGTTTTCACCCTTGTCGTCGAGTCGTCCGATGAAAGGTGAAACAAAAACAGCGCCCTTTTTTGCGCCTTTTGTTGCAGCATAGACAGCCGCAGCCTGTTCCTGGGTAAAACAGAGGGTCATGTTAACCCGCAGGCCGTGTGATAGAGCCTGTTCCGCAGCTTTTAATCCTTCGCTGATGGTAGGAAATTTAATTTGGGCATTGGGGATCCAGGAGAACATTTCCCGCCCCTCCTGCAGCATCTCTTCAGCTTTGGTGGAAGCGTCGGCATAGACTTCAACGGAAATCGATCCACGGGGTAGCAGGGAAGAAATCTCCAGAACCACATCCCTGTAAAAGTCGAGGACTTCTTCCTTGCTGAATTTTTTGCCCTGCTCGATACGCCTGCGTGCGGCGGGGTTTTTCGAAATAAGGGTAGGATTTGTTGTCTGCCCGTCGAGAAACCCCAAGCGCCCGATGATCTCCTTTGTTTCGGAAGGGTCTCCGCCGTCCAGAAAGATTCGCGTCTTAAGATTGACAGGTCTCATATCAGCTCCTTTTTCAAAGTGAAAAAATCAATTCTTCTTGTCTGCTCCCGATGCGGGTTTAAAGACCTCATGTCTTCCGAACCGGTTTCTCAAGGCCGAGAGAATTTTCCCCGCATAACCCGGATTCTCCTGGGACAGTATCCTGAAAAGGAGCGCTCCCTCGATGACAGGCACGCCGATCCCGAGTTCCCTTGCAGCCTCGACAGTCCATGCGCCTTCACCGCTATGAGATACCGTTCCTGAGATATTCTCAAGGTCCTCTCCAAGCTCCTGGAAGGCCTCTTTAAGCCAGCCGATCAGCCTTGACTCGATTACGCTCCGATGGTTATAGAGATCGGCGACTTTGACCAGATCAAGACCGAAAGGCGATTCCTTCATCAGGGCAAACCCCTCCGCGATAGCCTGCATCATACCATATTCAATGCCGTTATGAACCATTTTGACGAAATGACCTGCACCTGATTTTCCCACATAGCCATATCCGCCGCGACAGGATATATCCCTGAAAAGAGTTTCGTGTTTCCTGAAGACTTCTTTCTTTCCGCCTACCATGACGCATGCCCCTGTTCTCGCACCTGACGGCCCGCCGCTCACTCCGGCGTCCAGGAACCCTATGCCGTCTGTTTCCAATTCCCGGGCGCGTCTCATCGACTCCTTATAGGGTGAATTGCCGCCGTCAATTACAGTATCTCCCGTATGAAGCAGGGGAGCGAGTTCCCGGATAACCGGATCAACGGCCCGATAGGGTACCATAATCCAGACAAGCCTGGGTGTATCCAGAGAAACGGCAAGAGATTTCAGAGAGTCGGCAGCTTTTGCCCCATGACCTGCAATCGAGCCGGAAGCATTTTTATTCTTATCAAAAACAACAACCTTATATTTTTTCTCGAGAAGACGCGCCACCATATTGAAGCCCATTTTACCCAGGCCTATATAACCGAGTTTCATCCTGTTTCTCATCCTTCCGAAAGCCGGTGCAGCAGCAATATGCCGGCCTGTTTCCGGACCACATCTTCATTGCCTTGGTATCGTTCTTTCTTTTAGTATAATAATATAAACCTTTTTAACTTCAATTTGTGAAATATCGGGATTGATTTCCCCCTTGACGTATCCGCTGCGGCGGACACTTCGTTATCAATGAAAGCTTGTCCAAGTGTAATTTTAGCAAAATTCGGGTGAAATGCCTTTCCGCCAATTTGTATTTATGGCTTAGATAAATATTTACAATGCAGGGAAAATTGTTATATACTTAAACGGCTTTTGGAGTTATGGATACCCCAGGGACTTTAAAAGTACCCCGGGGTTTTTTTATTATGCACAGAACAGGAGAAGAGAAGATGGGAAAAAAGATTTACGTTGGTAATATTTCATTCAAGGCCACGGAGGACGATATCAGGGAACTCTTTTCGAAGAGTGGAGAGGTTGAATCGGTAAAGATAATAACTGATATGAATACAGGCAATCCGAAAGGGTTCGGTTTTGTTGAAATGGCGACCGGCGAAGATGCCCAAAGGGCTATAGGAGCGCTGAACGGAACAATGTTTATGGACAGGATACTTTCCGTTGCCGAGGCAAGACCCCAACAGCCCAGGGAAAGGCGCGGCGGCCCCGCAGGCGGCCGGGGAGGTTTCAAAACCGGAAGAGAGAGTTCAGGCAAAAGCGGCGGTCCAGGCAGGGGATGGAGATAGACTGTTTTGGATATAAAAGTTCATGGAAACGATATAGAAAAGGCTCTCAAATCTCTTAAACGCCAGCTCCAGAAAGAGGGTCTTTTTAAAGAAATCAAGCAGCGGAGCTTTTTCGAGAAGCCTTCTGAAAAAGAGAAGCGGAAAAGAAGGGAGGCAAAAAAGAAGAGGATGAAGGCCTTAAGGTTTAAAAGGGCGGTCTGATGGCATGGAAAGACCGTACCTTGAGGATTCAGCTCCTAAAAGCAACGCAGAGCTTTCATTAAGGAGTTCATAAGCAAACCCACCTTGGTTAGATTACATAATTGTTATTCCGGACTTCGGATGTGACCATTCGACAGGCATATGCACAGAAAAACCTTTCAGAATCGCAATCCAATATGTGTTATCCCCTCGTTTTTTCGGATTAATGTTTCTGATATAATTGGATGAGACTTGTGATAAATCGGGAGAACATAAAAACATTTGTCAGAAAGACTCTCGGATGCGGTTGTCCGGAGGAGGTATTCGGGCATATCGACTGCCGGCCGGGCGTTGCGCTGGATGAAAAGACATTATTAAGAAATAAACTTGCCATCGGCGGCAGGCTCCTGATTTATATAATGGAGGTAAGCAGTTCCGATGCCCTCGGCGCCCTCATTCCATTTCTGGTCGACAAAGGGAGTAACGAAAGGGACAGCCTGGGATTTAACCGTGCAAGGCTTGTCCTCGTGACTGATGATATCGATCAGATAAAAAAAGCTGCATCCCACATATTCGAAAAAACTCAAAAAGACGAAAAGATTCATTTACACTTGATTCACAAGCATGGTATTCCGGATTTTCTTTGAAGGCGGATTCAGGCTCTGATCCATGGGACGCTGAATTTACCAAAGAGGCATGACACAGGATATGCTGGATCTTAAGGACATTCAAACTGCTGCTGAAAAGATAAAAAACTCCATTCATAAAACGCCGTTGATACATTCCAATTCCTTCAGCAAAATGACGGGGAGTGAAGTTTACATAAAGGCGGAAAACCTCCAGAAGACCGGATCTTTCAAAGTAAGGGGAGCCTTTAATAAACTGTGCGATATCAGCCGGAGGAAGGTCATTGCCGCTTCCATGGGCAACCATGCACAGGCCGTGGCTTTTGCCGCAGGAAGGCTCGGCATACAGGCGAAAATAGTGATGCCTGTCACCGCTTCTATCGTGAAGGAAGAAGCTGCAAGGGCCTATGGGGCCCAGGTTATAACCCACGGGATCAGCTTCAAAGAGGCGTTTGATTATGCCCGCTCACAGAAAGATCATACCTTCATACATGCATTTGATGATGAGAAAATAATAGCAGGACAGGGAACGACAGGCATTGAAATAATTGGGGACCTCGATAATATCGATGCGGTGCTCGTGCCTGTCGGGGGAGGAGGGCTGATAGCCGGCATTTCAGTTGCCGTCAAGTCATTGTCTCCCGGGACAATGATAATCGGCGTCCAGAGCGCAGCCGCAACGTCGGGTTACGATTCTTTCAAAAAGAAGGCCGTCTGCGAGATGCAGCCTTTGCCGACAATCGCTGACGGGATCGCAATCGGAAAGATCGGCGGCACGGCTTTCGAGATCATCGAAAAATATGTGGATGACATGATCCTTGTTGACGAGGACTCGATCGCTGCGGCGATACTCCTTTTCCTCGAACGGAAGAAACTGGTCGTAGAGGGCGCCGGTGCAGTAACCCTCGCGGCGCTGTTGAACAGCAGCGGATCTTTTTCGGGAAAGAGAATCGTCCTTCTTGCAAGCGGAGGCAATATAGATTTCACCATGGTTGACAGGATAATACACAGAGGTCTTGTGACGAGCGGCAGGATTGGGGTCTTCAATGCGGTTCTCGATGATGTCCCGGGGAGTCTTCACGCCTTTACCGGCATTGTATTCTCTCACAGGGGGAATATCCTCAGTCTGGTTCATGACAGGTTTGCGGGTAACCTTCCCATGGGCAAGACAAAGGTTGCTGTTTGTATCGAGGTCCGCAGTAGGAAGCATCTGGAAGATATCCTTTCCGATCTCGACAAGAAGGGGTTTGATGTTCGATGAAAGGACGGACATCTATTCGCCTGGGATTACCGATACCGGCGCTGTGCTGCGGATAACGCAGATCGAAGATATCTGAGTTCTTCCGTTGTAATTTTACCGATTCCTGTATTAGTATTTTATAAGATTAACCTAACCCACATAATTCATATGTATACAGAACATTTCGGCCTGAATGAACTGCCTTTTTCGATTGCGCCTGATCCGCGATATCTCTATTTGAGCGATCAGCACCGCGAGGCGCTTGCCCATCTCGTCTACGGGATAAGGACCGATGGCGGTTTTATCCTTCTTACGGGAGAAGTGGGGACGGGCAAGACGACGGTCTGCCGCTGCCTCCTGGAGCAGGTACCGGAAAATGCCGATATCGCGTTCATCCTCAATCCGAAGATGACGGCCGAAGAACTGCTTGCGACGTTATGCGATGAACTCGGAGTTCGCTATCCTGAGGGCAACAGGAGTATAAAGGTCTTTGTAGACAGCATTAATTCATATCTGCTTGATGCAAACGCAAGGGGTCGCAAAACAGTTCTTATTATCGAAGAAGCACAGAACCTGAAGCCGGACGTGTTGGAACAGGTCCGTTTGCTGACCAATCTCGAAACAAGCCGGCGGAAGCTGCTTCAGATCATAATGATCGGGCAGCCCGAACTTAAAGAGATGTTATCCCGGCCCGACATGCTTCAGCTTTCTCAAAGGATCACCGCGAGATACCATATCGGCCCATTGTCGGAGGGAGACGTCAATGCGTATGTAAACCACCGTTTAACTGTGGCGGGCGCAAGCAGAAAGATCTTTCATGACTCCGAGATAAGGAGACTTTACCGCCTGAGCCGCGGGATACCCCGGATGATAAATGTTATTTGCGACAGGGCATTGCTTGGAGCGTATGTTGAAGGGAAACATTCGGTCGATAAACGTACCCTGAAAAAGGCTGCAAAGGAGGTGCTCGGCAAGAACGGTATTCCGGGAAAGACCGGTTTGCCGGCAAAATGGGTATTGACGGCTCTGGTGCTGATAACCTGTGGAGCAGTCCTGGCGGCAGTTGTCTACAATCACAACGCCGCGATACCTGTTTCCGGCGGTATCAGTAACCGCGAGATGGCTGTGAAGACCGTTAAGACTGAGAAGCTGCAATGGCCGGAAGAACTGCCTGCCTCCCGGAGCACAAATATTTCATTTGAGGCTTTGTTCAGGCAATGGAACATCCCTTTTCAGCTTGAGAGCGGCGCAGCCGCATGTCAGCAGGCGGAATCTCACGGCTTGCGCTGCCTGACGGCAAAGGGCAGCCTGAACGGACTGCTGCGCCTGAACAGACCCGTTGTTCTGAGTCTCTACGACGACAAGGGCAGGATGTTTGATGCAACGATGACGGAATTCGACGGCAAGACCGCTACATTTGTTTTTGGGGGCGAAACAAAGATCGTCGATGTCGGCGAGATTAAGAAACGGTGGTATGGTGATTATCCCCTGATCTGGATATCCGAGGGTCTTATACCGGATGGGATTGCGGGACCCGAAACACTGATTCATTTAGGCGATGAAGCAGGCGCTCAAAGTCCGGTATTGGCAAAGAGAGGAGATGATAAATAGCGATGTCTTATATTCTTGACGCCTTAAAAAAGTCCGAGAAAGAACGCAGGAGGGGTACCGTCCCCGATCCTTTGGCGGTGCAGTACTCTTTTTCACAGGAGAAGAAAAGGTCCCGGAAGTATTGGCCTTATTTGCTTTTAATAGCTCTTATGATAAATGCGGGGGCGATATACGTATTCTGGTTCGGGCAAGGTCAGGCGGACAAGATGGACGCAGCAGTCCCCCGCTCTGAAAATATAACTGTCGTTGAGTCATCTCAGCCTTCAGCCGGTATGGCGAATACCGGAGATGAGGAAATATCTTCTGCCGGGGATGAAAAAATTTCAGGGTCTGAAAAGTCTCTGGAGCATCGCCGTAAAGCATCAATCCCTGCAGAGCAAAGTCAAAAAGCAGTGGCCGGATCAGGTGTGAAGGCAGGTCCTGAAAAACCCGCGCAATTGTCCGGGGAAATAGGAACGTATGAGACCGCGCAGGGCGGACCTCAGCATTCAGTCCCGTCTGACAATGCGGCAACCGAACAGAAACCGGCCATCCCCGGCTTACCGCCTCCGGATCCGGATAAAATATACACCCTGAGTGAACTGCCTCCTGCGATCCAGCAGCACCTCCCTGCTTTTACCGTCTCCGCTTTTCTTTATTCCGATGATCCCGCAGCACGCATGGCAAGAGTGAACGGCAAGATGATGAGGGAAGGCGATTTGTTGCCGGAGGGGCTGAAGCTGAATGAGATCAGGCAGAACGAACTGATCTTCGGCTACCAGAATTACCGCTTTCGCCTGGGGATTAAGTAGAGACTGTTTATAAATTACCCTTAATGCGGAAATAGCGCTTTTCTTTACATCCTAAAAAACGACGTCGTATAATATCAAGCCGATCTATTATTGTAATAATGAAAGGATAAAGAGCAATGAATATCGTTGTCTGCATCAAACAGGTTCCGGATACCGCAGAGGTCAGGATAAACCCGGAGACCGGGACCCTTATCCGTGAAGGCGTACCGAGTATCATCAACCCCTTCGACATGCATGCCATTGAAGCGGGGCTTTATATTAAAGAAAAGACAGGCGGCAAAGTGACTGTTATCACCATGGGGCCTCCCCAGGCGGAAACAGCGCTGAGGGAAGCGATTTCGATGGGCGCTGATGAAGGGGTGCTTCTCTCCGACAGGGCATTTGCCGGCTCGGACACATGGGCGACGTCATTTACATTATCAAAGGCCATAGCAAAACTCCGGGCAGATGTCATCTTCTGCGGCAAGCAGGCGATCGACGGTGACACAGCACAGGTAGGTCCCGAAACCGCCGAGTTTTTGAACATACCTCATATCTCCTATATCAGGAAGATTGAAGAAGTTTCACAGAACGGCATACGGGTGCAGAGGCTGATGGATGAAGGATACGATGTAATCGAATCCGCGCTCCCTGTTCTTTTGACTGTAGTGAAAGAGCTGAACGAACCCAGGCTGCCATCGCTCAAGGGAAAGATGACGGCAAAAAAAGCGGTGATTAAAAAATGGGGGCAGGCGGATATCATGGCCGATGAGAATGATCTCGGGCTGAAGGGATCGCCGACCCAGGTAAAAAATATTTTCTCGCCTGAAGCGAGGCCCGGCAGAAAAATGCTCGAAGGCACACCCGAAGAACAGGTCGATGCCTTAATGCAGGAGCTCAGGGGGATCAAATGCCTGTAAAGATAAACAGAGATAAATGCACCGGATGTGAAGAATGCGTCGCATCGTGTCCTGTTTCGGCAATTGAGATGAAAGACGGTAAGGCATTTATCAATGAATACTGCGAGGCATGTATGACCTGCCTCAGTGTCTGCCCGGAAGGTGCGATCATTGAATTCGATAAAGAAGCTCCCGAGGATACGGACATAAAGAGCTATAAAGGTGTATGGATATTCGCAGAGCAGAGAGGCGGCAAGATTTCATCGATCGCATACGAGCTTTTGGGAATCGGGAGGAAACTTGCGGACGGCGGGGGAACCGGTCTTTCGGCAGTCCTCTTCGGAGCATCCGAAACAGAGGCAGAGGAACTGATAAAATGGGGCGCCGACAAAGTATATCTGTCACAGGATCGGATATTCGAGCAGTTTAATGATGAGCCGTATTCACAGTTGCTCGCGTCTCTTATAAAAGAACACAAGCCGGAAACAGTCCTCGCAGGCGCGACACCCATAGGCCGCTCTTTCATCCCGAGGGTCGCAGCAAGGCTGAGAACGGGACTGACCGCTGACTGTACATCACTTGAGATTGATAAAGAAACAGGGAACCTCCTTCAGATACGGCCCGCCTTCGGCGGCAATATCATGGCGACAATCCTCTGTCCTAACAACAGGCCTCAGATGGCTACGGTAAGGCCGAGAGTCATGAAACGCGGACAGTATGATGAAGGCAGAAAAGGCGAAATCGTCAAAGCAGGAAAAGAAGGTTTGTTTTCCCGGACGAGGGTTTTGGAGACTGTTAAGGAAGTGTCGGACATTACGGTTAACCTCCAGGAAGCCAACATCATCGTATCAGGCGGGAGAGGGCTCGGAGACCCAAAGGGGTTCAGCCTTATTCAGGAACTCGCAGAACTCCTTGGAGGAGCTGTCGGATCGTCACGCGCTGCAGTGGACGCCGGCTGGATTCCCTACAGGCACCAGGTGGGTCAGACAGGAAAAACAGTATGCCCCACGATATATTTTGCCTGCGGCATATCAGGTGCGGTCCAGCACCTTGTAGGGATGCAGTCATCGGATATCATCATCGTCATCAATAAAAATCCCGAGGCCCCCATCTTCAATGTGGCGACATACGGAATAGTCGGCGACCTTTACGAAATCATCCCTTTGCTGATAAAGAAGATAAAGGAAGCAAAAGAAATATAATATAATATAATGCTAACGCTTATTCACTGTCATTCCCGCCTGTCGGGAATCCTTCCGATTCCCCCTTGGGAAAGGGGGAATCGGAAGGGGGTTGTTTATAGCAAAGATTCCGGACAAGCCGGAATGACAGACAAGAGAAAGGGTTTTTCATGAAAATTGCCTTCGTCTTCCCCGGTCAGGGTTCCCAGTATGCCGGTATGGGAAAAGATATATATGACAACTTTGACGCGGCAAAATATATATTCGAGCAGGCATCCGATGCGCTGGGGTACGATGTCGCTCATCTGTGTTTTAACGGTCCGGCTGAAGAGCTTAATAAGACTTTTAGAACCCAGCCCTGTATTCTTACGGTGAGTACCGCGGTCCATAGTGTACTTTCGGATCGGGGGATCAGGCCCTCGGTCGTCGCCGGCCACAGCCTCGGAGAGTATTCGGCGATAACGGCAGCCGGCGCAGTTTCATTTAAAGATGCTGCAAGGCTTACGGAGAAGAGGGGCTATTTTATGCAGGAGGCTGTGCCCGATGGGCAGGGACTTATGGCTGCGATTCTCGGCCTCGATCGGGACAGTGTTGACGGCATTTGTAAAGCAGCTAAGACCGGGTATGTCTCTCCGGCCAATTACAATTGTCCCGGCCAGATTGTTATCGCCGGCGAAAAAGCTGCTGTCGAGGAAGCGATACAGCTTTGTAAAAACGCAGGAGCAAAGAGGGCGGTTGCGCTCTCTGTAAGTGTGCCGTCTCACTGTAAACTGATGGAAGGAGCGTCTAAAAAACTTGCAGAGCTGTTCGGTACAATAGAGTTCAGGAAACCTGAAGTCCCGGTCGTGAATAATGCCGATGCGATGTTCCTGACGGATACGGAAGAGATAAAATCATCTCTCGTCCGTCAGCTCGGCAGCCCCCTTTTATGGGAAGACTCAATAAAAAACATAACGGCCTCGGGAGTAAATGCCTTTATCGAAGTCGGTCCGGGTAAGGTTTTATCAGGACTCATCAGGAGGATCGTATCCGATGTGAAGGTCGTGAACGTCGAAGACGTAAAAACTCTCGATAATGCCCTTGCGTGCCTTCAGGTGCATGACTAAACACGGATTATGCATAAGCTATGTTTTACACGACAGGACATAGTATTTTCGCTCATTCTCGGTCTTCGACCTGCGAGGGATTTTGCCTCTTTATTATTGAGTACATACTGTCCGACTACCGGCAAAATAAATCCGATCAAACACCATGTCCTGTCAACATCTGAAAAAATTTAAGCGGGTTGGAATCCCATGAAAGAGCATATCGAAAAATTCATACGCTATCTCGAGGTCGAAAAAGGCGTTTCCAGCCATACGGTAAGGGCCTACAGGAAGGACCTTGAAGAATTTTCTCAATCGGTGAAGGCAGGGCCTGACCGGATCGATATGATAGATGTGCGCGGTTTTGTTGCGGATCAAATTCATAGAGGTCTGAACAAGGTCACTGTAAGCAGGAGACTGTCGAGTATACGGTCTTTTTTCAAATATCTCCACAGGGAGGGCTATATCACATCAAATCCCGCAAAACTGGTTTCGAATCCCAAAATCCCCAGATTGCTTCCCAGGTTCCTCTCTGTGGATGATGCCTTTTGTCTTCTGGAAAAGCCCGAGGGAATGGGGTTCCTGCCTGCGAGGGATAAAGCGGTACTTGAACTCCTCTATTCTAGCGGGTTACGGGTAAGCGAACTTTCAGGGCTCAATATCGATGACATCAATATAAAGGAATCTCTTGTAAAGATACGGGGAAAAGGCAGAAAGGAGCGTATAGTGCCGGTGGGATCGAAGGCGATCGACGCGGCGAAGACATATATGATTGAGCGGATATTGCTTAAGGGCAAGGACAGGGCCCTGTTTCTCAACAGGAGCGGGACAAGGCTGACGGACAGGGGAGTGAGACGCATAGTGGTAAAATATGCAAAGGCGTTGGCAATGAGCGGTCGTATCGGACCTCATACGCTCAGACATTCGTTTGCAAGCCATCTACTTCAGGACGGCGCCGACCTGCGGGTGATACAGGAGCTTCTCGGGCATTCGTCGCTTTCGACAACGCAGAAATATACTCATCTGGACATAACGCATCTGATGGATATATACGACAAAGCCCATCCCTTTTCAAGAAACGATGAAAACGTTAAAATAAAAAAGCCTAACCGGAGGGGTAAAAATGTTTAAGGGTACGACGATACTGTGTATGAGGTGCGGGAACAGGGTCGCCATCGGCGGTGACGGACAGATCACGCTGGGCAATACCGTACTCAAGCACAATGCGAGAAAGATCAGGAAGATGTACAATGAGAAAGTCCTTGCAGGTTTTGCAGGCGCCACTGCAGATGCGTTTACATTGTTCGAGAAGTTCGAAGGCAAACTCGAAACTTACAGGGGAAATATAACAAGGGCTGCAGTCGAACTCGCAAAAGACTGGAGGACCGACAAGGTATTGAGAAGACTTGAGGCGCTTCTGATTGTGGCCGACTCGGAGCATACATTTATCCTCTCGGGCACAGGCGATGTCATAGAGCCCGAGGACGGAATTGCCGCGATCGGTTCGGGCGGTCCTTATGCGCAGGCTGCTGCCAGGGCTTTATCCGAAAATACCGAATTATCGGCGATGGATATTGTAGAAAAGGCTATGGGGATAGCAGCCGATATCTGCATATATACAAACGGAAATATAGTAATGGAGGAACTGGTATAACAATGGGAGTTTATCGTGGATAATCTTACGCCGAGGAAGACAGTACAGGAGCTTGACAAGTACATCATCGGACAGCATAAGGCAAAGAAGGCGGTTGCCGTCGCAATGAGGAACAGGTGGAGGAGGCAGAGGCTTTCGCCGGAGTTGAAGGACGAGGTCCTCCCGAAGAACATCATAATGATAGGCCCCACCGGTGTCGGTAAAACCGAGATCGCGCGAAGGCTCTCAAAACTTGCAAATGCCCCTTTTGTCAAGGTCGAGGCTTCAAAATTTACAGAAGTCGGCTATGTAGGACGTGATGTGGAATCGATGGTCAGGGACCTGACCGAGCTGTCCATAGGAATGGTGAAATCCGAGCATATGGATAAAGTCCAGGAAAAGGCCAAGACGCTTGCAGAAGAAAAGGTGCTCGATCTGCTCCTGCCTCCGCCGAGGAGTGTGAGGGGAGCAGCGCTCGAAGATGAAGAGAAGGAAAAATACAGGGAAACGCGCGAGAGGCTCAGGGCGCAATTAAGAGACGGGAAGCTCGACAACAGATATGTCGATGTCGATGTGAAAGAAAAAGTCATGCCTTTCGGCGTGGTCTCGAATGTAGGGCTTGAAGACCTTGAGATAAACCTGAAAGAAATGCTCGGGAATTTTTTGCCCGAGAAGGCAAAAAGGAAAAAGGTGAAAATTCCGGAGGCGCTGGTCCTGATGCAGCAGGAGGAGGCGAATAAACTTATCGATCCCGACAAGATATCAAAAGAAGCGATCGAAAGGGTGGAACAGTCCGGAATCGTGTTTATCGACGAGATAGACAAGATAGCGAGCAAAGGGCATTCTTACGGACCGGATGTCTCGCGGGAGGGTGTGCAGAGGGACCTGTTGCCGATTGTCGAAGGCACGACGGTTTCGACGAAACACGGTCCTGTCAGGACTGAGCACATACTTTTTATCGCTGCCGGGGCTTTTCATATGTCAAAACCCTCCGACCTGATCCCAGAGCTTCAGGGAAGGTTTCCGATAAGGGTGGAACTCGATGCGCTCGGCAAGGACGAATTTGTGAGGATACTTACGGAACCCTATAACGCCCTCATCAAGCAGTATACCGCGCTGCTCCGGACGGAAGATGTGTCATTGGAATTTACCGAAGACTCCATCGACGAGATTGCCGATATCGCGGCGCATGTTAATGAAAAAACCGAGAATATCGGTGCAAGAAGGCTGCATACCGTTCTCGAAAAGCTCCTCGAAGACATTTCCTTTGAAGCCCCTGAGAGGAAAAACGGGAAGCTTGTAATTGACAAGAAATATGTGGTAGAGAAGCTGAGTGAGATAGTCAAGGACGAGGACCTGAGCCGTTATATCCTTTGATATCACAATGCTTAACCCGACCATTGCATAAAATGCCGGCCTGCCGCCTCGTCATTTGTCTGCTCATAACTTTTGTATTTCTCACCTCATGCGCCTCCTTTCGTTCCGGGCAATATCCCGGCTCCGGTCATGCTGTTGCGTCATGGTACGGACCTGATTTTCACGGGAGACCCACTTCATCAGGAGAGCCGTTCAATATGTATGCCTTCACCTGCGCCCATAAAGAATATCCTTTTGGGGTGCGGCTGATGGTTACGAATACCGCAAACGGCAAGGCAGTACAATGCCTTGTAAATGACAGGGGGCCTTTCGTTGACGGAAGAGACATCGACCTGTCGTATGCTGCCGCTAAAGAGATTGACATGGTAAGAGACGGCGTCGGCAGTGTCAGGATCGAATACATCGGGAGGGATACTTCTTATATTAAGGAGGTGAAATATATCTCATATGCCGGCCCGTACACGATACAGGCAGGTTCCTTCAGGGAGTTTTCCAACGCTGCACGGCTTAAAGCTGCGCTTGAATTAAAATATTCCGGGGTTTACATAGCGGAAGCCGACGTCGGGGGGAGCAGATTTTACAGGATAAGGATAGGCAGTTTTCCGTCCAGGGAAGATGTGGATGCATTTGCGAAGACGCTTGCCGATGAAGGGTACGAAGTTTTCATTACTCAATATGATGAAAAGAAGGATATGTGGTAAAATCGTCTTGTGCAACGATTAACTCAAACTGTACATATGAGGCAGATATGCTGAAAAACCTTTTAATTCGACAAGATGATATCCATATCCACGTAAACGTACTTTTCACGTTTAGTGAATTGCGATGAAGGGCTTGCCGGCAGTGCCGAGGACTTTAAGGTGTCTCAGGAAGAGCTTTTTCATCATATCTGCCTCACAAATTGAATATAGGCTGTGCAACTGAAGGGCAAGAAAGGAGTCCGAAAAATGGATATTAACGGGAAGACAAGAATTACAGGGCTATTCGGCTATCCGGTAGAGCACACGCTTTCGCCTGCAATGCATAATGCGGCGTTCAGAGACCTGGGACTCGATTACTGTTACGTTCCTTTTCTCGTGCATCCGGATTCCCTGGCTGACGCTGTTCGGGGGATAAGGGCTTTGAACCTGGCTGGGGTCAATGTTACCGTCCCCCATAAGGAAAAGGTAATGCCGATGCTTGATGAGGTGAGCGGGGAAGCGTCTTTTATCGGAGCGGTCAACACCATAGTGAATTCCGCCGGGAGACTCAAAGGGTACAACACGGACGGGAGGGGATTTATGCAGTCCCTTGCAGAGAATAATATTGCCGTTGATGGCAGGGATGTCGTAATCTTCGGAGCCGGAGGGGCATCGAGGGCGATAAGCTACTATATATGCCAAAAGGCGAAATCATTATCCATCTATGATATTGATAAAGAGAAGCTGGGAAGACTTGTCCGTGACCTGGGACAGATCAGCGCTTCTGTTTCCATGCTTGAAGACGCATCGCTTATCGACCGGTACCATGTCGTCATTAATGCCACGCCATTGGGATTAAAGGAGGAAGACCCTTTTCCGTTCGATCCGGAGCTTCTGACAAAAGAAAAGACTGTCTGCGACCTCATCTATAAAGAAACGCGCCTTCTCCGGAAAGCCGGGGAGAAAGGATGTGCAACCCTCAACGGCCTCGGGATGCTTTTGTGGCAGGGCGTGTTTGCGTTCGAGCTCTGGACCGGCAAGAAGCCGGATGTGAAAATAATGCGCGACGCCCTGCTGAAAAAGAGATAATCGTGTGTGGAATAATGTCCTTCCATCAGGTAAAAGTTCCAAAAGACTGATCCTCGCCTCATAAAATTATTAATAATATCAACCAGTTATAATTGGCACCCTAATTGCTTCAATTGATGCGGCAGTGTGCGTGTACAAAGAAAGTTGTATGAAATAATTATATGGACTATATTTATATGAAGCGAGGAGGTGATGGGGTGGAGAACAGCATTTATATTATTATAGGAACTTTTCGGTCAAAATTTACAGAGAGGTGAATTATGAGAGAACGCGGTATCATCAGCAAAGAACTTTTGGACTCGTTCGAATTGCAGGGGATTAACAGAAGGGACTTTTTAAAATATTGCGCTGCAACCGCTGCCTTGTTCGGACTTTCGGAACTGGAAGTGACGACAAAATTGGCTTACGCCCTGGAACCGACATCCAAAAAACCGCCGGTGCTGTGGCTCGAGGGTCTGGCCTGTGCAGGATGCACCATCTCCCTTGCCCAGAGTCTTTATCCGCCTGTTGCTTCTTTGATCCTCGACAAGATATCCCTCAGATCACACTGGACTCTTATGGCGGGTGCCGGAGAAGTGGCTGAAGATGTTTTGAATGCCACGATAAAACAGGGCGGTTATATCTTGATTTTTGAAGGTGCGATTCCATCTGCAGATGACCGTTTCTGGACGCATGCCGGAGCTACCGGCAGGCATCATTTCGAAGAGGCTGCCAAAAAGGCGACTTCCGTCATTGCGGTGGGGGCATGCAGCGCATACGGCGGTATTCCGAGAGCTACGCCGAGCAAGGGTATTTCGGTAAGTGAAGCCCTGAAAAATGCGAAGATCAAGAAGCCTGTCATCAACATATCCACCTGCCCTGTGCATCCTGATCACCTCGTCGGAACAATCCTCTATGTCCTTATGACAGGTAAAATACCTGAGCTCGATTCCAACGGCCGTCCGGCGATGTATTTCGGAGATAACCGGCTGCTCCACGATAACTGCAGGCGGCGCGCCCATTTCGATGCAGGCGAATTTTTAAACGACTGGAATGACCCGAAGCAGAAAGACTGGTGTCTGTTCCAGAAAGGCTGCAAAGGGCCGCTTGTGCATATCGACTGCGCCATCCGCCGTTGGAACGACGGCATTAACTTCTGCCTCGATTGCGGCGGTCTCTGCCAGGCATGCGGCGACCCCGGCTTTTACGACAAGATGACGCCTCTTTATACGGCTGAGAGCGAAGCTTCCAGGCGGATATGGGCGATGAGAGAAGCCGGTCAATTCAGTAGAGATGAAAGTTAAGGAGGTGAAAATACATGCATAAGAAAATTACAATAGATCCCGTAACGAGACTTGAAGGCCACCTCAAGATTGACGTTGAAATCAACGACGGGAAGGTGACGGACGCTTGGAGCAGCGGCACAATGGCCCGGGGTTTTGAGGCATTGCTTACCGGAAAAGACCCGAGGGACGCCCCTTACATTACCAGCCGTTTCTGCGGCGTCTGTTACAGTGTGCATCAATTAGCTTCATCACGTGCGCTCGATGCGGCATTCGGAGCAAAGGTCCCCTGGGGCGGCGAGCTCATCAGAAACCTTGTGATGGGCGCCGAGTTCATATACGATCACGTGCTCCATTTTTATCAGTTGAGCGCGCTTGACTATATAGACATCATGGCAGTGGCAAATTACACCGGCAAGGACAAAGACCTGCTCGCGGTCAAGGACAAGATCGTGGGCCTCGTAAAAAGTAATGACACGTATCCTTTGACGCCCCGCTACGAACCGGATGAGTTTACCGTCAAAGACCCGGATATGGTGATAACCGCCGTCAAGCACTACCTCGACGCCCTGAAGATACACGCCAAGGCCAGGAACATGGGAGCTATATGGGGAGGACGGACGCCCCATTACCAGAATATCGTGGTCGGAGGTGTCACATCCTATCCGGACATAAACCAGGTGGAGCGTTTCCGCGCCATGCTCGACGCTCAGGCCAGGTTCGTTAATGAGGTCTATATCCCCGATGTCCTTGCATTCGGTACAGGCCCGTTATGGCCTCTTGCCGAAATGGGTGTCGGAGGCGGGCATTTGAATTACCTCTCATACGGTGATTTCAAAAAAGATCCCGAAGGCAAAAGCCTTGTCTTTCCGGCGGGAGTGATAGTTGGGCTGGACCCGGGAAATATCAAAGTCGGCGCTGTAAATCAGGACGGGATAGCCGAGTCCGTGAAATTTGCGTGGTACAAGGAAAACAAGCCTGTGCATCCATATAACGGGGAACAGGTATTCGACCTCGATAAAAAGGACGCGTACAGCTTTGTTAAGGCGCCCCGCTATGAAGGAAAACCCATGGAGGTCGGACCGCTGGCGAGGATGATCGTGGCGAAAAACCCGGATCTCCTCGGTCTGGTGCAGAAAGGCGCCAAGCCGGGTGCGGTAGCCAGGCATGCTGCGAGAGCGATCGAAACGAAACTGGTTGTCGACGCCTGCTACGACTGGCTGGACCAGCTTCTTGCGGAGATGACCAAGCCTGGGTTCAGGATCCATGATACCGACCACTGGGATCCGCCGGATAGCGGTATGGGCGCAGGATTCTCCGAGCCGCCAAGGGGCGCGCTCGGCCACTGGATTAAGGTAAAGGACAGAAAGATCGAGAATTATCAGGCTGTTGTACCTTCGACTTGGAATGCCTCGCCGAGGTGTGAAAACGGTGTCCGCGGGCAGTACGAAGAGTCCCTCATCGGAGCGCCGGTACCTGATCCGAAAAATCCGCTGAACGTGGTCCGCATCATACGCTCTTTCGATCCCTGCCTTGCCTGCGCAGTCCACGTCATCGACCCGAAAACGAATGAGATCAGAAAATTCGTCATAGAGTGAAAGAGACAAAAACATGTTCAGATAATCAGACACAGGGGGGAGAGAGCATCTCCCCCCAAAAAACCGTTATCCTCGGGATAGGGAATATCTTACTTTCTGACGAGGGAATCGGCGTCCATGTTGCCTATGAACTGATGAAGATGGAGATGCCGCCCGGAGTTTCGGTCGTTGAAGGCGGTACCGACGGTTTCAGGCTTGTGAATGTTATTACGGAGGCGGACCGTCTGATAGTAGTCGATGCAGTAAGGGGCGGCGCCGAACCCGGCTCTATCTACCGGTTTGATGCGAACGACATAAAAAGCGTTCCGTCCGGTTTCATGACATCGGTCCACCAGATAGGGATACTGGAAGTGATAAACCTGTCAGGCCTCATCGGAAAGACTCCGAAAACTACAGTTATCGGCATAGAGCCGAAATCCCTTCAGATGGGCCTTGAACTCTCGCCTGAGATTAAATCAAAGGTCCCCAGGATCATCGAGCTGGTCTTCGAAGAGCTGAAGCAGCCCTGAAGCACATGTATGCCGGGGATAGAGTATTTGAGCTCATTCTCGTCCTTCGGCAATCTCAGGACTCCGGGGTTTTTGCCTCTTTATTATCAGATTGTTTTTGACTGCCGGCAAAAAAATCCGCTCAAATACTCTATCCCCGGCGTATAATTTATGCATAATCCGGCTTATCCTGCCTTTCAACCAATAAACGTCGATCAGGTATAATGAAACTGATGACGAAAATCAGCAAGGTCACTGTTGCATTCATCGTATTCGCAGCATTTATCGGCGCCCTCGGAGGCTTTTTCTACTGGACCATTTCGGACCTTCCGAATGTGAGGCTCCTTGAGGAGTACGCTCCGCTTGAATCTTCAAAGGTGTTCTCGAACGACGGGAAAGTGCTTGCAGAATTGTATCTTGAACGAAGGACATATGTCCCGCATTATCAGATTCCCGACCATGTCAAAAAAGCATTCATCTCTGTCGAAGATATCAGGTTTTATAAGCATTCGGGTGTCGACGTTATCGGGATAGCGAGGGCGTTGTGGAGCGATATCAAGGCAGGAGAAATCGTCGAAGGCGGAAGCACAATCACACAGCAACTTGCGCGGATGCTCTTCTTAAGGCCGGATAAGAGCCTGAAAAGGAAGATAAAGGAAGCTGCGCTTTCGCTGCGCATAGAGCAGCGCTATACCAAAGAAGAGATACTCGGCATGTACCTCAATCAGGTGTATTTCGGGACAAGGGCATATGGCATCGAAGCTGCTGCACAGACGTATTTTGGAAAGTCGGTGAAGGAACTCACAATTGCAGAGTCTGCCCTTCTTGCCGCCATGCCGAAGGCCCCTTCGGTTTACACGCCTTTCAGGAACCCGGGCAAGGCACGGGAAAGAAGGGCGAAGGTTTTGAAGCATATGCTGGACAGCAAATTCATCACTGAATCCCAGTTCAGCGAAGCCGTGAGCGCGCCGCTGCCGGTGAATCCACATTCCAGAAAATATGAAGCCCCGTTCTTTATTGAAATTCTCAGGCAGATTCTCGAAAACAGATACGGGAACGATCTTTACACCTCCGGGTATTGTATCTATTCGACCGTCGACTACAGGTTGCAGCAGACCGCGGAAGAAGCGGTAAAATCAGGGATTGCAGCAATAGAAAAAAGGGTAAAATCCGGTGTTGAAGCGGCATTGCTCGCGATTGATATGCGCACAGGACATGTAAAAGCGCTGGTTGGGGGCTCTGATTTCTGGCGGAACCAGTTTAACAGGGCTACGCAGGCGTCGAGACAGCCCGGCTCTGCGTTCAAACCCTTTGTGTATATAACTGCTATTGAGGACGGCATGACATCGGACGACTGGGTAAATGACTCGCCGATATCATTCAGGGGCGCCAGGGCAGGACAGACGTGGAGGCCCCGGAACTACGACGGGAAGTACTATGGAATCGTTACATTGAAGACTGCCCTTGCCAGGTCCCTCAACGCTGCAACGATCCGTCTCGCTGCAAACCTGGGAATAGACAACGTAATCGAAATGGCAAAAAGGCTCGGCATAAGGAGCAGCCTTCAGCCCTATTTGCCTCTTGCACTCGGGGCATCCGATGTAACCCTGCTTGATATGGTGTCAGCGTATGCAGCATTTTCTTCGGGGCTTAAACCAAGACCCCTCTATTACGAAAGAATACTCAACAGGGACGGCGTGGTTATCGATGAGACAGCGCCGGTTTTCGAAGAACTCTTATCTGCAGAAGATGCGGAGCAGATGAAGATTCTCCTCAAGGCTGTTGTGGAGGAGGGGACGGCTGTGAGGGCAAAAGCACTTGGCAGGCCTGTCTACGGCAAGACGGGCACAACGAACGATTATACCGATGCATGGTTTATAGGATTTGACGACAGGCTCGTTGTCGGTGTATGGGTAGGCAGGGACAACCATAAGCCGATCGGCTCCCGTGAGACAGGCGCGAGGGCTGCTCTGCCGATATGGATCGACTTCATGAAAAAAGCGCCTCTACAAACTCTTTTGGATCAAAATCCCTGAGGTCGTCTATCCCTTCGCCGACCCCTATCAGGCGGACGGGTATGCCGAGTTCCTTTTTTACTGCAAAGACTATACCGCCTTTTGCAGTACCGTCAAGCTTCGTCAGCGCTATGCCGGTTATGCCGACCGAATCGTTGAAAAATTCCGCCTGCCTCAGAGCGTTCTGGCCTGTTGTAGCATCCACTACGAGAAGGATTTCCTGAGGGGCGCCGGGCATCGCCTTATCAATGGTCCTTTTCACTTTTTTCAGTTCTTCCATAAGATTGCTCTTTGTATGAAGCCTCCCGGCTGTGTCGACGATTACAACGTCTATCCCCCGGTTCCGCGCTGCGACAACCGCGTCATACGCGACTGCAGCGGGGTCCGACCCTTTCTGGTGCTTCACAACCTGGGCATCGGCCCTGTCTGCCCATATTTCGAGCTGCTCGATCCCTGCAGCCCTGAACGTATCTCCTGCTGCAAGCAGGACTGAAAGACCCTGGGAGCGGAAACGGCTTGCAAGCTTTCCTATCGTAGTGGTCTTCCCGACTCCGTTGACGCCGACTGCAAGGATGACAAACGGCCTGGCGCCGAAAACCACGAGCGGCTGAGGCTCGCCGAGCACCAATGCCATTTCGTGTTTCAGCAACTCCCTGACGGTGTCGACATCCTTTGCCTCACCCCGCTTTGCCTTTTCGCGGATAAAAGACATTATCTCCGACGAAGCTTTAGTCCCCACATCGGACATGATCAGTATCTCTTCGAGCTGCTCAAGGGCCTCTTCATCAATTTTGCGACCAGTAAAGATCGTCTCCACCTTTTCGATGAAACTTTTCCTTGTTTTTGAGAGCCCCTCCTTTAACCTGTCAAAAACCCCCATTCTTCCTCCTCTAAAAATGATTGTAAGTTTAAATTTTTTTTGAATGATTAATCAATAATGCAGATTTATCGGGCAGTATCTGCATCGGAGGAAACTATCAGATACGAACTAATCTTGTCCCATAAGTTTTGCCGTACACTGGCGAATTTGTTTATGAGCCATAGCTCACAAAGGAGCATGAAAATAAACTTTTTCGTCATGCCCGAGGTTCTTAGTCGGGCATCCATTTGTTCTGAAAGTGGATTCCCGCCTGCGCGGGAATGACGACCTGTGGACCAATTTTCGGGTCAATGACATCCCTTATTGGTTGTTCTTAACACCAGTTGTGTGTGAGACACTACAATAAGTTATACCTTACTGTTCTGTTACCTTTTTCCAGCTTTCGTCGGGGTCAAATATCTTCAAAGCCTCTGCTCCGCGCTTCGTATTTTTGCC
>DCVG01000045.1:32976-38342 GCA_002328665.1 Nitrospiraceae bacterium UBA2194
ATCTTGAAATAATATCCGTGGAACGGCTGGAGGTCAGGATTGGCATAACCCTCCCTTGCAGCTTGCGCAACCAATGGACCGAGGGGGCTCTCTTCTTCGCCTTCCTTAGCCTCCCAGTAGAGGCCATCTTGTTTGCCTTCAGTACTGATTAATCTCTGGGCAAATTCAACTTTGCCGTCGCCCCTGCAGTCCCTGGTTGCATATTCATGCTGTGCATCGACATAGGCATCAAGTACATCGATTACATGCAGCTCATTTCTTCCTATCCTCCTGTTCAGCATCTCGTTTTTGCCTTTATCTGTGTCGAAAACCCATGCATCGGCCTTCTTTGCTATCGGGATGGGGAGGGACCAATCGTCTTTGCCTATATGCAGGACCATTGTATCGTCGGATTTCTGCTCGATTTTGTTCATTTGATCATAGGCCCTGATGAATTTTTCACGTCCTGTCCTGTCGGCTGCTTCATCGCCGGAAGATATCAGTTCCCCGCTCCCGGGACCCAGAATAGCAAGCATTTCTTTTTCATCATCTGCCCTGACTGCGGCAACGAGGGACTTCACCGCCTCTTCAGCCGAGGAAAAAGTCCTTTGCACTATATCTGCGGCAATCGAATCTGAAGTGACCCCCGAAACGAGCATGGCGATTGCTATGATGCAGGCCTGCATAACCGGCCAGCCCTTTCGANNGGACGGCCTCTATCCCTGCCCGGACTTCTTGTGTCAACGCCCGGACGTTTTATTTCGATGCTCCGCCGGCTTTCGCTTCCGCGTACGCCTGCTTTTCGTTCAAAGCTCCCACTGCCGATTCCCCTGAAGGGTGTATCGCGGACGGGAGCACGCTGAATTCTGTCCCTATCCGGTCTTACCGGGGACGGGCCGACACTATCCCGCCGTTCGATGGAACCCCGCGGACGCTCCACCGCTCTTCTTTCAAAGCTTCCCGGCGGGAAACCCCGGATTTCCGGGCGTGCCGGCGACACACGGGTCGGTCTCGATCCGAAGCTCGCACTCGTTCTCCTGTCCCTGTAGGCAACACCTTTTCTGTGGACAGGTTCATGTTTCCAGACATGCCTGTCGAAATCCCGCCTGACGGGATGTCTGTGAAACCGTCTCGTCTTATGGACGTCTATATAAATGTGACGGACATGCCAGTCGAACCAACTCCATGAAAAACCGATTCCGAAAAAATAGGGGGGGCCAAAACCGATAAAACCGCCTGTGACAACGTAACCGGGCGGATAATACCAGTAATAGGGTGGATATGCAGGATACCACCACGGACCGTATACATAGAGCGGGTTGTACACCGGCACATAGACAACCTGCGGGTCAGCCGGTTCGATACTGATTATTTCCCGCTCGATAATGACTTTCTGCTCTTCGGTCGTTTTGAGATTTTCCTGATCCCGGGCTTCCCGGCGCAACTCCTGAATGGTATCCATAACATCATTCTCCTGGCCCAGGAAGGCGTCTCCAAGCTTCCTTGTCTGGTCGAGCTTGTCGCTCATTGCGAAAAGGATGTCCGGGAAATGACAGAGTGATTTTACACTCGGGTCCCAGAGCTTTTCCTGCAGAGCAGCGTCCAGCTTTTCGCCTTTCAGGCCTTTGTTCCGGCGCAGCCAGCGCTCTGCCTCGACAATCTCAAGGGGATATGTGGAAGCCATCAGTATCTGGGTCATCAGGGAATCGGGGTATAAGGCGATCGGCGCAAGCATCTGGACCAGTTCCTCTTTTTTGAACCTGTCGGCCTGCTCAGGTTCCCCGGAATCCTGGGCTGACGTCCCGGCAGGTATCACGAACATCGTGATGACCATCAAGGCCAGCCCGCGGATAATAAATGCTGCAGCTTTCATAGAGTCTCCTTTTTTACGTTTGTGTTTTGTCAAAATTTAATCACAGAGATCACGGAAAAAGTATTTTCCCGGATACATTGAGAAAAACTCTGGGTTCTCTGAGGTTTCATATTTTGTCTGCTCCTGAATAAAGTATAACACCATATGTCCCCCTCCGCCATCTCTGCAAACATTCCGGAAAAACAATTTGCAGTCCTGGTAAAGGGAATTTAACGATAGCGATCTTATTTAGTGTCTGTTTATAAAGTCGCGATTTTAACACCCTCCCCAACCCCTCCCATCAAGGGAGGGGTATATTTATTCCCTCTCCATCACCGTTGCAACCGTGATCGCCAAAGTCGCGGCTTCCCATCAAGGGAGGGGTTTATTTACATCCCTCTCCCCTGATGGTCTACGACTCGTAGAGGAGAGGGTGAGGGGGTTTATAAACAGACTCCATTTAAGATTGCCACGTCACTCCGTTCCCCGCAATGACACTGCGGATCTTCGTCATTGTGACCCCGAACCCGTTTCGGGGGAAGCAATCTCTTTTTTGTAACGTTTAACATTACTTTGTTTTTTCAAAGGCAATGATTATAATAGGTAAAATGTGTTCAGAAGGATGAATGGAGGGTTCCTGCCAATGCTTAAAAAGAAAGAGAATTATGTAGTTGCTGTTGTCGGGGCGACCGGCGCAGTCGGCAACGAAATGATTAAAACGCTTGCTCAGAGGGATTTTCCCGTGGCGAGGTTGAGGTTGTTTGCATCCGAGAGGTCCGAGGGCAGGATAATGGAATTCAGGGATACTGAGATCCCGGTTGAGACGCTGAACGAGAAATCCTTCGAAGGCATCGACGTAGCGCTCTTTTCAGCCGGCGCCGAGAGGTCAAAGACATGGGCGCCTGTTGCAGCCGGATCGGGGTGTGTAGTTGTGGATAATTCAAGCCAGTGGAGGATGGACCCCAAGGTGCCGCTTGTAGTGCCGGAGGTAAACCCGCATGACCTGAAATGGCATAAGGGGATTATTGCAAACCCGAATTGCTCGACAATACAGATGGTGGTTGTACTGAAGCCGATTCACGACGCAGCCGGGATAAAAAGGGTCGTGGTTACGACTTTCCAGTCGGTATCCGGGACCGGACAGAAGGCGATAGACGAGCTGATGCAGCAGACGACCGACTTGCTGAATTTCAGGGAAGTCAAATGCAATGTCTATCCGCACCAGATAGCTTTTAACGTCCTTCCCCATATCGATAAGTTCCTCGATAACGGTTATACCAGGGAAGAGATGAAGATGGTCAATGAGACAAGAAAGATTATCGGCGACGAGTCGATCAGGGTGACGGCAACTACCGTCCGTGTGCCGGTATTCAGATGCCATTCGGAAAGCCTGAACATAGAGACCGGGAAAAAAATCACTGCAAACGAGGTGAGGGCTATCCTGTCAGCGACACCGGGCGTAATCGTTTATGACGTGCCGGAGAAAAATATCTATCCGGTCCCGATCGATGTTGCCGGCAAAGACGAGACCTATGTGGGCCGCATACGTGAGGATGAAACCATCGAAAACGGGATCAATATATGGATTGTCGCCGACAACCTGAGAAAAGGGGCGGCCCTCAATGCGGTGCAGATAGCTGAAAAACTGGTTGAAATGGCATAGACCCGGATTAATGCTGAACGTCGATTATATCCTGTACGGTGATTACGTGCTTCCGGTGGATGAACCGTTTTCTGTTATACAGGACGGGGCTGTCGCTGTCATGGGCCGTGAAATCGTCGGAGTCGGGACCTCGGAGAGTATTTCAAAACAGTATGCGCCCCGTAATGTAATTAAAAAAGAGAAAAGCGTCATATTGCCCGGCCTGATCAATACCCATACTCATGCCGCAATGGTCTATTTCAGGGGGATAGCGGACGACCTTCCTTTAAAGGAATGGCTCGAAGGTCACATATGGCCTGCGGAGAACAGGTGGCTCAGCCCTGAATTTATCTCCGACTCCATAGAACTCGCTTGTCTCGAAATGCTCAGGGCAGGTGTGACGACCTATAACGACATGTATTTTTACGAGGATGCGGCAGGCAGGGCCGCAAAAAAAATCGGTATGCGCGCTGTTCTTGGAAGCGGAATACTGGACTTTCCGTCGGTTTCGGCGAATTCTACGGAGGACTATTTAAGGAACGCCGAGAATTTCATAAGAGACTGGAACGGAGATGAACTGATCACTCCCTGTATTGCTCCTCATGCGCTCTACACATGCGGACCGGAAACCCTGAAGAAATCCAGGACATTGGCCGATCGATTCAACGTGCCGCTGCACATACATCTTTCGGAAACGCAGTGGGAGGTCAGTGAAGTAATGGCCAGACACCGTATGAAACCCGTAGAATACCTCGAATCCCTCGGTTTTCTGGATGAGAAGGTCCTGGCCGCTCACTGTGTCTGGATTGAAGATAATGAGATAGAACTGCTTGCGAAAAGGAAAGTGGGCGTTTCACATTGCATGGAGAGCAACCTTAAGCTTGCATCGGGGTTTGCTCCTGTGGTAACGATGCTCATGTCCGGAGTGAAAGTGACCTTCGGCACTGACGGCGCTGCGAGCAACAACGATCTGAACATTCTGAGCGAGATGGCGACCACCGCCAAAGTCCATAAAGCCCTCTCGGAAAACCCTACGGTCCTTGATGCGAAAACAGCCATCCGTATGGCTACAAGGTGGGGAGCAGAAGTCCTGGGGCTCGGCGATAAAACCGGGACGTTGGAAAAAGGAAAGCTTGCCGACATCGTAATCATGGACCTCAACAAACCCCATTTAACCCCGTTGTACGATGTCTCCTCCCATATCGTCTATTCGGCAACAGCATCCGATGTGGATACAGTGATGGTGAATGGAAAAGTCGTCATAAGCAGCGGAAAACTCGTAACCGCCGATGAGGCGGAGATCCTCCATAAAGCCCGTTTATGGAGTGAGAAGATAAAAGCCGCCGATAGGGGGTAGGGCGTGATAAGCGGCGCTTGGATTTTACGGAAAATCCCTGTCTGAGAAAAGAATAAGGCCATGCTCTAAGGAGGAGGCTTTAAAAAGGCAAACATGGAAACACTGGGGAAAATCGCCGACGCTCTTAATTTTGAACTGGTCATAAAACTCCAGCCTTAAAAGGAAGCGGAACCGCGCGATGAAAGGCAAGATTTCTTACTACGCATCTGAAAATAGAATCCAAGTGTTGAATATTTCAGCAGGGTACGACCGGACGGTGCAAAGGAGAAAAACTATTTTTGATGCACTTGATGAATATATACGAAACCTGCTCAATTCAATTTTGGAATCAATTACGATTTTATTTATCAAATTTCAGAACGATATCATTTTGTCCCATCTGTGCAAGAACTTTACTGGACAGAACTTGAACTATTTGACAGAGAAAAAATCAAACATTTTATTCAACGGCTATTAGAGAAAATACAAAACTCAAAAAATGTGCCGACCTATGATTACATATTGTTCGCCTGTCCCCCTTCTTTTAGTCTGCTGAG
>DCVG01000010.1:0-5424 GCA_002328665.1 Nitrospiraceae bacterium UBA2194
ACCCAGAGGCTGGCTGCTATTCTCTTATATCCTTTCTCCGAGGCGAGGATATCCAGGTGGACGGTGGTGATATCTTCCAAGTCCAGATCGGGTTCATATCCGAGTTTTCGCGAATCAACGGTTTTTATGTATTGTCCGCAGTTGTCGCACAAGTCTACTCTGTAAGCCTCCTTGCCTTCTGCGTAGAGATAGTGGAGTTTTTCGTGTTCGCTGTTTTCGCAAAACGGGCATTTGAGGCGCTCGACAGGCCACTGGAAGCCGCAAAAGGAACAGAGTAAATAGCGTTTTCCTTCTCCCTTCAATTCGGATATCTGCGGCAGAGAACCGCAAATGGGGCAGTATCCTTTCAGCCAGTTTTTCTCGTCGACCCGGTCCTTTAATCTCTCGACATTTGCTGCAAGTGAAGGTTGAATGCTTGAGTGAACCAGGAATTTCAGGATTGTTTTATCGATATCGAACTCTTCAGCAATCTTATCCGCATATGACTGATCGAAATGCCTTTTCAGCAGTTCTTTCAGGTTCAGGGCATTGATCGCAACAGCCTCTTCTACGGCAAGAATGTTTGTCCGTATTTTTTCGTTTGCATTCTTCGCAATGTGGCATATCGATTCAAACAATCCGACGGAAGACGGGATATCCAGGACAAAAGTTTCCATGCCTATCAAGGGAAAGCCTTCTTTTGCCTCCAGGGTCCTCAATTTTTCAACGAAAGTGAGGTGATTTATGGATATGGAGGGGCTTACCGATGCCTGTTCCTTTCTTATCTTTTCATATAAATTGAGGACCTCTGCATATAAGGGGCGCTCTTTTCTCAGTTGGTCTATACGCTTTTTCGTGTCTTCGACTGAATATTTCATAAGCAATATCCTTCTCCCGTTCTAAAGAGTGTAACTACATGTTTCATAAATCATTAAACCCCCTCACCCTTTCCCTCTCCTCTACGAGTCGTAGACCACCAGGGGAAAGGGAAGTAAATACAGCCCTTTACCCCTCTTGATAGAGGGGAATTTCCCCTCCCTTGCTGGGAAGGGTTGGGGAGGGTGTTAAATATTGACTTTACAAAAAGACACTACTTAGTATCAGTTTAAACGAAAGGCATGTTTCGATATATTCGAAACATGCCTTTCGGGAATCCTGCAAAAAAATTACCCTGCCAACTGAGAAATGTTCTGAACAGGGTTTATAAACTTCCCTAATGCGGCGATTATCGTAGTGTCTGCAGATGCGAACTTATGGTACCTTGCGGGTTCATCGACCACAAGGAATATCGCCCGGTGAAAATCATAGTTCAGCAACTGGGCTTTGGGATACATTGCCTTGACATCCTTCAGTCTCTGCTGGGCCATTTCGAGCATCTTATCCCGGTCACCGAAGTTCATCGTCCCTGTAGGACAGGTTTTGACGCATGCAGGCAGGAGTCCTTCCTTAATCCTGTCAAAGCACATCGTGCATTTTGCCATCCCCTGTGTTTTTTGATCCCAGCGGGGTATGTCCCACGGGCAGGACTCCCTTATCTGTTTGAATTCGTCCGCTTTCACTTTCACCTTCGGATCATAGAGGACAGCGCCCGTAGCCTCATCTCTCGTTATCGCTTTAACGCCTATAGATTCAGCCATCATTTTGCAGGGCGGCTGCACGCAATGGCGGCACTGGTCCGGGAAAAAATACCAGCGCGGTTTCCCATCCACTTCCAGCTCACTGAACCGCACAAGTTTATACGTGAAATATGAGAGGTCTTCAGGGTTCTGATGGCTTCCCCTCTGAACGGTCTTCGTCCCGGGGTTCATATTCCACTGTTTACATGCTATCTGGCATCCCCGGCACGCAGTACATTTGGTTGTATCTATGAAAAAAGATTTATCAGCCATTTTCTATTACCTCCTTATGCCTTCCCGGCTTTTTTGGCCGGTTGTGCCGTGATCTTTGTTACATTCGCCATGAACGCCTTGGTCTCCGGTATCATCGTATTGGGATCACCGACAGTGGGTGTAAGCAGATTGGCGCTTTCTCCGCCGTCTTTTGGATAGAGCCAGCCGAAGTGCCATGGCAATCCTATCTGGTGTATTGTCTGGCCGGCTATTACAAACGGCTTTAACCGCAAGGTAACAATAGCCACAGCCTCAACCTTGCCTCTCTGGGTCTCGACCAGTACGCGGTCACCGTTTTCTATGCCCCTCAGACTTCCCAGCTCCTGACTCAACTCGCAGAACATCTGGGGCTCTGCTTCAATAAGCCAGGGCAGCCAACGTGAGAGGACTCCGGACTGCCAGTGTTCCGTAACACGGTATGTGGTGCAGACAAACGGGTATTTCGGGTCACATGTTGCAAATGTGTCAAGGCCGCCTTCGAATATTTTCACAACCGGATTAATCCTCTGGTTGGACAGAATATTTTTCTCGATCGGGCATTCGAGCGGCTCATAATGCTCGGGGAACGGTCCGTCCTTCAACCCCGGGCCGAACAGCGAAGCCACTCCATCCGGTTTCATAATGAAAGGAAATACTCCTTCAGTACCCATGGGAGGAGCCGGGCCGTCCGGAATGTCGCCGACCCATTTTTTGTTTTCCGCATCCCATTTCAGCAAAGCCTTGCCGGGGTCGCGCGGTTTTCCTTCCAGATCAACAGAGGCACGGTTGTAAATGATCCTTCTGTTGACGGGCCATGCCCATGACCATTCAGGGTAAAGCCCCAAACCGGTCGGGTCCGTCTTTTTTCTCCGTGCCGCCATATTTCCTGCTTCCGTATAGCTTGCCGAATAGATCCAGTTCCCGCTTGAGGTTCTCCCATCATCGAGGAGGAATACGAAACTCGGCACAAGAGTGCCTTTCTTGTATGACTTTTTGTCAACAGGGTGCTCGGGGATGTCTTCGAGGAAGTATCCATTGATCTCCTTTGCGACCTTATGAATATCAAAATGCCCGCCTGTCTCATAATCCCATTTCATGTTCAGAATGGGGTCGGTGCATACTCCCTTTTCCTTTTGATACAGCGCTCTCACCTTCTTAAAAAGCTCATAGATGATATCGCCGTCAGGCATTGCAACTCCCGGAGGGTTTGCACATTTCCAGCGCCACTGCATCCAGCGGCCGCTGTTGCTGATGCTCCCTTCTTTTTCCAGGAAGGCGGCGCAGGGCAGTTGAAAGACCTCGGTTTTGATCTTCTTGGGATCCATTCCGGGTCCCTTCCAGAACGAGCCTGTCTCACTGTCGAATACATTGACATTGACCATCCAGTCGAGCTTTGCCAGTGCCTGGCGGACCTTGCCTGCGTTCGCGCTCGAACAGGCGGGGTTCATGCCCCAGGCAAAGAATCCGGTAAATTTCCCCTTGTACATTTCGTCAAAGAGATTAAGCCAGGACGCATCCTGGGTTGGTTCCAATTTGGGAAGCCACGCATATCCGAAATCATTTTCTTTGGTCGCCTTGTCGCCATAAAAAGATTTCAAAAGGCTTGCCACATATTTCGGACGGTTTTTCCACCAGTTGACGCTTCTCGGTTCTTTTGACGAGGGAGTGGTTTTATTGTAATCCTCGAGGGTAGCCCACTGGGCCCGGGGTGCAGGCAGATATCCGGGAATGATGTGGAAGAGCAATGCCTGGTCGGTTGAACCCTGTACGTTGGATTCACCTCTCAGCGCATTAATGCCCCCGCCTGCGATACCCATATTGCCAAGAAGGCACTGAATAATTGACATCCCGCGGATATTTTGAACGCCAACGGTGTGCTGGGTCCATCCCATGGCATACAGCTCGGTGCCGGCCTTGTCCGGCTTTCCTGTAGAGCCGTAGACTTTATAGACCTTTTCAAGATCTTCCTGGGGTGTTCCGGTAATAGCGGTAACTTTCTCAAGAGTATACCGTGAATAATGCTTTTTGAGAAGCTGGAACACGCATCTCTCATCCTGCAGCGTCATGTCTCTTTTCGGAATTCCATTTTCATCCTTCTCAATTGCCCATGCTGACTGATCGTACGCCCGTTTGGTTGGATCATAACCTGAGAAGAGACCGTCATCGAAACTGAATTTGGGGTTTACTATGAATGAAGCGTTTGTATAATTCTTTACATAAAATTCGTCATACAGATTGTTGTCGAGAATATACCTGATCATACCGCCGAGGAAAGCGATATCTGTACCCGAACGAAGCCTGACAAAAATATCAGCCTTCGTGGAAGTACGCGTGAAACGGGGATCAACATGAATGAAGATGGCCCCTTTTTCTTTTGCCGCCTGAATCCATTTGAAGGAAACCGGATGGTTTTCCGCAACATTACTGCCCATATTGAGTATGACATCCGCATTTCTGAAATCAATGTAATGGTTTGTCATTGCGCCGCGTCCGAACGACTCTGCCAGAGCCGCTACTGTGGCGCTGTGTCATATACGGGCCTGATGTTCGATATAGACAAGGCCGAGAGACCGCAGGAACTTCTGGTAAAGCCAGCATTCTTCATTGTCCATCGCGGCGCTGCCGACAGAGGCGATGCCGTTAGTCCGGTTGACGACCTTTCCGTCGGCATTCTTCTCCGTGAAGCTCTTGTCGCGGCTCTTCTTGATGTTCGCTGCGATCCTGTTCAGCGCCCATTCCCAGCTTACCTCTTTCCATTTGTCGCTGTTAGGGGCGCGATACCGTACTTTGCTGAGGCGATTCTCGTTTACAGCGATCTGATATGAAGAACCCCCCTTGGGGCAAAGACAACCTTCGCTGATGGGGTGGTCGGGGTCACCCTCAGCATTAATAACCTTGCCTTTACTGTCCGTGGACACCAGGATTCCGCACCCTACCGAACAATAACAGCAGACAGTGGGTGTTTCCTTGGCACCTTTGATCCGGAGTTCGGTCCGCAACTCTGCTGCATAGGCCTGTATGGGCGACATGTCAAAACCCAGTTGGCTCAAAGCCAGGCCTGCGGCAGCAACTCCGGAAGTCTTAAGGAAATTTCTGCGCGTAATTACCTTCATAAAATCCTCCTTTCTTTAAATAGTTAACAGATTATATATAGATGAAACATAACACTAACTTCTGCATAAATAAAGTACTTTTATCAATTTAATTCTTATGCGGCATTATTTGAATTCATGTATATCACAGCAGTACTGCCATGTCAAGTCATTTACCAAAAAAAATTAATAAAAGAGGTTAATTTTTAAAAAATATTTGTTTGGATTACTATAATTACACCGGCAATTAAAATACCCGGAGTTTTCATTCACGGAGCAGTAATTAATGTCATATTCGTGGATATTATTATCTCTTATTTCAGCCTTTGCCCTTGCTACGAGCGATGCGCTTGCAAAGAGCGTTCTCAACCGGAGCAACGAATACCTGGTCGCATGGTTCAGGCTTCTGTTTTCGTTGCCCCTGCTCATCGTGCTTCTGGTAATTGTTCCGGTCCCGGAACTCGATGTTGTATTTTATACGGCTT
>DCVG01000010.1:5557-10575 GCA_002328665.1 Nitrospiraceae bacterium UBA2194
ATCCTGAATCTTCACGAAATGAGAAAAGGATTGATGGAGCCCTTCCTGGCTGTCAGGAGAGAAAAGGGATCGGTGTTCATGATAGCGGTTGCAATGATCTACAGTATTACTTCGTCGCTGGGAAAAATGGCTATTGAGCATTCTTCCCCGTTGTTTTTCGGGTCACTCTATTTTGTAACGGTTACTATTGTATTTGCTCCTGTTGCACTGTGGTTTGGCAAAGGGGATATCAGGCGTTTTGTCGGAGGACGCCGGTTTCTGCTTCTCATCGTGCCCGGTATTCTCTATGCTGTAATGATAGTTTCTCATATGATCGCAATCAGCCTCACAAAAGTGGCCTATATGATATCCCTGAAAAGGATGAGCCTGATAATCGGGATTATTTACGGGTATCTCCTTTTCAGGGAAAAGCATATCAGAGAGAGACTTTCCGGCGCTTTATTGATGTTCACCGGTTTTGTTTTGATTGTAACGGCATAACAGTACGGTTATGGTATAAAAATATATGAATGCATTGGAGAAACTGAGAAGATCGGTCGTACTGCTCGAAAGTTTCGGCATAGAGGATGCCTGCAGGGAGGCTGAACTAATCCTGTCTCATTGTATCAAGACGGACCGTGTAACGATTTACAGGGATAATCCCCGGGTTACGGAAAGTACCCTCCGGGATATCGATGAAATGCTGCAGAGGAGAAAAAAAAGAGAGCCTCTGCAATATATATTCGGGCAGACGGATTTTTATGGATTAACAATTAAGGTGGGGCAGGGGACTCTCATTCCAAGACCCGAAACTGAACTGCTGGCGGAAGCAGCTGTAAGGACAATTCCAAATGTCAAATTCAATAATTCACGATTGAGATTTCTCGACCTCTGTACCGGAAGCGGCGCAATCGCCCTTGCGCTCGCCAAAGCATTCCCTGATTCACAGGTATACGGTACGGATATATCGGAGATTGCGATAAAATATGCAAGAGAGAATGCAGAAATCAGCGGCATGGAAAATGTTACGTTCCTGCAAGGTTCACTGTTTGAACCGGTCCGGAAAATGGTCACGGATTACGATCTGCGCTTCACGTTCGATTTGATCACGGCAAACCCTCCTTATATCAAAAGTTCTGATATAGCCGGCCTTCAGCCTGAGATAAGGGATTGGGAGCCCGTCGGGGCGCTGGATGGCGGCGAAGACGGTCTTGATTACTACAGGGCGATCATCCCTGAAGCACGAAATTATTTGAAGGAGAGCGGGGCGCTTCTGTTCGAGCTGGGAACCGGACAGGCGGATGCGGTAAAAAAAATGGCGGCAGAGGCCGGATATCATGGAATTTCAGTTATAAAGGATTACGCCGGAATAGAGAGGATTTTCATATCGCATCGGGGTTACCCGTGATTTTGCTTCGGAAATTGCGCGCCATATCCCGTGCTTTCCGTCAGTTTGAATCATTTATTCCGGACAGATGATAATATGAATTATATGAAGAGGGAGTAGAAAATGGGAATTCGGGAAGAAAACAGGCGGCTGGAAGAACTCGACAAAAAATACATCTGGCATCCTTTTACCCAGATGAAGGAGTGGCGTGAGGAGACGCCGGTCATCATCTCTGAAGGGAGGGGCTGTTTTATAAAAGACATTTACGGCAGATGGTATCTCGACGGTGTCTCTTCGCTATGGGTGAATATATTCGGACACAGAAAGAAAGAGATAGACGAAGCCATAAAAGACCAGATTGATAAGATTGCGCACAGCACTCTGCTCGGGCTGAGCAATGTACCGGCTGTAAAACTTGCTGAAAAGCTTATGCAGGTTCTCAATTCATCCTTCATCCCTTCATCCCTCGCAAAAGTATTTTATTCCGATAACGGTTCAACGGCTGTCGAGGTGGGCCTTAAGATGGCTTTCCAGTACTGGAAGCACAAAAGCGTGGACGGACGAAACGCCTTCGTCTCTCTTAAAAACGGTTACCACGGCGATACCATCGGCGCGGTGAGCGTGGGTGGGGTGGATATTTTTCATGAGGTGTTCGGCCCGCTTTTATTCAAGACATATAAGGCGCCCTCGCCATACTGTTACCGGTGTGAACTGGAGCGGAAATGCAGCGACTGCGGACTCGCATGTCTCGGAGAAATGGATAAGATACTTTATGCCCATTCAGGAGAGATCGCGGGATTAATTATCGAGCCGATGATTCAGGCTGCGGGCGGCATGATCACTTCTCCGCCGGGTTATCTGAAAGGGGTGAGAGAATTATGCAGCAAATACAATATTCTCATGATAGCCGATGAAGTTGCAACAGGCTTCGGACGCACAGGGAAGATGTTCGCCTGCGAACATGAGCAGGTTGTGCCTGATATCATGTGTCTTTCGAAAGGGATAACAGGCGGCTATATGCCCCTTGCTGTCACACTTGCGACAGACGACATATATAACGCTTTTCTCGGAGAGTTTCAGGAGCTCAAGACATTTTTCCACGGGCACTCATATACCGGCAACTCCCTTGCCTGTGCCGCAGCCGTGGCCTGCCTTGAATTGTTCGATAAGGAAAGGGTGCTCGAAAATATCAGAGAAAAAATCGCTATCCTCGGACGATGGCTTCAGGAAATACTGGGACGACCTCACGTGGGCGATGTGAGACAGGCGGGACTGATGGCCGGTGTGGAATTGGTCAGGGACAAGAAGACCAAAGAACCGTATGACCGGGCTGACAAGATGGGCTGGAAAGTCGCGTGCCGGGCAAGGGACAATGGTGTTTTCATCAGGCCCCTCGGAAACGTCATCGTCATTATGCCGCCGCTCAGTATCAGCGGGCAGAATCTCGGCAAGTTGCTTGATGTCACAGCCTCTGCGATAATGGATGTGACGGAAAAAGGGGGATCATCATGAGCAGGAAGACTATAATTATTTTATGCATCCTTTTCTTCATGCCTCTGGTTATATACTTCCTCCGGCCTTCTGATGAGAGCAGGATAAAAAAGCTCTTCCGGGATGGCTCTCAGGCGATCGAAAAAGAAGATATCGATGCCGTAATGTCGAAGGTGTCGTTCAACTATACCGATGAATACGGTTTAAATTATCTCTATATAAAGGAGTCGCTGAAGCGCGTTTTTCAGCAGATGTCCGATATCAAAATAGAGTATGAGAATCTGAAGATAACGGTCTCAGAAAAGACTGCGGGGGCAGAGATGGACGTGAGGGTTGTTGCCACCATAGGTACTGAGACAGGATATATCCTCGGCGACCTGCCGAACCCGGTTCACCTGACCTTTACCCTCGAAAAAGAGAGGACAAAATGGATGGTGACAAAGACCGGGGGGATGCCGTTCAAGTGGTAAATTCGGGAAGGGTGATGTTTTTTTTTGAGCGGGAACGTATAATATCCGGGTGCCGAAGTGGCGGAACTGGCAGACGCGCTAGGTTCAGGGTCTAGTGGTCGCAAGGCCGTGCGGGTTCGAGTCCCGCCTTCGGCACCAAAAAAACATTTCATATCAAGTGGTTAACCTGCCCATATAAGGTCAATACCGGCGTACAAAATGGTGCGCAAAAGATCAGCATTCAGCTTTTATCTGACTGATAATAAATATTTTTGAAACTGTTATAATAAGAGCGTAGTTTTAACTAAAGATTCCTACTAACAAAGAGACAGATCGCCGAGCTTCTGATGGATATGAACCTTTGGCAAGTTCGGGTTTTTTTTACCTGGTATCTGTGGGAGAAAAAAAATATGGTAGCATCCCTTATAACAGTCATTTATCCAAAATTATTACCCTATTGCTCATCAAAGTATTGGGGTTTTGATAGTTCGCCTCCTCCCATGACTTTAAGCGGGCATAGTGAATAGTTTTAAATAATTACAAAGGAGGAAGCATAATGGATGAGCAAGATGTCTACAGGGCAAAAGAAGCAACAAAGGCGGCAATGCAGTCTGCAATGAAGCAAGGCCCTTTGAGGTTAGTATTAATTATTGTTGCAATTCTGGTGTTTTTCCTTTTTTTAAGCCCATTTGTTCAGGTAGGTGCAGGTGAAAGAGGGGTTGTTCTCAATTTTGGTGCTGTTCAGGATGCTGTGTTGAATGAAGGACTGCATTTCAGGGTGCCTATAATGCAGAGGGTTGCCATAATGGATGTCAAGGTCCAAAAGGCAGTGACTGATGCCACATCTGCCTCAGCTGATCTTCAGGATGTGACGTCATCAGTTGCACTTAACTATCATGTAGTACCTGACAAAGCAAATGTTGTTTATCAAACCATTGGGGTAGAATTCAAGGAGCGTATTATAGACCCTGCAATACAGGAAGTAATGAAGGCTGTATCAGCCAGGTATACAGCAGAAGAACTTATAACAAAGAGGGCGGCAGTAAGCGAGGCAATGAGAGCAAACCTTGCTGAAAGACTCCTGCCTAATAATATAGCAGTAGATGCGGTTTCTATTGTCGCATTCAGCTTCTCCAAAGTATTTACAGAGGCTATTGAGGCAAAGCAGACAGCAGAACAGCTTGCCCTAAAGGCAAAGAGAGACCTGGACAGGATAAAGATAGAGGCAGAGCAGAAGATTACAGCAGCAAAGGCAGAGGCAGAGTCATTGAGGCTGCAGAGGGCAAATATTTCACCGGATCTTATAGAGCTCAGAAAGATAGAGGCCAACCTCAAGGCCATAGAAAAATGGAACGGAATTCTCCCGCAGGTTACCGGCGGCGGGGCAGTGCCATTTATTGGCGTAGGTGATCTGCAAAAAAGATAACCAAGTAATCATTACCAGAGGTATCCATTGTTCAGATATGTTATTCTGCTTATTATTGCAGGTATTGTGGGGAGCATTATAGCTGCAATAAAAGGGCGCAGCCCGATAGTGTGGGGCATCCTTTGTGCAATCGTTCCTTTCCTTATCGCGGTTATTATTGTGCTCCCGCCTCTGGCAGCGAAAGGATATACCAAAAAATGTCCCTACTGTGCAGAGATCATTAAAGAAGATGCACATTTTTGCAAACACTGTGGCAGGGAGCAACCTATTGAGATGGTAAAGGTGT
>DCVG01000103.1 GCA_002328665.1 Nitrospiraceae bacterium UBA2194
ATGATTAACAAGAGAATTGTTTAACGTCGTTATCAGCCGCTGGGTTAAAAGCCTGAGACTGAAATCATAAAAGCTTTACCCTTGATTAACTGGTTAAATTTTTTCCAAGTTCGACAAAATAAATGGTGCAATCCTCGAAGATTGATATTATGTCTCTCCGTCTTCTTTTGAATATTCAAGAGCTGAAACCTTAAAACCTATAAAACCTCCATCTCTTAGATGTAGGAGGTTTTAAGGCATTGGTCCGAAAGCAACTGCATTATCTACTTCCAAAGCTTCGAGCACTGTATCATCAGCATCGAGCAGAGCAATCACATATTTACCTGTCGCCGTCGTTCCCGAGGGAATGGTACAGCTCACGTTTTTGTTTTTAATATTCCCTCCCTTTATAATCCCAGACGAAAACTGCTTCATTAAGGTATCAGAAATGTCATACGAATCGTTATCAGAGAGGTATACCCTTATCTTCGAAGAAGGCGCGTCCTGGTCGCCGGTGTTTAAAATCTGCAGCGTTCCTCTGAGTGTGCACCGTGATCCGCTGCAATTAGCAGTTAGTGTCGGCCATGTACCGGAAAGATTCGTCTTTTTCATGGGACCATAGACGACCGTGTTGTTCACCTCATTCGTTTCGGCAACAACATTATCTGCATCAACGACAGCGATGAGATATTTGCCGGTTGCGGAGTAGACTATCGAAGGAACAGGGTAACTAAGCGTTTTGTTCTTGCTATTACCCGCTTTGATAGTGCCCGACGACACCTTCTTGAGGAATATATCTCCCGCGTCGTAGAGCGAATCATCAGAAAGGTAAAACCGTACGGTTGAAGATGAGGCCTGCGAAGTGCCAACGTTCTTTATCAACAGTTTCCCTTTCACCTTACATCCCGTACCGCTGCATTGCTGCGACACTGAAGTCCACACACCGGTAAGGTCAGGGCCATATGCTTCGCCACCTTTGACCCTCAATACGAGCACATCCGAATCATCTGTATCGACTGTCTTTCCGACAACAACAATGTTTCCGTCAGACTGGAGGGCGAGTGCATTGCCGTAATCATAGGCAGAGGACATGTCAAAGGTGAATATCCCTCCTGTACCAAACCCGCTGTCAAGAGAACCATTGCTTTGCAACCGGAGAAGAATCACATCAAAACCTGCAAGGGTAGAAATCTCTCCCGCGACAATGATCTTTCCATCTGGTTGGATGGCGATTGAATTCGCATCATAATCGTTGCTGTAATGGATGACTCCGCTGCTCCCGAAGCCGGTGTCCAGGCTTCCGTTTGCATTGAACCTCAGGATAATCGCATGGCTATCCCCGTTGCGGTATTCCCCTGCAACAATAATTTTCCCGTCTACCTGGAGAGCCGCCGAGTTCGCTATATCATCGGATCCGCTGTCGAAGATAACGGTTCCTCCGGAACCGAATCCTGTGTCGAGGGTTCCGTTATTATTGAACCGGAGCAGAAGGATGTCCTGATCCACATTGTTGTACCTTGAACCGACAACCACAATCTTTCCATCTGGCTGGAGCAGAACTGCTTTGGCCCATTCCCATAGCCCCTCAGCGCTGCTGAAGAACATCACTCCTCCTGTACCGAAGCTGGCGTCGAGCACGCCGTTGCTTGTGTATCTCAGGACAAGCACGTCGTCATTCAAACCATTATCGCTATATCCGACTACAACAATCTTTCCGTCTGGCTGAAGCACGACTGCCTTTGCTTCGTCGGTGTTGAAAGCAGAACCATAGGTAACAATTCCACCAGTGCCGAAACCGGAGTCGAGCGTCCCATTGCTGTTGAACCTGATGAGAAGGGCATCATAGGAACCATCATCTCGGATGCCGGCAGCTAAGATCTTTCCGTCAGGCTGGAGGGCAACAGCGTAAATGAAGTCGCCCCCAGACCCACCTCCGTCATAGAAGACCGCGCCATCTGTACCAAAGTCTGAATCAATTGTTCCCGTGCCGTTATACCTGAGCAGGAGTGCGTCATGGTTGCTGCCGCTATAGGAACTACCGCCAACTACGATCTTTCCATCCGATTGTATCGCAACGGCATTGCCGAAATCATAACTGTCTGCTGGGCTATTATAGGTGACATACCCGTCAGCTGCATGGAATGTGGTATCGAGTTCCCCTGGATAAGCGTAGACGGAATGAGCAATAGTCAAACAGATGAAGATCGTAGATAGTGCAAATATGAGCCACCTCTTTTCCCCTCTCATGGTTACCCTCCTTTTACAAGGTATGTTACTACCTATTCTTGTTAAGCATTTCCAGCCGGCCAGTAAAGGCCTTCATTCCTCTGCACCTTAAAAAACGTGGGAAGCATAATATCAATATTTTTTCAAGATTATCATTATATTAAAAAAACTGCAATAATCAACAAAAGTTAGAGATAAGATTCGTGCCATACACACCGTTGGAGATAAAACATTCAACTTGAACTCAGCACAAATATATCAGGGATCGAAGGTGTGCATAACAGGAAGTCACAGATAAGCACGACTGCTCCTGTCTCGTGACACTAATGAAACAGAATAAGAGGATAGGCTGCTTTTTCTCGCTAGTGGAATAATAGACCAGCCTCTTTTCTTTGTCCCCCCTTTGCGAGAAAGACGGATTCAGTTTACAGAAGTTTCTTGAACTCCTCGTCAGTAAGACCTGCGTCTTTGATGATTGATTTAAGGGTATAGGAGTTAATCCGTTTGTGGTCTGGAATAGTTATGCGGTGTATTCCGTCAGACATGCCGATATGCTTACCTTTCGTTATAATTTTGAATCCGGCCTTACTGAATGCCCTGACCGTACGTTCGGCAGAGACATCCGTAAATAGCACTTTAGGCAGGAACCTCGACCTCGCATACAGTAGAGTCCTTGGTCTCTTCTTCTATCATCTGGAGGTATGTTTTAATGGCGTCTTTAATATTTTCCATCGCTTCCTCAAAGGTATCCCCTTGACTGTGGCAGCCGGGGAGGGCGGGACAATGTACGTCAAACCCGTATTCGCTTTTATTGATAACAACAGTGTATTTCATAACTAAACTTTACCATATCCATATTTTTTCCGTCAAAAAGTTTCTGGTAGAAGCTTTTTTCTCTATAGTAGGAGCGCCTTCTCCAATTGCCGAAAACAACAACAATTCTTGGCCAGGTCCCGGTGTATAATTGTTTATTAATTCAAGAGTTGACAAAACAAGGATAATAACTTACCATTAGTTATGGTAATATAACCATAATATATGGTATATAGTAAGAGGTGAGGGAATGCTTGAGGGCATATTTGGAAATATCATAATTGAAAAAATCCTTTTTACCCTTTATGTTTACGGAGAGGGCTATCCGCTCGGCATGGCGAAAACCTTTCGTGAGCCTGTGAACAGGTTCCAGCAGCAGCTGAAGAGACTCGAAAATGCCGGAATAATAGTAAGCCGTCTTATCGGCAGAGTAAGGATTTATACCTTCAATCCGAGATATCCATTTCTTGAGGAGGTGAAGGCTCTTATTGCAAAAGCCCTCGAATTCCTACCTGAAAGAGAGAAGGATGCCTATTACAAGAAACGGACAAGGCCAAGGAGAGCGGGTAAGCCCCTATGAAGATTGACTGGGAAAAAATAGGGATCAAGGAGTTGGCGGCTCTCACCTCAGAAAAGCTTCGGCAGGAAGGGGTGGATTCAATCCTGGTGGGCGGAGCCTGTGTTTCCATTTATACCAAGAACAAGTATGAGTCATTTGACCTCGATTTTGTTACGCATGCAACAATAAAGAAGGTTTCCTCCATTCTGGCTGAACTCGGGTTTCAGCGTGAAAGTTCTCGTCATTTCATACACCCTGAGTGCCCGTTCTTCATTGAATTTGTTGCTCCACCCGCCGCTGTTGGGAATGAACCACTCAAGGGAGAAAAAAATATAAAAACAAAATTAGGCACTCTCGTTTTGATGACGCCAACGGACAGTGTAAAGGACAGGCTTGCTGCGTATTATCACTGGAACGACCAGCAGGCGCTGGAGCAGGCACTCATGGTTGCCGAGGCACAAAAGATCAATTATTCTGAGATTAAACGATGGTCTGAACAAGAAGGGCATAGTGAGAAACACCGGGAATTTCTCAAACGACTTCGCAAAATTCGACTTCAAACCAAAAAAAGCACTAAG
>DCVG01000009.1 GCA_002328665.1 Nitrospiraceae bacterium UBA2194
TCCCACCATAGGATATGCCTTTCCATCCCAGGTTAACTTTTCACAGAGATACATTAACCCGCCGCATTCAGCATATATCGGCAGACCTTGTTCCGCCGCATCCTTGATTGATTGCCTTAAGCCATGGTTAGCAGACAGGGCAGGTGCATGAGTTTCCGGGAAGCCTCCGCCAATGTAGAGTGCATCCAGGGAGTCCGGGAGGTTGTCGGCCAGGGCGCTGAACTCTATTAATTCAGCACCCGCCCTTTTCAGGGCGTCGATATTTTCCGGATAATAGAACTGGAAGGCCGAATCACGGATGACGCCGATACTCACACGTGTGTCAGTGCTTTCAGGGTATTCTTCAGGTATAATCTCCAATAAAGGAGCATGAAGTGCAATCTGCCTTAACTGTTCTGTATTTAAATATTTGGCGATTACCTCCGCAGCCTTGTCGATTACCTCTTCAGCCCCGGGATGTTCCTGGTGAGGCAAAAGACCGAGATGTCTTCCGGGGAAGGCAATATTTTCCAGTCTCGGGATGGCGCCGATGACAGGCAGATTGCAATATTTTTCAATACTTTCCCGGATAACCGATTCATGGCGGAGGCCGGCCAATCTATTGAGGACAACGCCTTTTACAGGCACCTTGGGATCAAGCATCTGACAACCAAGAATCATCGCAGCCAAGGTACGGGTAACCTTTGTACAGTCAACAACAATGACGACCGGAGTCCGGAGTATTTTTGCTATCTCGGCAGTGCTCACGCTTCCTTCCGGGTCCATCCCGTCGTAAAGGCCCCGATTGCCCTCTATCAGCGCTATGTCTGCATCTCTTGTGTTCAGACTGAATGAAGAAAGAATCTGATCCCTGTTCATCAGAAAGAGGTCGACATTGTAACAGGGATGATCTGCACCCTTCCCTAACCATCCCATATCGATATAGTCGGGGCCCTTTTTGAATGGTATAACCCTGTATCCCCGTCTCTGCCACAGCCGGCATAACCCTACGCTTATAGCTGTTTTCCCAGCATCGCCTCCAAGGCCTGCAATAGTAAGCCTTGGACAATTAATCATCTTTTCGGACCCGGTATTTCGAATGAAGCACAAGAGCCACTGCTGCAGCTTTTTACAGTCTGTTTAGCCTTTTTTCCGCTGCCTGAAGAAAGAACACTTACCGAACTTAAAATCCGTTCCACCTCCGGAGAGTTGCATTTGGGACACTTCATTTTGATTGATTCATCCTCTTTCTTGAGCTTAAGAAGTTCAAATATTTTACCGCACTTAAGACAGCGGAACTCATAGATAGGCATACCTTATTCTCCTTACTGGAATGAATGTTGTAGAACCCACGGTCCAATGGTTTAAAATAAATGCGTTACTGATAAAAAGTCAAGAAAGACTTCTGTTAATAATAGGCGAGATGATTCCATTAAACACATACAGTCCGTTGTATTATAATAAATAAAATATACTAAAGGAGACGATATGACAGTTGCACCTGAAGAACCCCGCTGCCCTTTCTGTTATTATGCCATCGAACAACCGAGGGAATTGCCGCAGAGAAAAGTAGTTGAATTTCCTATCGGAGCCTGCGGGCATTGCGGAGCCGTGTTTGCATATGATGTAACAGGCCACAACATGGGAGCTGCTTTTATTGAAGCGCTTCTGTTTGCCTGTAACGAAGACGATTATCTTGCATTTTCCCTGTCTCATGGAGAAGATTATACGGATGCAATTGTCGGCAACTATGACATCTATACGCATACGGTCGCGCCTGAAAAAGCATATAATGACCGCTATGTGCGCGGCGTCCTTATTTTCGTAAAGCTTTTCGGCCAATTCCAGGAGGCAACCGGTGGGAAAGTTAAGGAAAAACTGAAATATACAACGCCGATTGCAAAAACCAAATTGCGTTCAGAAAAATTCTCAAAGGAAAAGGTTCGGCAGTTAGTTTCAGATAATAATATGACAGACCTCCTGTCTCTTGCTGAGAAAGATTCTCGTGTGATCAATGAACTGCAGCGCATGCTCTATACGCCGGATGAACACCAACGATGGAGGATAATTGACCTTCTTGGTGAGGTTAGCAAGCGGGTCGCTGAAAGGCGTCCCGATCTCATCAGCAAACTGATTATAAACCTGCTCCAGAACGCCGCAGCGCCCGGTGCATCGGCATGGGGCGCAATCGAAGCAATCGGAACCATTATCAGCACAAATCCCGGCCTATTAGGAGAGTTCACACGACCTCTTCTCTCATTTGTAGCTCAGGAGAATCTGCGGAGAGAAGTTACATGGGCTATCGGGAAGATAGCATCTGCAGACCCTCATCTTGCCAGGCTTGCTTTTTCAGGTCTTACAGCATTCCTCGACAGTCCTGACCATGTGCTCAGAGGATATGCCGCATGGGCATTAGGGAGCATAGGGTTCAATGACGTCATCGGAAAATTGAAAAATCTTGAATCCGATAAAAATAAGCTTACGATCTGGAGAGAGGGGGATTTACAGGAAGTAACAGTCGGCCAACTGGCAAAAGAGGCTGTCCAGAAAATCAAGAGATGAAGAAACCCTCCGTACGGTATCTCGTGGCATCTCCGTCTGGTGATGTCCCCGTTGATACAAGCAGACTTGATTATCCCCTTGAAGGGGACCCTTTGAAAACCCCTTACCATTTTTATTTTCAGTCGATCCACGATTTTCTGACAGGAAATAATTTTTCTCGGTTACTTAAGGCAATCAATGAACGGACAGGAGCTGATATTCATATCAATGCTATCAATGAGCTGATTATCCGCGCAGAAAAACACGGGGCTCTCTATCATCCCGCCAGTATTGAAGTTCTGATAGCCGATAAAAGAATAAAATTCGGCATCAATGTTGCTGTTACAGAAACCGGCAGGGAAACATTAAAGAGGGAATTTTTTTTTCTTAAAAAGCTACAAGAAAAATTCAATTTGCCCTATATCCCGAAAGCCTATTATGCAGATGAACTGCATTCAATGTTTTTTCTCCTTGAGGAATGGTTTGAAGACTATCATGAGTTTCATATATCAAGAGCTAAAAATGGGGGTCAGCAAATAAAATTATGGGAATACGGAAAGAGAGAGCGCTTTCTTTCAACTCAGCAGAGCTTTGAAATCTATCGTCAGGCCTCTAAGATACTCACCCGCTATTATGATCTTAACAATTTTATGCTTATCTATCCATGGCATCATGCTGCTGGTGATTTTATTGTAAAGATTTCTGATAATGACCAAATAGATGTCCGGCTTACAACTGTACGCTGTTATGAATCGTTCATTGTATGTGATAAAGATGACATGGTAAATCCCGCTGTTGCCCTTTTCTACTTCCTTTTGCACTTATCGATCCAGATGCGTCTCGATAGACTCGATGGAGTCGGTGATTTAGTCTGGGCAAATGATTTTTGTGTAGATGCCACACTAAAAGGATTTTTTCAGGGTCTTGAATTAAAAGCGGATTTCAGAGATTGCTATGATTCGCAGGCAGATTTCCTGAAGTTACTGAAATCCTTCAGCAGAGATGATCTTGATATTACGTTAAAGTCAACAATAGCGCAGTATGCCGGGACAAAAGATGCCCTTGTCATTAAAAAACATTTGGAGGGACATATTGACAAGATATATCTTACGCTTCAAAATTGCCCTTGACGATATCGTCAAAAGTCATCCTCAGGACTCTTGAAAGCGGCAACATTAGACTTGCCTTGGCAGCGGGATTAAGATATCCCTGTTCCCTGAACAGTTCGTTCGATAGTTTGATTAACTCCTGATATATTTTGTCGAGTTTTACGGTAGGATAAGTTGCCTTTGCTTCAAAACCGGACAGGCCGCAGACATAAGATAGATGCTTTTTACCGTTAAACATACTATACGGCACGCCATAGACACGGCAGATTATCGGACGATTCTCATATAATGCGCATTCTTCCTTTTCCGACAGAAAAGGGCATCTCACTCTCTGTTTACCGAGGCCGTATACCTTCATTTTCTCATCTTCCTTAAAAACCTTAAGGGTTTCTTTGGCTTTCAGCATCTCTGCCCCGGCTTTTTCAGCTCTTCTCAGAATATCACGCCTCGTCTTTCTCTCAAGTCGATTGAAATGATAATTTATGAATGCCGCTTCAATTGGGAGGATTCCAAAGACTGCGTGGCAGCAGTCGCAGCAACGGATTCTGCATCGCACACTGTCAGGGTATTTTTCCTTTATGGTTTTGAAGAGGATGTCCGCCTTTCGGGCATACGCCGCATACTGTGAAAAAAGCTCTTCTATCATTCTTTACTTCTTGGCCTGGTTTGTCCCTGCTGTTTTCTTTGTCTTGCCTGTCTTGCTCGGTTTTCCTGATCTCGTTTTTTTCTCTGTCAATTTCTTTACTTTCTTCCTGTGCGGTTCAAGGAGACTCAGAAATTCCGGATGCACCTGAAACCCCAGTTCCATAGCCTTGTTGCAATGCTCAATCGCCCGGCCAATTTCTCCCTTTAAATAATAAACATTTGCAAGGTTATTGTAGCCAAGTGCAAAGTTAGGCGCCAGTTCTATCATCTTCCTGTTCATGTCCAGGCTTTTCTCAAGATCACCCTTCTGGAGGTATGCATTAGCGAGATTACACATTGCCTGAACAATGTCGGGGTTCAATTCCAGTGCTTTTTCCAAAGCTTGTATCGCCTCATCAGTCTTTCCCATCTGAAGGTAGGCGAACCCGAGATTTGCATATCCGCGAGCGTAACGGGGTTCTATCTCAACAGCACGCAGGTTTGCCTTTGCAACCTTTTCCAGATCACCTTCTTTGAAATAAATATATCCAAGGTTCACAAAAGCTTCGAACATCCTGACACCAGTGTCTATCGATTCTTCAAATGAATCTATTGCTTGGTCGAACCTGCCCTGATTCATATAGACTACACCCAGATTATATAGAGATGTTGCACAATCCGGTTTTTCTATCAACCGTATCTTTTGTTCCCGAATAAACTCTTCGACATCTTTTGGATTTTTCATAATATACCTATAATAACCTCTGCCTGTAAGCTCGTAAAGGTAGGCATCTTTCCAGGCCCGGATATCAGGCCTGTGGGCAGAATTGAAAGATTAATGTTACCTTGAAAACCTTCGACAAGGCATTTTTAAATCCTGCGGGTGGCTTTAAAGCCACCCGCAGGATTTAACGTGACGACAAATTCCCGTTACTTCTTATTATCCGCCTGCATCTCCGGATTTCTCAACCGATATGCCCCTGCCTTTAACTCCATACATTGTTGAACTGCCTGTTGAGAAATACTCTAAAATACCTTCGGCTATCATCTTTGAGGCCACACCTTTTACTTCTGATGCGCCGGTATCAGGGATAGTCTTTTTTACACCCGCGAGCATGTCCTTGAAATAAAACTTGGTTTTTGCTCCTTTTGAACCGTAATCAAGAATAGCCTGTCTTATATCTTCTTCTCTTCCCATAAGTTTTACTCCTTCATTAATTAGATTCCACCCACAGCTTTTGATACAGCCCATGCATGATCTGTATACTTGAACTGAGTCGAAGTTCTGAATGTATCGTAGGCAAGGCGGTAATCATCAAGTAAATGCCAAGAAAACTCCAGGCCGCACTTTTCGAAGAACCTTTCCCAGCCGATACGCTCTGCCCAGTCGCCAAGCCTCTCATATTTATTCGCATCTTTTGCGTAAACCTCCACGATCTGTTTGACCGTTTTAACCACCGTCGGCCAACGAGGCATCTCATTCGGCAACCAAGGCACAACAACCTTCGAGAATTTCGGTCCACTGATTCTATTCGAAATTTTACCGCCGGCCAAGATAGCCACACCATCACCTTCTTTGTCAGCTAACGGCAGCCCCAGGCACATCGTATAGCAATTACCGCAGTACATACATTTTTCCTGGTTGATTGTCACAGTCTTTTTCCCTTCTGCTGTTGTTACGGGCTTAATAGCATACAACGGGCAAGCTGCGACAACCAGGGGAATTTCACATCCTTTCCCTACAGCATCGTCATCAATGGCAGGGGGCTTGCGGTGATATCCGAGAAGCGCGATATCGGAACAGTGCACGGCGCCGCACATATTAAGACAGCATGCCATCGAAACCCTCAATTTTGCAGGCATCCTCATCGTCTTGAAATCATCAAACAGAGCATCAGCAACAGCCTTCACCAGACCGGACGCATCTGTAGCAGGGGTATGGCAATGGAGCCAGCCCTGGGTATGTACGATATTCGTAATTGAATTGCCTGTACCGCCGCTCGGGAATTTAAAAGAGCCCCCGATATGTTTCCTGCTGTCCAGATCTTTTTTCAGGGCTTTTGCGGTATCTTCTTTGTCTGTTATGAACTCGACATTATTTCTTGTTGTCCATCTCACATACCCACCACAATACTTGTCTGCGATACTACAGATCTCCCGAATATGCTCGACAGACATTACTCTCGGTGCACCAACCCTCACTGTAAATGCCTTATCACCTGTCTCGGAGACATGCATAAGTAATCCGGGGTCCAGTACTCTGTGTGACGCCCAGTTGCCATAATTCTTCCTGAGAACAGGCGGCATGAACTGCCTAAAGTGTGAAGGCCCTATATCGGTAATCCTGTTTTCCTGCTTCTTGTCTGGATTGTAATAGCCAAGTCTACCTTTCGACATGATATACCTCCTTCTATTATTTTCTATAAGATATTTTATTTTGGATGTCTGCTTCTGTAATCGCCAATATCCCTCTGCCAGCCACCCGGCACTTCCGATTCCTTAAAGAACACGTACGGGTTGGAACGGGGCTCTTTCACCATCTGCGGCATTGCCGGAATTCCAAGCACTTCTATAAGAGTCTTTAAACCCATGCGCTGAATAAGTTCGCCGAGACGTTCACGGTTTTTCCCCTCTTCTATCCACCAGTCCTGGACCTTCCTGGCAAGCGCCTGCTGGCTCTCAAATGGGTGTTTTGCGTACATAAAAGGTACAGTCAGCACTGACATCTGAGCGCCTTCCAGAATAGGCGCCTTTGCTCCAAAGAGTATGCTCACACCTGTATCTTTTCCGACTCTTAATGCTTCAGGCATCGCATTTATGCAATGCATGCAACGGCTGCATTCAGGGTTATTGATTGAAAGTTTTTTTCCATCCCATGTCATACAACCGGTAGGACAGCGGTCGATGATTTCCTCCTGAATGTTAAACGGTCCCCAATTTGCGCCGGCCATTCCTCCACCATCACGTGGAATCTTGTCGGCAACATAAGCCTGGATAGCTTCCTGATTAATCCGGATATCGTCTTTCCAGGTACCGATGAAGGCCATATCCGACCGGGCAATGGCTGCCACGCAGCCATTCGGGCATCCATCGAATTTGAACTTGAATTTATACGGGAAGGCGGGCCTGTGCAATTCGTCCTGGAAAGCCATGGTCATTTCATAGCACATGGCAAGGGTATCGTAGCAGGCAAACTCACACCGCCCCGGACCGATACAGTCAGAGGGGGTGCGGAGGTTTGAACCCGAACCGCCGATATCATTGCCCAGATCATGTGTCAGGTCGAAAAATATCGGTTCTAACTGTTCTGTAGTGCTACCGAGCATAACCATGTCACCGGTTGAACCATGCATATTTGTAATACCACTTCCACGGTATTCACAGATATCACAGAAGGCCCTCAAAAAGTCAGTATTGTAAAATTTTGCACCGGGCTGGTTGACTCTGATGGTATGAAAATGTGCGACAGAGGGGAACATTTGCTGCTGGTCGCAGTAACGGCCGATAACTCCACCACCATAACCTAATACACCCACTATACCGCCGTGCTTCCAGTGAGTCTCACCTTCTTTATAGGAAAGTTCAACCACCCCTAATAAATCGTCTACAGCCTCCATCGGTATCAGCAAATTGTCTTGTCCGACCTTGTGGCGATGCAGCGCTTCCCTCTTCAGATCGCTGACAAAACTGGGCCAGGGACCTTTTTCCAGTTCGTCTAACATTGGGGTAGCATGTTTTGGTTTAAAGGCTTTCAGCTCATCTTCTGTGTAGTTGTTGAAGTCTTTGTCAGTAAAAATCCTCACATCATCATATTTCCTGTGCTCTTTTTCTTCTTTATCCCACATTTTTTCTTTTCCTGGGATTCCCATGTCATACCTCCTTCTGACGAGTTTTTAGTAAGATGCAGGCAAAAAAGGAAACTTATTGAGTTATTCTCCACCCCCTTCCTACAGGATATTTACTAATTTTTTTGAGAGAATTATGCCTTTACTCTACTGAGCTTAAAGAAAAGTATTTAATGATAATCAACTTACTGCCTTTTGTCAAGTAAGGATTATTTATGTAAAGATTAGAGGAACTGATTTTTTTAAAAACTCCATTTTAGCAGTTGATTCAATATATTTCCGGCGATATCTCTTAAAGATTTCATCCGCATTTCAGGAAGTCCTCGCTCAGAACATTTTTTCTATCTTGACGACAGCTTCTTCCGCCCATTCACCCAATGATTTTCTTAGAAAATCGCCTTTAATATAAATCACAACGATATCAGTAAGCAAGCGCAACTCTTCGAGGAAAGGTATGGCCGGCCTGAAACCTGTTTCACCCATGGCCCAGGATGCAAGCCCCAGGGTTTCGATATCATCAGCATGGAAAGTCTCCAGCACTTTATCCTCAAAAAAATACACTGAATCAGTGACTTGCCTGCCCAACCGGCCGATACCCCACAGACAGCCTTTCATGAGAGGCGGTTCTTCGATACAGTGTGCGATCATCATGCTGCCGTAAGGACCAATGAGTTCAGGGATATTCACGATAATTTCAGCAATTGTTTGCGGCGAACTCCAGCCGATCCCACCGGATTCATCGCTAATCGACCAGAAAAGGGTTCTTATATATATTCTTACCTTCTCTTCCTTCCCCAGTTTCCACCAGTGCTTCATCAGTTGCGCGGCAGCTTCAATGGAAGCCCACCGAAGTTGTTCATCGAGGTCGTAGAGGTGAAAACGAATTTCCTGCCAGTTGCGCCTGTCTTTTTCGCACATTTCGACAAGAGTATCGAAATCTCTTCGTCTAAGAAGGCCTTCTACAAGTCGTTTTCCTGTTTCATCCATCTTCTGTTCTAACTGTGGCCTCAGGCATTCCGCGAATTAATCCACATATTACCGGTTGCCGGATTGTTATTCTGAAAGGTTTTTCCGTGCATATGCCTGATACCAGTTGCATTTCCCTGATTAACATCTTTTTTGAGATTATAAACCTTCCATAGGCGTTTTGCTGTATGCGCGTGTGCAAGTTATTTTTATTTACATTCCCCCCAGTATAAGTGCTATACTTTTTGAGTTCAAATTTCGGGAGTTAATTATGCCTAAATCAAGAATAATTTCGTTTCTTCTCGTCCTGATTTTAATCCCGCTGTTCACTTATGCGGAGGAGATGCCTCTTATCAATTCCATAGTGATTAAGGGGCTCAAAAGGATTGACGAAACTGCAATAAAATCGAAGATTACGCAGAAACCGGGCGAACCGATTTCACAGGAAAAAACAAACGAGGACATCAAAAATATCTTCAAAATGGGGTATTTTGATGATGTGCGGGCTGAGATTGAGCCGTTCGAAGGCGGGATAAAATTGATATATTTTGTGAGAGAAAAACCTACGATTGTTAGAATCGAGCTGCAGGGCAACGAAGAATTCGATGACGCCAAGCTCAGGGAAAAGCTCACTATTACAACCGGCGCAATCGCCGATGCGGTGTTGATCCAGGATAATGCGAATAAACTGAGAGCTTTTTATGAAGAAGAAGGATATTGGCTGTCGCGCATTGTGCCTGTGATTAACAACATAGGTCCGGATGATGTGGGGCTGACTTACCAGATCGAAGAAGGGCCGAGGATCAAGATAAAGAAAATCCTGACTGAAGGGAACAAGACCCTTTCTTCAGGCAAGATAAAAGGGGTAATGGAAACCCGGGAGTGGTGGCTCTTCTCATTTGTTACCTCCTCGGGCTATTTCAAAAAAGAGCGCATGGAATCTGATATAGAAAGAATAAGGGACCTCTATTTTAACAACGGGTATATTAAAGTCGTTGTCGGCGAACCGACGATAGAACTTGCTGAAAGCAAAAAAGAAATGGTGATTACAATTCCGATTTCTGAAGGCGACCGCTACGGAGTCTCATCAATCGGATTATCCGGCAATAAGGTATTCGGGGAAGAAGTGATTAAGCAGAGAATGAAGATGGCGCCGGGAGAACCTTTCAGCAAGGCGACTCTGAGAAGGGATATCTTTTCTATCTCCGAACTGTACTCGGAAAACGGATACGCGCTGATTACCGTTACCCCCGACCTCATCCCCGATGAAAATATGAAAACCGTAGAGGTATCGCTGAGAATTGATGAAGGCCAGAAGTATCGCATAGGCCGGATTGAAATCTCAGGCAATACAAAAACCAGGGATAAGGTCATCAGAAGGGAGGTGCGTCTGGATGAAGGCGACGTCTTCAATAGCGCCCTGATTAAGAGGAGTTACGAGAGGATCAATAATCTCAACTATTTTGAGACGGTGGAAATGGTGCCGAAACCCCGTACCGGGGAAAGTCTGGTCGATATTGATATAAAGGTGAAAGAACGGCCCACGGGCTTCTTCAGCATAGGCGGCGGATACAGCTCGGTGGAAAAATTCATTGCGATGGTTGAGCTGACACAGGGCAATCTCTTCGGCAGAGGCCAGTTCATAAAGTTAAGGGGAGAATTCGGCGGAAGGACTACATATTACGACATGACGTTCAGGGACCCGTGGTTTCTGGACAAGCCTTTGTCGTTCTCTGCTAATGTATATAAGATAGACAAAGAATTTATCGACTATAGTAAAGAGGCGACCGGTTTCGGAGTCTCTATAGGCAAGAGACTCTCTGAATATGTCTGGACCGATATCGCTTACAACTTCGAAGACGCGAAAATATCCGACATCTCTGAAGATGCTTCAGACCTAATCAAGGACCAGGAGGGGTCGCAGACTACCAGCAGCATCACGCCATCGATCACAAGGGATTCGAGAGATAACTATCTTGATCCCTCAAGGGGGTCCAGGAATTCTCTCTATGTAACATATGCCGGCCTGGGCGGGACGAACAATTTTTTTAAAGGTGGAATCGACTCCGCATGGTACTTCCCGATAGGAAGCACTACTGCGATGCTTAGAGGCCGGTTCGGTTATGCTGCCGGCGTCGGGGGGAAAGAACTCCCTCTCTACGAGAGGTTTTATGTCGGCGGCATCTATACTATTCGGGGGTTGGGGTATGGTGAAGCAGGACCAAGGGACGAAGAAACAGACGATCCGATAGGCGGCACCGAGGAATTGATCCTTAACGCAGAATACATTTTCCCACTTATCACCGACCTCAGGCTGAAAGGCGTAATTTTTTTCGATGCGGGCAATGCATATGACGATTTCGAAAATTTCGGGGAATTACGATATACTACCGGATTAGGGTTACGATGGATATCTCCTGTCGGCCCCGTCAGGATCGAATGGGGATATAACCTTGACAGAAAGCCGGACGAACGCCAAAGCAGGTTTGAGTTCGCCTTCGGATCATTCTTTTAGAGTTCAGATTAAACAAGTTAGGAGGAAACATGAGACACACGCGATTCGGAAAGCGGTCGGTTATCTGCCTGTTTTTTATTTTTCTTCTCGTTACGCCGATCACCGTTTTTGCAGCCGATACGGCTAAGTTTGGAGCTATCGATGTTCAAAAGGTCCTGAATGAGTCGGAGGCCGGGAAAAAAGCAAAAACAGATCTCGAGGGTTTAATAAAATCGAAGCAGATTATTATCGACGAAAAGGGCAAATCTATAGAAAAACTGAAAGCGGACATCGAAAAGCAGGCATCGGTGCTTTCCGCGGATGCAAGAAAAAATAAGGAAGAGGAGCTCGAAAAAGAGTTAAGGGAATACCAGCGGCTTGTCCAGGATTCACAGGCTGAGATCAAAAAGAAAGAAGCCGACTTGACGGAGACAATATTAAAAGACATACGGGACATGATCGACAAGATAGGGGAAGAAGAAGGTTATACCCTGATCATCGAAAAAGGCATGATCCTTTATTCCAGCAAGGGTATTGACATAACAGACCCGGTCCTGAAGAAATATGACGAGTTAAGGACTAAATCCAGGAAATAGTGAAGCTTAAGGAAATTGCATCCCTTCTCAACGGCGAAATCTTCGGTGATGAAAGTGTTGAAATCACAGGAGTATCCGGCATTAATGAGGCAAGAGAAGGCGATATAACCTTTATATCGGCAAAAAAATATGCAAAAGATCTGCCGGCCTGCAGGGCTTCCTGTATTATTGTTAGAGAGCCGATTGCTGATCTAACCGTGCCGCAACTGAAGGTGCCCAATCCTTACCTCGCCTTTGCAAGACTCCTCGGTCATTTTTATGTCACTCCTCCAAAACCGACAGGTATTAGCAAAGATGCGTTAGTGTCTGGTACGGCAAAAATAGCCGCTGGAGTGTCTGTCCATCCCTTCTGTTATATTTCGGATGGTGTTTCCATCGGTTCCGGAACAGTTATATCTCCGTATGTATTTATAGGAGAGAATTCTACTATAGGGGAAGGATGTACAATTTATCCGCATGTTACCCTCAGGGACGGCATAAGAATCGGCAACAGGGTCATTATCCACTCCGGCACGGTTATCGGCTCCGACGGGTTTGGATATGTCTTCGATGAAGGGAGATATTACAAGATTCCGCAGGTTGGCGGTGTTATTATCGGAGATGACGTAGAAATAGGCTCGAATGTTTCCGTCGACAGGGCAACGACGGGCGATACCGTCATAGGGAAAGGGACAAAGATCGACAACCTAACACAGATAGCTCACAATGTCAGGATCGGCGACAATACCATAGTCGTTGCACAAGTCGGCATAGGAGGCAGTACCGAGATAGGTGATTATGTTACTTTAGCCGGTCAGGCAGGTGTTGCGGACCATACCAGGATCGATTCGGGAACAATGATAGGCGCACAATCCGGAGTTACGGGAAATGTGTCTAAAGGAGCGTATTCCGGGTCGCCCGCGATACCTCACCGGAATTGGCTCAGGGCGCAGGCTGTTTTCGCAAAGCTGCCTGAGATGCAGAAAAAATTAAGGGAGCTTGAAGAAAAACTGAAGGAACTAGAAAGGAGGCATATTATATGATGGATATAAAAGAGATCCAAAAATTCTTGCCTCACAGATATCCATTTCTCCTGGTTGACAGGATTGTCCGGTTGGAGCCGGGGACAAAAGCCGTAGGGATCAAAAATGTGACCTATAATGAAGAATTTTTTCAGGGGCATTTCCCCGGTGAACCCATCATGCCCGGGGTTCTGATCATAGAGGCGCTTGCGCAGGTCGCAGGCGTACTTGCCTTCCAGTCAGGGAAGATCAAGGGCAGATCTGTTTATTTCATGAGTATAGAGAAGGCAAAGTTCAGAAGACCGGTTGTCCCTGGCGACCAATTGAGATTGGATGTTGCTGTTCTGCACAACAGAGGCAGCGTATGGAAATTCTCCGGAAATGCCTTCGTTGAAGATAAAATCGCCGCGGAAGCGGAATTTACCGCCATGGTAACGGAAAGAGAGATTTAATATTATGGAAAATCAAATACACCCTACCGCGATAATCTCCCCGCATGCGGAGATTGAGGGAGAAACGTCCATAGGTCCTTTCTGTATCATCAATGAGGGAGTTCGTTTAGGAAAAGGCTCAAAACTCATATCAAACGTAATTCTGGAGGGTGATACGGAAATCGGCGAGAATTGCGTAATATATCCCTTTACAAGTATCGGCCTGCCGCCTCAGGACCTGAAATACAAGGGAGAAAAAACAGGCCTCAGGATAGGGAATAACAATACTATCAGAGAATACACCACTATTCACAGGGCATCTGTCAGCGGAGACGGGATAACGGAAATCGGCGACAATAACTACCTCATGGCATACGTCCACATCGCGCATGACTGTAAGATCAGCAACTCCGTCACCATGGCTAATGTAACGACATTGGCCGGTCATATTACAGTTGAGGACCATGCTGTTATCGGAGGACTTGTGGCAGTGCATCAGTTCACAAGAATCGGAGCTTATGCCATGGTCGGAGGGTTCAGTGGAGTAGGCCAGGATATACCGCCGTATACAATCGCTTCAGGTGCGCGTGCAAAACTCTTTGGATTAAACACAATAGGATTGAAACGTCATGGGTTCAGTGATTCAACAATAAATGACCTCAAAAAGGCATATAAGATGCTCTTCAGGGAAAAACGGACATTGAAAGATGCCATAAAGAAAATACAGGAAGACCTGCCATATACTGATGAGATTAAGCATCTTATCGAGTTCATCCAGAAAAATAAAAGAGGAATCTGCAGGTAAAAGCCGGAGATGAAAAAACTTGGTCTTATCGCCGGGTCCGGTGAACTCCCGGCGGCAATTGCCGGTGAAGCCAGGGCACTCGGATACGCAGTTATCGGCATAGCCCTTGAGCCCCTCGCCGACAGTTCTCTCTCTTTGCATGTTGACGAGATAAAATGGGTAAATGTCGGTAAATTCGGGAAGATTATCGATCTGCTGAAAAAATTTGGCGTCACGGAAGCGGTAATGGCAGGGAAAGTGTCAAAGACCCTCATCTATAAAAGCAAGATTATACCCGACTTGCGTGCGGTAAAACTGTTGTTCTCCCTGAAGGACCGACGCGATGATTCGATCCTTTTGGCTATTGCGGAGGAGTTGGATAAGGAAGGTATCAGGCTTCTTGATATAATCAGGTTCAGCAGCGGACTGCTCGCCCCTGAAGGGGTTTTGACAAAAAAGAGTCCCAGCGAAGAGGAGTGGCAAGACATCGAATTCGGCTGGGGGATTGCGAAAGAAATAGGCAGGCTGGATATCGGACAGACCGTGGTTGTAAAAAACCGGGCTGTAATGGCTGTCGAGGCAATTGAAGGGACCGATGATGCCATCAGAAGGGGAGGGAAGCTTGCGGGAAAAGACGCTGTCGTAGTCAAAGTCAGCAAACCGGATCAGGATATGAGATTTGATGTGCCGGTAATAGGGTTAGAAACAATAGAAGCGATGATTGAAGTACACGCCAGGGTCCTCGCATTCGAATCAAAAAAATGCCTCATCCTCAACAGAGATAAAATTATTGAGGTATCAAAAAAGGCAGGCATTTCCATCTTAGGCTATTCAGGATAACCCTATCCATGTGCTTACTGCACTATCCCGGATTATCCATTAATTTTACGCCGGGGATAGAGTTTTTGAGCTCATTATTAATTATGCGGGCTATCATCAGTATTTCAGCTTAGCTTTCTCCTGGTCCGCAACAACTACAAGTGTGAAATTGTCAGCGTCAAGATATTTCTTTGCTACCCTGAGCACATCGTTTTTGGTTACTGCATTGATATAAGCGGGATATTTTTCGACGTAATCGAGCCCGAGGTCGTAAAATTCGACCGAGGCAAGAAAATCGGCAATTTTTCTGCTGGTATCGAGTTTCCGCGGGAAACTGCCGGTCAGATAAGACTTTGCCTCGGAAAGTTCCTCATCTGAAACCTCTTCATTTCTCATCCTGTTAATCTGCCTGATGATATCCTCGATCGTCACATTTGCAGATTCATTTTTCGTCTGGACGCCGATCTCGAAATGTCCCGCATCCTTCTGGGCCGCAAAGAAGCTGTGAACATCATAGGCAAGCCCCTTTTCCTCTCTCACCGACTGCATAAGTCTCGAGGAGAATCCTCCGCCGCCGAGTATATAATTCATGACAGAGACTGCATAGAAATCAGGGTTATTCCTGTTGATGCCGGGGTTGCCTAAGACAATGTTTGCCTGAGTCAGATCTCTGTCTATTTTTATGACTTTGCGCGTTTTTTTCTCATCAGGTTTTGAAAGGGTTATCTCAGACATGCCCGACTGTTCCCATCCGCCGATGTATTTGGTGATCAGTAAATTCAATTCTTCACCGGAAAGGTCCCCTGAAACTGATAATATCGAATTGTTTGGAATGAAGAAATCTGAATAAAATTTCAGGATATCATCTCTTTTTATTTGGTCTATCGTCTCGGGAGAGCCTTCGACAACTCTTCCATATGGGTGTTCTCCGAAGACCGCACTCCTGAAAGCTCGCCCGGCGACAAACGCAGGGTCTTCTTCCCTCTGCCTCAAAAGGCCTTTAACAAGGTCTTTCCCCCTCTCAATCTCGGTTTGTGGAAAAACGGGATTCAGAAGGATGTCCGAAAATAGTTCGAATCCTTTATCGACGTCTTTTTTCAGAACGGAAAGGGTAATTGAAGTAGAATCGTTCCCTGCAGATGCATTCAATGACGCACCGATAAAGTCTATTTCTTCACTGATTTCTTTGGAAGCGCGTGTCTTTGTTCCCTCAGTAAGAAGCGCTGCTGCAAGATTGGCAATGCCTGCTTTTTCTTTCGGTTCATGGGACTGACCCGCTTTTACCATGAGCGTTATCATAACAATAGGGAGGTTGTGATTCTCGGATTGCAGGACTGTGAGGCCATTCGGCAAGACGGTCCTTTTTGCTTCGAATGCAAAAACATTGGTAGACAGAAAACAGAATATTGCATACAGTATGAGAACAGAAAAGAATAACGGATAACGAAGTGAAATAAAAGCATGAGGATTCATTTCCCTCATGTTATTATTCTGTTTTCCTCTTTTCATTATTTACTGCCTGTTGCTCACTATTTACTACCTGCTATTCTTTCGACCTGCTATCTTCTTTCGTCGGTATCAAAATCCCCACTGTCCTGTTATTTTCATGTAAATATTTATTAGCAACATTCACCACGTCCTCAGGCGTCACTTTCCTTACCCCGTCAAGGTATTTATCGATAAGTCTCCAATCTCCAAGCATCTCAAAGATACCATACTTCATGGCTTGCAGAAAAATGGAGTCCTGTCCCATGACAAAAGATGACTCAATCTGGTTCTTTGCCTTCTGTATTTCGATCTCGGAGGGTTTCTCTTTTTTGATCTGTTCTATTTCTTCATATAGTGATTTTTCTAATTCTGCATTCTCTTTACCCGGCGTTGCTGTCGCAGAGAAGAAAAAGAGATAAGGATCCCGGTTAAAACTGCTGTAATTGGCGGATATGTTGAGGGCAATCTTTTTTTCGTAAACAAGGGACCTGTAGAGCCTCGAGCTTTTCCCGCCCGACAGTATCAGGTTAAGGACATCTAGTGCGCAGCTGTCTTCATGGGGAAAACTTGGTGTATGATAGGCAACAATGATATAGGGGAGTTCAGCTTCTTTCCTGAGCTTTACTCTCTTTTCCCCCTTTTGTGCAGGCTCAACTGAAGCCATAGGTTTTCTCGGAAGACCAGGCTGAATGTTTTCGAAATAAGCTTTCACCTTATGTACTATCTCATCCGCTGTAACATCTCCCACAATAATGATTACAGCATTGTCCGGAGAATAAAACGTTTTATAGTAATGATAGACGTCATTCCGTTCCATAGACTTAAGATCTGACATCCAGCCGATTACCGGCCTTTGATAGGGGTGCACCTTAAATGCCGCTGCGACAACTTCTTCG
>DCVG01000097.1 GCA_002328665.1 Nitrospiraceae bacterium UBA2194
TCAGGAGTTAAGCGATGTATCGTCATGGGTCACAAAACTCGGGCAATTAATAAGAAGGCTTTACGGAAAAGAAAGTCAACAATTTCAAATCTATTCAGAAGCTCTTCAAACAAGAAACTTTTGGAGTATCCGCACTCCACAGGACGCGGCATAGCGAGTGCCGCACCTGTGAGGGAGCGGCAACTACAGTGGGCAAGAGATCAGTCTACAGATCGAGTACGACCCTCACCGAGTCCTCATCGATGATGGTTTTTTTGAACCCTAATTTCTCCGCTCTGTAAAGCATCCGGGTATTGCCTTTTAATATCTCCATCCACATCTTCTTGATACCGAGTTCTTTTGCAACCTTCAGGCAGTGCGCACAGAGTTCTTTTCCGATCCCCTTTCCCTGCCACTGGTCTCCGACCAGAACAGCCATTTCCGCATTTTCCTGATCGGGCAACTTGCTTATTCTTGCTTCGCCGATCAAACGCTCCCGATTGCCGGTCAGTATGACGGCAACAAATGACAGTTCCCTGTCGTAATCGATATTACAGTATCTGACCAGTTCTTCATGAGAGATGTCGGATATCTTCCTGAAGAATCTCAACATAAGGGTTTCTTCGGACGAGTTTCTCAGGAGTTCTTCCAGCATAGGTTCATCTTCAGGCCGGATGGGCCTGATGATGACACCCGGGCCGTCCTTCAGTTTAAATATATCAATATACTGGTCCGGATACGGACAGATGGAGAGGTGAGGAGGACAGAAATCTCCTTTTACAGGTGTATAGCCTTCAAGAATGTCCGCTTCAAGCAGTATACTCGCGTCGAGAATGAATCCCTCATCTTCGGTAATGTAGAACGGATTTATTTCAATCTCCTTGATGTGGGGGAAATGAATGATCAAATGAGAAAACCGGACGAGTATCTCCTCAATATATTTGAGTGAATTCTCAAAAGCCTTGTATTGTGCCAAATGCCTGTAAATCCTGGTATCACTCATCATTCGTCTTGCCAGTGACTGGTTAAGGGGGGGAAGGCCTATGGAGTAATCTCCCAATGCTTCAAGGAGTACCCCCCCGGTTCCGAACGTAATAATAGATCCGAACGTCGGATCCTTTCTTGCTCCAATGGCTATCTCGAAACCCTTTCTCAAGACCATAGGCTGAATCATCACCCGGGCGGTCGGATCCTTTAAAAAGACAGAAAGTTCCCTTAGCTGTTTAAAGGCTTCCCTGACCGAATTCTGGTCTCTCAAATTCAGGAAAACGCCGCCTGATTCCGACTTGCGCAGGATTTTTTGCGAGTCGATCTTCAGCACAACCGGATAGCCTATAAAATCTGCGATTCCTACAGCCTCGTCGTCCGTCAGTAGTGCTTTTGTTGGTATGACAGGGAGACCGTAGTGGAGAAACATGTCTCTGACTTCATTGAAATTAAGGAAGAGCCTTTTTTCTTCCGACACCTTCCTTACTATCTCCTCAGCCCTGTATTCATCCGGCTCAAAATCCTTGAGAATGACCTCGGGGGTCTCGAGAAGAAGGCGCAGATTGTTATCATAACGGTACATATATATAAAACTTCGCACCGCCTGCTCAGTGGATACAAAAGTCGGTATGCCGTTGTCGTTCAGGTAATCCCTTGCAGTGATCACCTGATCTTCACCCATCCAAACTGTAAAAACCGGCTTGTAGGAATATGCCCTGGACGCTGAGACAACTGTCTCAGCTATCTCTTCCGGTATCGGCGCATAAGAAGGAGTGTGGATTACAAGCACCGCGTCAACTTCTTTATCTTTCAGGCAGCTTTTGATAGCCGTTTCGTAATCCCTTGGGGATGCCTCGATAAAAAGGTCAAGAGGGTTCTGAATTAACTTCATCGACGTGAAATGCTTCCTGAGCGTCCCGACTGTATCTTCGCTCAATGCCGCCAATTCCCCCCCGAGCTTCAGGAGTGTGTCGATAGCAATGATCGCAGGCGCGCCGGAATTGGTGACAATTGCAAGTCGGTTACCCTTCGGACGACGCTGTTTGGAAAGAGATTCGGCAAGATAGAAGAGGTCGAGAGTTTCGTCCACCCTGATTGCGCCTGCCCGTTCAATTGCCGCATCATAGACTTTGTCCTCTCCGGCCATGTAGCCGGAGTGGGTTAGGGCCACATGAGCTGAAGCGTCAAATTTCCCGGATTTGATTATCATAATCGGTTTGCTCGACGCGAAGCTTCTGACCGAGGTCATGAATTTCCGGCCGTTCTTGATAGATTCTATGTAGAGGATAATGGCTCTCGTTTCGGGGTCGACACCTAAAAAATCTATCAGATCAGAAAACTTGATGTCCATCTTTGTGCCGACGGAAATAAAATAACTGAAACCGATATTTTTGCTTGCAGCCCAGTCCACCAAAGCGGATGAGAGGGTGGTGCTCTGAGCAATAAGTGCTATATTGCCTTTTGGCGGTATTTTTGGGAAAAGACTTGCATTAAGATTTCCTCCCGGCTTAATAAACCCGAGGGAATCGGGCCCCAAAACCCTGAAACCGTACTGTTCAGACGCCTGCCTGATCTTTGCTTCCAGCGACTCGGAGTTCTCAACTCTCATCTTGAAGTCAAAGCAGAGGATAATTACTCCCTTGACTCCCTTGGCGCCGCATTCATCAAGGACATCGGGTATTTCCGATGGCGGCACAGCCAATATAGCCAAATCTATTTCACGCCGGATATCCGTTATCTTCGGATATGCCTCTACCCCCTGGACAGCTTCTACGCGGGAGTTTACGGGGTATACGGAACCTTTGAAACCTTTCCCAAGCAGATTTTTGAATATGTTGTAACCGATGGAAGATTTATCTTCACACGCACCGATAACCGCAATCCTACGGGGATTAAAGAAATATTCAAGATTTTTTAATGACACGACAAAACTCCTTTATGCTATCAAACGCTCTCTACACTTTTCCTTTCAGTATCTCATTGACAACGGAAGGATCGGCAAGGGTGGAAGTATCTCCGAGGTCTTCGGTATCCCCCCGCGCAATCTTTCTCAGTATCCGTCTCATGATCTTTCCGCTCCTGGTCTTCGGCAGTCCGGTTGCGAACTGTATTTTATCAGGACTCGCGATAGGCCCGATTGCATGTCTGACATGACCTACGAGTATTTTCTTAAGCTCGGGAGTCGGTTCATACCCTTCCTTAAGGGTTACATACACATAAATGCCTTCGCCTTTGATATCATGAGGATACCCTACTGTTGCAGCCTCTGCAACCGATTCATGACTTGCCAGTGCGGATTCGATCTCAGCGGTGCCTATCCTGTGGCCGGAGACATTTATGACATCGTCTATCCTTCCCATGAGCCAGTAGTCGCCGTCTTCGTCCAGTCTAGCTCCGTCGCCGGTGAAGTATCTGCCGGGGAAGCGGGAGAAGTAGGCATCCTTTATCCGCTTATTTTCCGGATCTCCGAAGGTGCCGCGCAATATACCGGGCCACGGCTTCTCTATACAGAGATATCCGCCTTCATTTATTCCTGCCGGTGAACCATCCTCTTTTAAAATTATCGGTACGACACCCGGGAACGGTTTGCTTGCCGAACCCGGTTTCGTAGTCATTGCGCCCGGCAGTGGTGTTATCAATATACCGCCTGTTTCGGTCTGCCACCAGGTGTCGACAATCGGCAGCCTGCCCTGTCCCACATTATCGTGATACCACATCCATGCTTCGGGATTTATCGGCTCTCCCACGGTACCAAGCAGTCTTAATGAGGAGAGGTCGTGCTTTTGAACCCAGCTTTCACCTTCTCTCATGAGAGCCCTTATTGCAGTGGGAGCAGTATAAAAGATGCTTATCTTATGCTTCTCAACGATTTTCCAGAACCTGCCGGGATCAGGATACGTTGGAATGCCTTCGAACATGAAGCTGGTAGCTCCACTGCTGAGAGGTCCGTATACGATGTAACTGTGGCCTGTTACCCAGCCTATGTCGGCAGTACAGAAATGGATGTCTTCAGGCCGGTAATCGAATATCCATTTGAAGGTGAGGTTCGTATACAGTAAGTATCCGCCGACTGTGTGAAGAACTCCTTTTGGTTTTCCCGTGGAACCGGAGGTATAGAGGATAAACAGCGGGTCTTCAGCATCCATCTGTTCGGGTTCACAGTAGTCCTTAATGTCCGGGTCATTCATTTCATCGTGCCACCAGAAATCTCTCTGCGGCTCCATATCCGCACTTCCGACCCTCTTGACCACTATCATTTTTTCTACGGTCGGGCATTCCTGGACTGCTTCATCGGCATTTGACTTAAGGGGAACATATCTGCTGCCCCTGACGCCTTTGTCCGCGGTAATAACGAGCTTCGATTTGCAGTCCTGAATCCTGTCCTTTAAAGCCTGCGCACTGAAACCGCCGAAAACGATACTGTGGATCGCGCCGATACGCGCGCAGGCAAGCATCGATATGACGAGTTCCGGGATCATCGGCAGGTAGATTGTTACTCTGTCGCCTTTTTTGATGCCGTACTTCTTGAGGACATTTGCGAATATGTTTACTTCATGGGAAAGCTGCTGGTAGGTGAATGTTTTATATGTACCATCGTCGGCTTCCCATATGATGGCTGCCTTGTTCCTTGTGGGTGTATTCATGAATCTGTCCAGGCAGTTATAGGCGGCATTCAGTTTCCCTCCGACAAACCATTTGATATAGGGTTTGTTGAAGTCCCAGTCGGATACCATATCCCATTTCCTGTACCAGATCAGGTGCTTTTCCGCCATCTCCGCCCAGAAGCCGTCAGGGTCTTCGACCGACCTTTTATAGAGTTTTTCATACTCTTCCATGCTTTTGATATGGGCGTTATTTCTGAATTCTTCAGAAGGTGGAAATGTTCTCTTTTCAGTTGACAATACATCGATACTTTCTTTCGACATCCTTTGAGCCTCCTCCTTTACCGTAATTTTAATATGTGAATTTCAGAAATTATTCCCCGGCGTCTATTCCAATGTAAGACCTCATTTTTTCATCTTCATATTTTGCTTCAGCCTCTTTCTCACATCCAATGAGTAAGAAAAGGATTCCGGCGAGGAAAACAGCACACATGGAATAGATGCCCAGCCTCCGGATTTTTTTTGCAGTGTACGGCGGCTACAGGCTGTGCGATATATATTCATCAGTCGTATACAATAGTTTACTGAGTATAAAATAGCCTCTGCATCGGGAGTGGGACTCTGCAGCTATCCGGTTACCGATACACAGGCTTTATAGTTGGAAAAAGTATAACAAAAAAAAAACGTAAATGCAATGACGCCATTACTCACTTTTGCAGCCTCGTTGTTCATTAAAAGTGATTGAACATCAAAGATTTATAAGGCGTAAAAAAATCCTCTTTCAAAAATGATAAATATCTTTATAATGATAATGTAACAGAAACCTTGTTTGAGGAGGTAAACAATGCCTGATATTAAGAGGATCGGTGT
>DCVG01000025.1 GCA_002328665.1 Nitrospiraceae bacterium UBA2194
GCTATTGCAGGAACAATCCGATAATCTATACTGACCCCAGCGGACATCTGTTCCTGATCGATGATATCCTTATAGGAGCGGCAATCGGCGCAATAATCGGCGGCACTACATCGGCGGTAACGGGTGGAGATATATGGCAGGGAATGGCATTAGGTGCTGTTTCCGGTGCGCTCTTTGCAGGCGTTGGAAATGTTGTAGGCGAGGCTATAGCACATGCGGCAGTTCCTGGCGGTATCGGGCCGCCAACGGCTGCTTGGTCCTCCGCCGGAAATATTGGCGGCTCAATAGCAGGAGGCGCTTCGGCTGGCGCAGCATCATCTGCTATAAGCGACTCAAACGTAGGTCAGGGCGCTTTAACTGGAGGAATAGCCGGTGGCTTAGGATCATTTGGCAGTCCTAATTTTCAGCTGTTCGGCAGAAGCGCAACAAACGAAGCCGCCAGCATGGGAAACAGACTATTCAACAGCGCCGTGACCGGCGCAGTATTCGGCGGCTCTTATGCAGGCGTGACGGGCGGCGATATCGGTCAGGGTCTGGCATACGGCGCGATGGGATGGGCTGCAGGGGAAGCGGCTAATATGTTCATTGGCAGAGCTATCGGTTCTACCATGTCCGACGGCAATCGTGAGTTTAGGGACGGGGTTGCTTATTATTATGCCAAGGGGCAAACTCCATTTACAATAGGTGGCGCGATAATAGGTGACCAGCGGAAACTTATGGAGAACGTAATCATCAGCGGTCAATATGATCCGCGATATAGAAACTATCAACATGAAAGAGCGCACTTCCCGCAACAAAACGCTCTTTCTGTCAGTTATATTCCCGCTCATCTGCTGTCGCAGGGCATGAGTTGGATATTCTCCGGGTTTACAAGTACGCATCGGTATAATCTCCTGGAACGGTGGTGGATAGATGTGCCCAGTTACTAGGAGAGCGGTTCATATCAGTTTGATTGCAGGAATCTTTTTAATCCTCTACGGCTGCTTTTTACATCCCGTGATTGGGCCTGGCTACACTTTATCTGTCTCGGTCGCCGATGCAGCACACCTTAAGCTTGAAGATATCGATTTCCTAGATCATGTGGCCGTGAAGGAAGGTTTCGGACAGAGACGGCCAGCGTCTCTCTCAGATGAATGGGAATGTATTCACTATGTAAGAGACCTGAACGAACCACAATTTCAGCATCTACAGCAATACAAGTTTATAACGTTGGGATGGTGTTATGATTTTGTCAAGGGCCAATCGTCAGATATCAAGCGAAACATAAAGCATTTTAATGTTGGTATAGATAATGATTGGGTCGGCCAGGACCCGACGATTAAGCAAGAAATTGATCGGCTTGGGGATGTCTTCTATAAGGCATTGGTTGAGCGGTTCGGCAAGGAGAATGTGAAGATAGAAAGGCGACGCACAGGCCCGCCGTTCTGATTTACCGAAATTATTCCAAACATGGGTCACCCTTGACATAGGACGGCTGAGAAAATCCCTAAATGGAGAACGAGGGATTTCCTGGAAGGTGATGAAATGAAAAGGGACAGACTATAATTATATTCCGGCACATGTGCTTTCACAAGGGCTAAGCTGGATGATTGGAACAATTACAGGCGCGACTCATAAAACGCACAGGTACAACATATTTGAACAGTACTGGATTGAGGAGCCTTCGTTTTGAGTACAATGAAGGTTTGCCTAAAGATATCAGGCTTTCTTGCAGCGCTTGTGTTATATGGTTGCCTTTTCCCTGTTATGTGGAGTAATCCCGGTTATATGGTAAGTATTGATGTTCAAGAGATAAGTAAGAAAGATGGCCACTCGGTAGAGGCCGTGATTAAAGCTCAGAATTATATCACAACTGGAGAACGCTTCACTAACATACGATGTGTTTGGTATAAGAAAACTATTATTACTGATAAACTAATTGAGAAACCTTATGTAAAGACTGCTGTCTGTTTCAATGAAGAATCAGATTCAGATATGGCAAAAGACTTTAGCATTCTCATCATGAATGAATGGCAAGGCCAGTATCCTCAACTGAAACAAGAAATCGACAGCATAGCTGATATTCTTATTGCAGAATTAAAGAAACTGGTCGGCGAGGAAAACATAAAAGTTGAACGGAAAGCCACTGGTCCACCTTTTTGAAGCACGAACAAAATCTATTGGGGTCAAGTCTTGTTTATTGCATAAGCATGAACAATATGATATGGTAACAGTATGGCGAGACCACTGAGAATCCAATACGATGGCGCTCTTTACCATCTTACATCACGCGGGAACGAACGGAAGGCGATCTTTCGGGTTTCCGGGGCTGAGATTGCAAGAAATTTGGGCGTAAACACATCAAGTATAAACAGGGCTATTGCACGTGCAGAAAATGCTTCGGAATGATTTATGCATCGTATGAACCAAGTCCCCAAGTACGACTGACGGGAGAGAGGATGGGGGTAAGCCTGTAGTTGCATATATCTTAAAGGGCAAGGAATTCCCTGTGCAGACCTTCGCAGATATGACTTACAAGATGAGCAATAAATGGTTTCTCGGCGTAAACGGCAAATATCAGTTTACCGAGGATATCGAAATCAAGCGGAGAGGCGATGTTAAGGCTGATAACTGGAGAGCGGGAGCACATATCGGCATGACGTTATAATTTATCGCTTGCCGGTATTCCGTTTGCAAAGGATGGGGATGCTGACGGGGGCAATATCGGGGGCTATCTTCTTTGGNNTTGCCGTCTCGAAGTAATATACAGGCTTAAATCTGCAGTTTTACCTTGATTTTCATTCTTACCCTGTGTTATTTATTAGAGATTTTTGCTTCTTCCGATATTCAAAAAAGGCTCTCTACAGGAGACTGATTTCATGGGTTCTGCACTGTTCAGGGGTGGCATCCATCCACCCGATAAAAAGGAACTCTCTGCCGACAAACCCATCACGGAGGCAAGGCCCCCCCAAAGGGTCGTAATACCTTTAAGCCAGCATCTGGGTGCGCCGTGTAAATCTATAGTAGCAATTGACCAGAAAGTAAAAAAGGGGGAGATGGTCGGAGAGGCGGGAGGGTTCGTCTCCGCACCCGTGCACGCGTCCGTTTCGGGAAAGGTGATCGCGATCGGTGAATTCCCCAACGCGATGGGAAGAATCATCATGTCCGTTGTCATAGAGAATGACATGAAAGAGGAATGGGCTATCCTCAGGGACAGTCCTGATTATATGAAACTCCCGCCCGATGAGCTGAAGGAAAAGATAAAGGAGGCCGGGATCGTCGGTATGGGAGGCGCGGCATTCCCCACGCTGGTAAAACTGTCTCCTCCGAAAGAGAAACCGATAGATACGGTCATCCTGAACGGTTCCGAATGCGAACCTTATCTGACCGGCGACTACCGGCTCATGCTGGAAAAGCCGGTCGAGATCCTCGAAGGCCTCAAAATATTAATGAAGGTGCTCGGGGTAACAAGAGGGTTCGTGGGGATTGAGGACAACAAGCCGCTTGCAGTAAAAGCGATGAAAGAAGCAGCGGAAGGGCAGGCCGGAATAGAAGTCTGCGGCCTTCCGACAAAATACCCGCAGGGCGCGGAAAAAATGCTCATAAAGTCGATAACCGGCAGGGAGGTACCGCCGAAAGCCCTTCCCATGGATGTCAGGGTCGTTGTTCAGAATATCGGCACCTCCTTTGCCGTTTATGAGGCGGCGAGATACGGAAAGCCGCTGATCGACAGGGTCGTCACGGTAACAGGCGACGGGGTCAGAGAACCGAAGAACCTGCTGGTAAAGATCGGGACCCTCGTATCCCACCTGATTGAAGAATGCGGCGGGCTGAAAGACGAAGCATTAAAGGTCATTTCAGGAGGCCCGATGATGGGTTTTGCGATATCTGCTCTGGATGTACCGGTCACAAAAGGCACATCGGGCATAGTGGCCCTGACAGAAGGCGAAATAGCCCATGCCGGGGATTTCAGCCCCTGCATACGGTGCGGAAGGTGTATCGATGCCTGTCCAATGGGGCTAATGCCTTCAATGTTAAGTGTCTATGCGGAAAAAGGCTTTTATGAAGGCGCAAAGGAATATAATTTATTCGACTGTTTCGAGTGCGGTTCGTGTGCCTTTGTCTGTCCTTCAAAAAGGCCGATTGTCCAGCTTATACGGGTTGCCAAATCCCAGGTGAAACCGTGAAGAAAGTGATAAGGGGTCAGGGGGTCAGGGATTCAGGGTGTCAAGCGAAACCTCGAACCCTGAAGTCCCGAATCTCCGGATCCCGGAGCTTTTATCCGGAGTTTTTATGGAGATAACAAAAAGACCTCTCATAGTATCCGTAAGTCCGCATATAAAAAGCGAAGAGACAACGTCCAGGATCATGTGGAGCGTATCGGCTTCACTCCTGCCTGCGATGGTGATGTCCGCTTATTTTTTCGGTCCCCGCGCGCTTTTTACCGTAGGTCTCTGCATCGCGGCGTCGGTGCTCTCCGAATACCTCTTTCAGACGGCTCTGAAGAAAAAAATAACGGTCAATGACGGCAGCGCATTCCTGACAGGCCTGCTCCTCGGCATGAATCTCCCTCCATCGGTCCCTTTTTATATCCCGGTTATCGGCTCATTCGTAGCCGTAATAATCACCAAACAGATTTTCGGAGGGCTCGGGTTCAACATCTTCAACCCTGCTCTGATCGGACGGGCGTTCCTGCTCATTTCCTTCCCCAGGCTGATGACCATATGGACCGAGCCTTCGGCTGCTTTCATAGCCCTCGATGCCCGGACAACCGCAACCCCGTTGGGGATTCTTAAAGAAGAAGGCCAGGCACGACTGATAGAGCTTTTCGGCGACAAACTGCACTTATATGCGCAGTTGCTCATCGGCCACAGGGCCGGTTCGCTGGGAGAAACTTCCGCCATCGCACTTCTCATCGGCGCCGCATTTCTCCTTTACAGGGGATACATAACCTGGCATATCCCCTTGTCGTTCCTGGGGACATCGGCTCTGATAGCATGGGTTTTCGGCGCACAGGGAGCCCTGTTTGCCGGAGACCCCGTTCTGCATCTGCTGAGCGGCGGCATGATCCTCGGCGCATTCTTCATGGCAACGGATTACGTCACATCCCCTTCGGTAAAAAACGGGCAGATAATCTTCGGCATCGGCTGCGGCTTTCTGACGATGCTCATAAGGCTTAAAGGAGGGTTCCCCGAGGGTGTAATGTTCGCCATCCTCATCATGAACTGCTTTGCGCCGCTCATTGACAGGGGGTTCAAGTCAAAGATTTTCGGTCTCAAGAAAAAATGAAATACGGAGAAACACGGTTTGACGGGTAAAGACATTATAAAGATAACATTGAATCTCGTTGTCATCTATATCGTCGGCGGACTGATCCTTGCGTTTGTCTATGCAAAGACATCGCCGATCATGTTCAGAAACGCCGTCTACGAAAAAGAGGCCGCTTTAAAGAAGCTTGTGCCTGAAGCCGACAGCATCGAAAGACTCGGCGAATGGTACGTGCATGAAAAGCACTCGGAATACTTTGTCGCAAAGAAGGGCGACGGGGTTATCGGATATGTCATCCAGTCGTTCGGCAAAGGCTACTCGAGCTACATTAATACTCTGATCGCAGTGGATACCGATTTCAGGGTTACGAAAATAGACGTCCTCGGACACGCCGAGACACCGGGGCTGGGAGACGAGATCGAAGCAGACTCCTTCAAGGACCGGTTCGCAGGCAAGGACCCGGAACATTTAAAGGTCCTGAAGACCGATACCGTTGAATATATCCAGGCGATATCCGGCGCGACCATATCGAGCAGGGCTGTTGCCGAGGACGCGGTAAAAACCGGGCTGGAGTTTCTCCTGAAAACAGTTAAAGAAAAAGGAACGATGAATGGCACAGACGGAAGCTCCTAAATACTTCGATCTCATAAAAAACGGGATTTTCAAGGAGAATACCATCTTCAGGCTCGCTCTCAGCCTCTGCCCGTCCATTGCTGTCACCAACAACCTGCGGAACGGAGTCCTGATGGGCACTGCCGTTCTTTTCGTACAGGTGATGGTGAATATCACTATTTCGCTCATGAGAGATTTCATCCATCCGAGGATACGGCTTCCGATCTTCATGCTTGTCATCTCGGGATGGGTTACCGTCACCGATATGACTATGGCAGCTTTTGCACCTGAGGCCTACAAGCAGATGGGACTTTATATACAGTTAATCGTGGCTTTTGCATCCATACTCGCCCGGGCCGAGATGTTTGCCAGCAAGAACACATTTGTGCCCTCAATGTTCGACGGTATCGGAATGGGACTGGGGTTTCTGTTCGCGCTGACAATCATAAGTTTTTTCAGGGAACTGCTCGGGAAAGGATCATTATGGGGTCTACAGATCATCGATGCAAAACCCCTGCTCATCATGATCCTGCCGGCCGGAGGTTTCTTTGCCGTGGGGATTTTGATGGGGTTTTTCAACTGGCTGAGCGTGAAATATGAGAAAAAGGGTCTTTAGTTTGATGGAGGATACGGCATTTTTGCTCATTCCCGTCATCAACGTTTGAAGGGACGATAGCTATGGAATTCTCAAAGATATTCGAACTCATCGTTGCGGCCTCGCTGATAAACAATTTCGTCTTCACGAGATTTCTCGGCCTCTGTATCTTTTTCGGCGTTTCGAAAAAAATGGAGACCGCAGTCGGCATGAGCATCACCTTTACAGCGGTCATGATGATCAGCGCGGCATTGAGCTGGCTGATATTCACTTTTGTGATGGTGCCCCTCGATATCACTTTCCTGAAAATAATCGTCTTTATCGGCGTTGTGGCGGGTTTTGTCCAGGCATCCGACACAGTCATGAGAAAGATATCCCCGGGGCTGTATTACAAACTCGGAATTTATCTCGCCCTTATCTCTACAAACTGCATCATCCTTGCGGTTCCGCTGATTAACGCAGGGGAGCGTTACAGTTTTATCGAGAGCCTCGCGTTCGCCCTCGGTTCAGGGCTCGGTTTTGCACTCGCACTGGTAATAATGGCGAGCATCCGCGAAAAACTCGAACTTGCGGATGTTCCTGCAGCGTTTAAAGGGTTGCCCATCGCTTTTATTGCCACCGGCCTGATCGCGCTGGCCTTTGCAGGGTTTTCAGGCCTGATAAAACTCTGATATGGTAAAATAAAAAGTCAATATGATTGAATTCCTCAAAGCAATAACCGACAGTCCATTTCTGCTTCAGCTTACGGACGCGATGCAGTTCCTCATTCCCCAGGCCGGGGTCGGCGGAGGAGTCGAGGCAAAGGAACACGTCGAACTCGTGCCGGTAATCAAGTCCACTTTGATTTTCCTCGCAGGCATCGGAGCGGTCTTCGGACTCGGCCTGGCTTTTGCGGCGAAAAAGTTCTCTGTCAAGGTCAACCCCAAGGTGGAGCAGGTAAAAGATGTGCTTGCCCATGCGCATTGCGGCGCCTGCGGGTTTGCAGGTTGCGAACAGTATGCAGAGGCTGTGGTAACTAACCCCGATGTCCCGCCAAATCTTTGCATCCCGGCGGGCGCAAGGGGCGCTGAGGCCGTTGCAGCGATTACGGGGAAGAAGGCCGTGGCAATAAAGCATAATTTCGCAAGGGTTATGTGTCAAGGCGGATGGAGCTGTTCTGCCAAGAGACTCGCCTATGAGGGAGTGCAGGACTGCAGGGCCGTCATCCTTGCAGGCGGCGGCGATAAGGCATGCAGGTACGGGTGTCTGGGTTATGGAACATGCTCGAGAGTCTGCCCGTTTGATGCGATCTCGATGACGGAAGACCATCTTCCTCATATTGATATTGCGAAGTGCACCGGCTGCAGGAAATGCGAGGCCGCATGCCCTACAAAGGTCATAGAGGTGCTTCCTGCGTCGCAGCAGGTCCTTGTTACCTGCCATTCGAAAGATACAGGCGGCGTTACAAGGAAGAATTGCGAGGTGGGCTGTATCGCATGCGGCATATGTGCGAAGGTATGTCCTTTCGACGCGCCTTCCGTTCAGAACAACCTCTCAAGGATAGACCTCGCCAAATGCGAGGTATGCGGCCTCTGTGTCCCAAAATGTCCTACTCATGCCATTACCGATTTTATCCCACAGCGTCCGAAGGCGTTTGTGAAAGATAATTGCATCGGCTGCCGGATCTGTACCAGGGTCTGCCCTGTCAATGCGGCCTCGGGTGAGTTGAAGAAACTGCATGTCGTTGATCAAACGAAGTGCATAGGTTGCGGAATCTGTACGGCAAAGTGCCCTGTTCAGGCGATTGACGGGACGTTCAACGCTGCTGAAGTGTTTGCTCTGGCGGCAAAAAAGGCCAGGGCAGCCTGAACGACCTCAACAGTTGCGTAAATATCTTCAAACAGGCCGGATTATCCATAAATTGTACGCCGGGGATAGAGTATTTTAGCTCATTCTCGGTGTTGTACAACATCTCTCCACTCTGATATTATTTAGTAGATGCACACACTTAAAAAATCATGGATAGAATATTAATCGAATTTCTTCAGTCCAGCCCGCTCCTGTCCCGATGCAGTCTGACAGGTCATGAGATAGCAGAGCTTGCTGGCTACCTGAGAAAACACTGCCTTTCGAAGCATATAGAAGAAGTGGTCAGGATGGTCGAAGAGGTGATCAGCATCAACCCCGCCCTGGATTGGAAGGAAATATTGGAGTCTGCAGCAAAGAAGATCGTCGACTTCCTCCATGCCGATGCCGCATCGATCCGGATATTCGACCCGGAGACAGACAGACTCGTGGCCTTCGGCTCGCATCAATATGCGGAGTCGGGCAGAATGAAGAGCATCCCCCTGGAGAAATCCGTGGCGGGCAGAGTCATAAAAAGCGGGAAAAGTTATCTGGTGCCGAATATCCTCCTTGAGCCTGATTATGTGAATAAGGATATCGTCACCGAGCACGGCTTTAATTCCCTTATGGCGATACCTATCATTATCCCCGGTTTTATCGAGAAAGAATTCGTCATCCAGGGCACTATCCAGATATATTATAAGGAGATAAACAAGGAATTCGATCCGCTCGAGGTGGCAAACGCCGAGCTCATGGCCCGGCGTGTAAGTTATGTCCTGGCGAAAAAACGCATCCTCGACCTTCAGAAGCTGAACCGGCAGAAAGAAAAGATCGTGGAGAAAATTTTTGTAAAACTCAGCCACCGGGAAGGCATCAAGATGAAGGACGTCTTCAGGATGATGATGCCGGAACTGGTTGACGTCATCCACATACAGAGCTGCACCCTCTTCTCGATATCGCAGGACAGAAAGCACCTCCAGGTCGAGCTTGAATACCCCGTCGGGCAGGAGAGCCATTCGATAAGTTGCATGTACAACATAAAAGACCATCCGTACTTCGACGTACTGATCAATGAAACTGAAAATCCGGCCGACTACGAATACGAGAGGATCACCCCTTCCTACACCCTCATTAAAGACCCTTTGAAGAGCAGGCTCTCAAACGATGAATTAAAGAGATACGCGTCGAGTCAGAACGTCAACTCGGTTCTCCTGATACCCCTCAAGGCAGCAGATGAAATAAATTATTTCCTCGTTTTTTATGCGAAAGACCGGCGACAGGAGTTCACCGAACACGAGATCGAATTGCTGAACTTCTTCGGAAAAGAGATTATGAAAGCCCTGAGGATCGAAAAACTGGACGATGTCCTGCACGACTTTAAAAACCCGTCGATTGCCATCGCAGGCTTTGCCAAGAGGGCGCAAAGACTTTTCGAAAAGGAAAACATCGATGAGGTCAGGGACAGGATATCCGAATACCTCGACATCATCGTACAGGAAACCACCAGGATGCAGGAACTCTCCATCTATCCGAACATTGAAGGTCGTGAGCGCATTGTCGACCTTGCCGAAGTGCTGAAGAGACGCTTCAAGATCAATGAAGAGGCGATCCGGGAGCAGAAAAGGACGAATATCAGACTCATACAGGACGATCTGCAGCCTGGCCTGATGATCTACTGTTCCCCGTTCGGTTTTGAGAGGGTCCTCGATAACCTGCTTGACAACGCCACGAAGGCGATACCCGAAGAAAGTGGAGGAGAACTGTCGATCAGGAGTTACCGCGAAGGAGATATGGCGTGTTTCGAAATTAGAAATACCGGAAAGATACCTGAAGAGAACATCGAGCAGATAAAGAAAGGTGAAGTGAAAGGCCGCGGACTCAATATCATCTACCGTTTTATACAGGGGACACACGGCAGGCTCGAGGTCTTCACTGATTCGGACACCACGACCTTCAGAGTGACGATTCCCCTTTATCAATAGCCGTTACATAGAAGATGAGGCAGCCATGCTGAAAAACCTTTACCCAATCAAAATAATTGAGAAGAAGACTGTTTTCGAGGGCCGGTTCATAAAGTTTGTCCTCACACGCTTTATTGACTCGTCAGGCATCATGAGGGAATGGGAGTCCATAGAGAGGGTCAACTGCCGGGGTATCGTTGCAATCGTCCCTGTGACATCCGCCGGGGAGTTCCTTTTAATACGGCAATTCAGGCCTCCTGTAAACGGCTTTGTCGTTGAATTCCCCGCAGGCCTGAATGACAGGGGCGATACGCTCGAAGGCGCTGCGAGGAGGGAACTGATCGAGGAAACCGGATATTCGGCGGAGGAGATGATCTTCCTTGCAGAGGGGCCCCTTTCATCGGGCGCATCCGGAGAGATACTCACTGTTTTCCTGGCGAAGGGCATCGAGTTCACAGGGATAGGCCGCAGGGACGAGACAGAAGACATTGAAGTATTGAAAATTCCTTCCGGCAATATCGAATCCGCATTGTCCGACCTTCAGGCAGAAGGAAACTACATCGATCTTAAGGTCTACGGCCTCATCGAGCTTGCGAAAAAGCACCTTTAGTCCGGATTATTCATAGCGAACTTTGTTCCACAGGTTGTCATTATCCGGCCGGGGATAGAGTTTTTGAGCGGATTCTTTTGCCGATTGTCAAATAAACTCTGATAATAAAGAGGCAAAGCCCTCGCAGGTCCCGAATGCTTTCGGGACCGAGAATGAGCTCAAAAACTCTATCCCCGGCTCTACGATTTAAGGATTATATGGGTTAGTCCGCTGTCACTGACAAGGCGGTATCATTGAACGATGACTTTGCAGAATCTGCGTTTCCCGGCTTTGATAATGTGCTCCCCTGCCTGTAACCTTAAATCAGGGTCGGTAACGGTATTATCGTTTATTTTCACGCCACCCTGCTTGATAAGTCTTAATGCCTCGCTCGTACTTTTAACAAGATCAGCGGTTTTCATTACCTGAGGCAACCAGGTTTCTCTTTTACTTTCAAGGTCAGTGTCCGCTCCGATGGTAATCTCACGTATCTCATCCGGAAGCCCCTTCTGCCTGAAGATATGCTCAAATTCCGCTTTGACTTTGAACGCTTCGTCATTACCCCAGTAACGCCCGACGATCTCGACAGCGAGGTCTTCTTTTGCGCGCTTCGGATGTACCTCGCCCTTCCCTATCCCTTCCTTCAATGCCTGAAATTCTTCGAGAGAGATATGGCTCAGGAGTTCATAATATCTGAGCATGAGGTCGTCGCTGACGGACATCACTTTTCCGTACATCTCTTTCGGAGGCTCGCTGATCCCTATGTAGTTGCCGAGGCTCTTGCTCATCTTATTGACACCGTCGAGCCCTTCCAAAAGGGGCATGAGGATGACCGCCTGTTCTTCGACCCTCATTTTCCTCTGCAAGGTCCTGCCCATGAGGATATTGAACTTCTGGTCGGTGCCGCCGAGTTCCACGTCCGACCTGAGATAGACTGAATCGTACGCCTGAAAGAGTGGGTAATAGAATTCGAGGACCGTGATATCCTGCCCGCTCTCGTACCGCTTTTTAAAATCCTCCCTTTCGAGCATCCGTGCGACGGTCTGCATCATGCCGAGCCTGACAATATCCATTACGCCCATCTTCGAAAGCCATTCACTGTTGAACCGCACCCGGGTCTTTTCAGGGTCCAATATCCTGAATATCTGTTTCTTATATGTCTCGGCATTCTTCAGGGCTTCGTCCGCTGTAAGCGGCTTTCTCGTCTCGGACCTGCCTGTCGGGTCGCCGATCATGCCGGTAAAATCGCCTATCAGAAATATCACCTCGTGTCCGAGTTCCTGAAACTGCCTCATCTTCTCAAGCAGCACCGTATGGCCGAGGTGAATGTCGGGCGCAGTCGGATCGAAGCCGGCCTTAATCTTAAGAGGTCTCTTTTCAGCATACGACGTTTCCAGCTTTTTAAGGAGATCGGCTTCGATGATGATCTCGACCGCGCCTCTCTTTATGATTTCGATCTGTTTTTCAGGGCTCAGCATGACGTTTATATTAAAATGCACCGGCTCCAAACGTCAACGCCCTACGCTGCCGCAGCCCTCATCCCTTAAGTTGAGGTTAATCCGGTAGCCGCAGGCTTAAGCCTGTGTTCACGGCGCTACCCGGAGCGGCAGTCCTCTCCGGATGCGGCATGATCCAGTATGTTTCCCTCGCCGGGGGTAGTCGATCACGACACTGCTGAACAGATACTGAGCCGCTCGATGAGGCACGCATGAGGGGAATGACTTGTGCAGCATATATTTTGGTGCAGTAAAGATAATTGTTAATATCCTCATTATTCGCTCATATTTTATTCATTATTTCTTCATAAATTATTGATATACTTTTTATAAAGTCTAATTAAAGGAGGCACAAAATGAAAAAGTTACTTTTGGGGACAATTCTTTTGGCGTTGGCAATTGTCGTTCCTGTTCCAACAATGGCAAGGGTAGATGTAAGTATTGGAATTCGAATTCCTCTGCCACCACCCATCGTAATAGCGGCACCTCCGGCGGTGATAGTGTTGCCTGATACATACTATGTGTACGCTGTTCCTGATATAGAAGTAGACATTTTTTTCTGGGATGGCTGGTGGTGGCGTCCATGGGAAGGACGTTGGTATCGCTCGCATTATTATGACCGGAGTTGGGTTTATTATAACAGTGTTCCAAGTTTTTATTTTGATGTAGATCCGGGTTGGAGAAGATACTACAGTACCCGTAATTGGTACGGGCACCGATGGAACTATGAACGGATTCCTCACCANNTATCAACCTCGACCGAAAAAACAGATACAGGAACTAAGACATCAAAGGCAAAAGCAATATCAACAGAGACCTGATGTTCAGCGACATCAGCAACAGATACAAAAGCAATATCAACAGAGGCCTGATGTTCGGCGACATCAGCAACAGATACAAAAGCAACAAAGACAACGCCAGGTTCAGAAACCTCAATTTCAACAACAAAGACAAAAGCAAAAACAGCAACCTCAACAACAGCATTCTCAACCTCGGGGCCAGCGACAACAGGGGAAATCACAATACCAGAAGTCTCAAGGAAAACCTGATATAAGGTGAGCAGTATGAGTATTACACCACCCTCTGGATTAATAGGTTAAAATGGCTTATTATTTCATAGAGGTTATAATCCGATATGCAGCGTATTGTATTTTTGCCTGATGACAGGGAAGAAGAAGCCGGGGTGGACGAGACAATCCTTGAGGTTGCACAGCGCACCAATATCCCGCTTATCAACGTCTGCACGGGAAACAGCCGGTGCTCAACATGCCGCGTTCAGATAGTCGAGGGTATGGAGCACGTTTCGCCGCGGTCGGGTTCTGAACAGGACATCGCGGAGCAAATGGCCTTTGCAGGGGATATCCGGCTGGCATGCCAGACAAAGATCAGCGGCAACGTAAAAGTCCGCAGGCTCGTGCTTGACGAAGAGGATATCGATGTTACCAGCCTGCTTATCCAGGAAGCCGGAGCAAATCTTTCCGGAGTTGAAAAGGAAGTTCTGATTTTGGTCGCGGATATCCGGGATTTCACATCCTTTTCAGAAACCCTTTTGCCGTATGACATAGTTCATATCCTCAACCGTTACTTTTACCTGATGAATGAAGTCGTGATCCGTCACGGCGGAAAGATCGACAACTACATGGGCGACGGGTTCATTGCCCTCTTTGAAGTAAAAGACAAGAGAGAGGACACGCTTCGCGGAATCAGGGCGGCGATCGAGATGCTCGGCGTCGTGGAAACCCGCATTCAGCCATATGCGGGAAAATTTTTCGACAGGAGATTCAGGATCGGAATCGGACTGCATTACGGACTTGTTGTCGCAGGCACTATCGGCGGTCGCGGCAACAAGAGACAAACAATCATCGGCGATGCTGTGAATTTCGCAAGCCGTATTGAGTCAACAAACAGAAAGCTGGGAACTCATTTCCTGATCTCGGAAGACGTCTACTCCCTTGTAAAGAACGACGTCAGGATAAACCGTACGCATACAATCGGAATTCGCGGCAAAAAGGGCCTCCACTCACTTTATGAGGTCGTTGGATCGGCTTAGATCCTTATATCAATATGGAAAAATATCGCAAGATTGGAAAGAAGAAGATTATGAATCTGCCGGAGAACAAGACAAAAATCGTATGCACCCTCGGCCCAGCATCGGATTCTCCGGAGGTCATGGAGGAGATGATACGCGCCGGTATGGATGTAGCGCGACTGAATTTTTCTCATGGGGATTTGGCAACCCACAAAAAGGTTATAGCTAATCTCAGGTCAGCCGCCCATAAAGCGGGAAACCGGATAGCTATCTTGGCCGACCTTCCCGGTCCTAAGATGCGCATCGGCCGGCTGGTGAAGGAGCCTGTCGATTTAAAATCCGGCGATGTGTTCACCCTTACCACAAAAGAGGCAGCCGATGACGAAACCCGCGCCCCGGTCAGCTTTACCAGCCTGCCGCAGGTTGTTAAGCCGGGCAACACTTTGTTCCTCAATGACGGCCTTATACAGCTTGAGGTTACAGAAATAGCTGGTGACGATGTAATATGCAGGGTCATTGTAGGCGGAGAATTAAGATCACGAAAAGGTCTCAATATGCCTGGGATCGACCTCGGCATAAGCGCCTTCACCGATGACGACTACCAGTACCTGAAGTTCGCGCTGGAGCAGGGGGTGGATGCGGTGAGCCAGTCTTTTGTCGAATCAGGCGCGGATATCGCCGCTGTCCGTAAGGCTGCGGAAGAGCTGGGGTATAACCCTTTTATCATAGCCAAGATCGAACGCTCGCGGGCGGTTGAGAACATAGGCGACATACTCGCAGCGGCTGACGGTATTATGATCGCCCGGGGAGACCTCGGAGTCGAGACGCCCATCGAGCAGATACCCGTTGTCCAGAAACAGCTTATGCGCCGGGCCAACCTTCTCGGGAAACCCGTCATCACCGCAACACAGATGCTCGAGTCGATGACGACCAACAGGCGTCCCACACGCGCAGAGGCGACCGATGTTGCCAACGCCATCCTCGACGGCACCGACTGTGTCATGCTTTCAGGAGAATCGGCAATGGGTATATATCCTGTGGAATCCGTAAACATGCTTGCAAAGATTGCCGCTGCAATAGAACCCCACCGTCCGTCCCGTCATGCGGGAGAGACGCTGCAGGTAAAGGGTCGCAGCGCCGATATCGGGCTCGCTGATCTGATATCCCTCAGTGTGGAGGCGACCCTGGAGCATATCTCTCCTGCAGCGGTATTTGTTCCTACCCGCAGCGGAGCAACTGCGAGGAGTATCTCGCGATTCAGGCTGCCGGTGTGGATTATCGCCGTGAGTTCACAGGAGTCAACCTGCCTCAGGCTGAGGTTTTCCTACGGCGTTTATCCGGTGTTCGAGCCCGACCATCCCGATGACTGGAACCGGTATATCCGCAAATGGCTGCGTTCTCACTCCGTTAGGGGAAATCTTGTCATCCTGACCGAAGGGCCTTCATTAAAGCATCCGGATGCGAACAACCGCATGGAAATCATCGACCTGAATTATAAAGGATGAAGACGGACAATTTCGGAAAGCTGCATACGCATACGGCAGTTTCCAAGGCAGACGATAGAAATGGATGGAAAGGAGAGACATGTTCGAAATATTGCGTTCGATGATTTCAAAAGTCAGTGCACTGTATGCAGACGTACGTTATGAAATAATGAGAGAGACGAAAATCGCCTTCAACGGCAGGGAGCTTTTTCACATAGGCTCGAACTCGACGGACGGCTTTGTCGTGAGGGTTTTAAGAGAGGGCGGCTTGTCGTCTGTGTCTTTTACGCGGCAGGAAGACGCAGGATCTGCTGTTCGTACTGCTGAGGAAAATGCATCCCTTATCGCCCGTCATATAAAAAAGCCTGTTGAGTTCGCAAAAACCGACGTTATAAAAAACACGTTTCTGCCCGTCCTCGCTGAAGACCCGCGGAACGTGCCTGTCGACGAAAAACTCCGGCTGACAAAAACCTATAATGACATACCTTTGAAATATGACGGGATCGCCACTACAAATATCCACTATAGCGACGTTGTGCGCGAGAAATATTTCGTCAGTTCCGAAGGCGCCGAGATCAGGGAAGACCTCGTCACCGCCGCGCTGGGCGGCCTGATTACGAGCAGAGAGGGCAGCCTCACGCAGAACGTGCGGGTCGGTCTGGGGGGTAGCGGCGGTTTTGCACTGCTCAGAAATCAGGAAGAGGAGTTCGAGAAAAGGACTGCAACAGCTTTGGACTTGTTGGACGCGGCTCCGGTAAGCGGGGGGACGTTCAATGTGGTGCTCAATCAGGACCTTTCGGGTGTTTTCACCCATGAGGCATTCGGCCATTTTTCCGAAGCAGACCTCATCGAAGATTCGCCGACCATGAGGGAGCGGATGCAGACAGGGGCCGCTCTCGGCAACGAGGTGCTGAGCATTACCGATGACCCCACCATGCCGGGCCAGCTGGGTTTCTATTGCTGTGATGACGAAGGCGTAAAGGCGAGACCTGTAAGGCTCATGAAGCACGGCATACTCACCGGACGCCTGCACTCGAGGAGAACCGCAGCTGCGTTCGGCGAGGCAGTAACCGGCCATTGCGTCGCAGAAGATTACAGGTACGCCCCGATCGTGAGGATGGGAAATATCTTCATCGAACCGGGGAAAAATTCACTCGATGAACTACTTTCCCTGCTCGGAAACGGCTTATACATCCTCGACAGCAAAGGCGGACAGACGAGTGGTGAAAATTTCACCTTCGGGGCCCAGTATGGCTATATCGTAAAAGGCGGCAAAAAAGGTTTGATGGTACGCGACATCAACATCTCGGGAAACCTTTATCATACCCTGAAAAATATAACCGCGGCAGGAAACGACCTTGTCCTGGGAAAGACAGGCGGGTGCGGGAAAGGACAGCTCAATATCCGTTCCTGCCACGGAGGCCCGCATATCCTTGTCAGGGATGTGGTCATAGGAGGGGTGTAATGGAACAACTGCTCGAAATGGCAAGGAAGGTCTGCGACAGGGCCGAAATATTTTCGGCCGATTCGAGGGGAGACGGTGTCTCCTTTGAGAACGCCTGCATGAAGGACATCGACAGCAGCATGCAGTCGGGTGTATGCCTGAGGATCATCAAAGACGACATACTCGGATTCGCCTACACCAGAAACCTGACGGACAGGGCCACACTTATACAGAATGCCGCTGATTCACTCAGGGGAGGGGTGGACGGAGCTTTTGATTTCCCTTTCACAAAAGAACTGCCGGACCTCGATACATACGACCCTTCAATGGAAACCCTCCCCAATTCCGCCATGGTCGAAGAATGCGGCAGAGTATGTGAGATTCTGTCCCATAAGACAAAAGGCCAGATCAATGCGTCGGCGCACCGGTCAACAGGCAGAATAAGGATAATCAACACATCGGGGACGGACCTCTCCCTGAAGTCCTCCGCTTTTTATCTGGGGACGGATATTGTATACCCTTACACATCGGCTTCTTTACACCGGACCCTTGTGTCGAAAAGATTTGAAAATGCGGGCGGTGAATATCTGGATTTCCTTGCAGACACCTATGAGCAATCGATGCAGGAAGTGCAGCCGGCGTCGGAGAAGCTCAAAGTACTTTTTCTTCCGGAAACCCTGTATGTTTTTCTGTGGAGGCTGCAGAGCGCAGCAAACGGGCAGAGCATCTACCAGAAGATTTCTCCTGTTGCAGGAAGGCTGGGTGAGGAGATATTCGACAGTTCGATCTCCATTTATAATGATCCGCTGAATGACTCTCTGCCCGGTGCAAGGACATTCGATGACGAAGGGACTCCGTGCACCCGTTTTCCCATCATTGAAAGAGGTGTGCTGAAGAATTTCTATTACGACCTTTACTTTGCACGGAAGCTGAAAGCCTCTCCGACTGGTCATGGATTCAAGGGCTCGATATCCGGGAAACCGGTCCCCTCTCTCAACCGCCTCACCATGATGCCGGGGGATGAATCTTTTGCCGGTCTCATACAGTCCATGGACCGGGGTATCGTCGTAGCCGGAGCCCTTGGCGGCCACAGCGGCAATATCCCTAACGGAGATTTCTCGATAGGGGTCTCGCCGGCGCTCTATGTCGAAAGAGGTCAGATTACCGGATACGCGAAAGATGTGATGGTTGCGGGGAATATCTATGATATCCTGAAAAGAGCTGCCGGTCTTGAAGATACACTCCATCCCTGTTTCGGAGGGACTCTGCCTGCTGTTCTGTTCGACAATATCAACGTAACTTTAAAAAAGTGATCCATTCAGCTTTTTGAAGGTGACGCTGATGAATATGTTCATCATCGATAACGAAGTGTTGATCCGGCTTTTCTTTTTCGGCGGTGTATTTGCTTTTATGGCTGTCTGGGAGATGATAGCTCCCCGAAGGTCCCTGAGTGCGCCAAAAAGCACCCGCTGGTTCGGCAATGTGACGTTGACCGTTCTCAACAGCCTACTGGTACGTCTGGTTTTTCCCGCAGCTTCCCTGGGAGCCGCCCTCTTCAGCAGGGAGCATGGCTGGGGGTTATTCAATCTAATCCGGCTCCCGGAGGCACTGACCGGGGCAATTGCAATTGCGCTATTCGACTTGACCATATATGCACAGCATGTCTTCTTCCACAAAGTCACTCTTTTCTGGCGTCTTCACCGTATGCACCATACTGATCTCGATATAGATGTTACAACCGGCGCCAGGTTCCATCCGATCGAGATAATCCTGTCGATGGGTATCAAAATGGGAGTAACGTTAATCCTGGGACCGCCTGTCTGGTCCGTACTTGTCTTTGAAGTCCTGCTGAACGCTACGTCCATGTTCAATCACAGCAATGTTTTCATGAACAGGCAGATCGATGCTTTCCTGAGAACATTTCTGGTCACGCCTGACATGCACCGGGTACACCATTCGGTGATCATTCGGGAAACCGACAGCAATTTCGGGTTCAACCTGCCGTGGTGGGACCGCCTTTTCGGCACTTACAGGGCTCAGCCCGCCGCAGGCCATAAGTCAATGGCCATAGGACTTTCCAATTACCGGGACCGGAAGTGGCTGACTTTACCCTGGATGCTGGCCGTGCCTTTTTCCGACAAATACCGGTAAACCTGTCAGTTGATGGAAAAGCTTTTCCTGAAACACCTTGCAGCCCCGGCATGATATTTTGCTGCCGGCAATACCGTCGAAAAGATTATTCAGGAATTCCCCGGTCTTAACAGGGAACAAATTTCCGCATGCCTCGATTTTGCCCGTGATTTTCCAAGAGATTGCTTTCGCATCTGATGATAGGTAAAATTAGAGTCAAAGATATTTATATTTGAGGAGTATTGTGAATGAAATCCCTTGAGGAAATTAAATTAATCATTGCAAATCATATGGATATCCTGAAGTCTCAATATAAGGTAAAGGAAATCGGGGTGTTTGGTTCTTATGTCAGAGGCAAGTCGAGGGCAAAAAGTGATATTGATATTCTGGTTACATTTCGCCGGTCTATAGACTTCATAGAATTCATGAAGCTAGAGGGATACCTTACTACTTTATTGGGCTTGAAAGTCGATCTTGTCACAAAAGACGCCTTGAAACCCTATATCGGCAAACAAATCCTTAAAGAAGTGGTGTATGTCTGATGAAGAGAGAATATAGGGATTACCTGAATGATATTCTTGATGCAGCAAACGATGTAGCGTTATTCATTAAGAGCATGAGCTACAAAGAATTTATACTTGATCGCAAAACCTTGAATGCCGTTATCAGAAGCATTGAGGTAATTGGAGAAGCTGCAAAACATTGCCAAAAAGGCGCTTAAGAAAAATCAGGGACACATCCCATATATTTTGATTTTTTCATAAGTCGTTGTTAGAATTTCCCAATTCAAATAATCCACGTTGTAACAGTCTTATCTCCCCGTCCTGTTGTCATGCACCTTAAACCGGCAAACAATGTGATGTAATAATTTTGTTCCTGAAAGGAGGAATTTCATGCCTGACGCAGCAAAACAAAAGGATGAGCAGGGTTTCGAAGCGGTACAAAGCTGTAAAAAAAGGCTGTACAATTCCTGTCTCAAAATCCAAGGCATCCCAGCTTACAAACTCACCAGTTTACTTCCCTAAAAGGCCCAAAGGGAGAAAAAGTTTTTGAGGCTTATGCCGCGCAGGCTTCATCGGCAGCCTATAGAATATTCTGGTATAACGGCCCTAAAGAAAAGCAGATTACTATTATCTCAATGATTCCCCATCCATAGCTCTTCCTTAAACTCCAACAATTTCAAACATTACCTTTTCGGTTGATTATCCGAGGGATGCGATCAGCCGAAAGAAAAAATCTGCTACAAATCTGCTACATTCCGAACCGGCACTTATCGCAAAAACGCTGTAAGTCCCTGATTTAATTGGCGGTCCCAACGGGAGTCGAACCCGTGTTTTAGCCTTGAGAGCAAGCTTGGGGCATTTTTTGTAAAGTGGCTTCCGGCAACGGTTTCAGCGTAACGCTTTGATTAGTAAACAGAAAAAGTCTTTCTATATATTCCGGCTATTGCCGTCAAATCTGCATAAAACGCATAAGACTACTACAATTTTACTACAGTGTTTATGTTCGCAATTTTATGAAAAGCTGTCATATTTGGTATAATTCCTTTAAGACAGTTATAGGAGGCAGGCATATGAACTGGAGAGAATATATTGAAAGCACTCCTGATGTGCTTCGAGGGAAGCCACGGATCAAGGGCACGAGGATACCGGTTAGTTTGATTCTCGGATATTTTGCCGCCGGTAATACCGTCGAAAAGATTATTCAGGAATTCCCGGATCTGAACAGGGATCAACTTTCAGCATGTCTCGATTTTGCCCGTGATTTATCGGAATTTGAAGCTGTAGTTGTATGAGTTTGCGGTTTTTCGCAGACCAGCTACACAACCATGAATAAAGAAAAAGCTATCAATTACTGGTTCAATATGGCGGATTATGATTTGAAAACCGCTCAAGTAATGTTTGACGGTGGACGATACATTTACGTTGGTTTTATGTGTCATCAGGTAATTGAAAAGGCATTAAAAGGCTTGTATGTAAAACAGCATAACAGGATTCCTCCATATACACATAATCTGTTAACTCTATGCGCAGATTTGAATCTTGTTCTTACGGAAGAACATCAGGATTTTTTTATTAAATTAAATCCTCTCAACATAGCAGCTCGGTATCCTGAGATGAAAGAAAAATTAGGGAAAGCTATAAACAAAAAGAAAGCATACGTTTTATTGGAAAAGACAAGGAGTGCATATAAATGGCTCAAATCAAAAAAGAAGTAAAGAAATTCTTAAGAGACTATCTTATCAAAGTTCAAAGAGATATCCCTGTTGATTT
>DCVG01000092.1 GCA_002328665.1 Nitrospiraceae bacterium UBA2194
GGAGTGGCTGTTTTGAGGGGCGAACATCAGGAATGTTTTGTTGTCCTTTACCACAAAGGTCTGCGTGGTACCGGAAGTAACCTTGCCGTTGTAATTCAGCAGGAATACCCAGCCTGAAAGCTTGATATCCACACGCTTGCGCTCATTGACGAGTGTTTCGATATGACAGTTGGAACAGCTTACCACATGGCGCACATGGCAGGCCTTGCACTCTAATTTATCCCCATGAACCTGATGCGAAGTCGTTTTGGGAGCAGATGCATGACAATTTTCACATTTCGCATCAATAGCGCCGGGCTGCTTCATTGAATCATATTCCGTGCCGTCTCCATGCACATCTCTCGATGTATGGCAATCCATGCATTGCATCTTTTTTGCAAAATGGACATCATCGTGGCCGGCGGCTTTGTCTATATTAATGATCGTCTTTTCCCGCTTGTGACAGTTCAAACAAATCTCATCGTTCCGGGAAGCTTTGGCGGAGTAGAAAGATTTTTCTCCTTCAATCTTTTTATGACATACATCGCATGACGTCACATGACAGTTCAGACAGTCGAGCTTCGGACTGGCATAAGGTATACCTGTAAGAGTCTCCAAACCTCCATTTGCCTTGTCATACCAGTATGCCATCCCCTTTGTCGTATAATGGAGACTCGAAAGGAAAAAGCAGTCCTCCTTCCCGATGTCCTCGGAATATGCTGAAGCAAGCATCCCTGCAGCAATAAAAAATACCGAAAACAGAAGAATCACCTTTTTCATAAGGACCTCCTTCTATCAAATGAGATATTAATTATAAATTCAGGTTTAAATGATTCTACTTCGAAAGTGGAATGAGGTCAAGGAAAAACTGGGGTTTATTTATTCAGGATCTTCGCTGCTTCCTTGGCAAAATAGGTGAGGATTAAATCCGCGCCCGCGCGTTTTATTGAGACGAGAATCTCCATCATAATGCGCTTTTCGTCAACCCAGCCGAGTTTTCCAGCTGCCTTGACCAGCGAATATTCTCCGCTCACATTATATGCGCCAACAGGAACATCGAATGAATCCTTCACATCCGAGATGATATCAAGGTAGGAAAGAGCCGGCTTTACCATGACAATATCCGCGCCCTCTTCGATATCAAGAGCTACCTCTTTTAAGGCCTCCCTTCTGTTTGCTGGATCCATCTGATATGAACGCCTGTCCCCGAATTGAGGGGTTGACTCTGCCGCTTCCCTGAACGGTCCATAAAATGCAGATGCATATTTGGCGGCATAGGACATGATGGGAATTTCCTCAAATCCGTCATCGTCAAGCGCAAGCCGTATCGCCCCAACCCTTCCGTCCATCATATCCGACGGCGCCACCATATCCGCCCCAGCTCTGGCATGCGAAACAGCCTCCTTTGCCAACAACTCAAGGGTAAGATCGTTCAGGACGTCTCCGTCTTTTATAATCCCGCAATGGCCGTGGCTGGTATATTCGCACATGCATACGTCTGTGATGACCAGGAGTTCGGGGATTTTATCTTTAATCGCTCTGATCGCTTTCTGAACAACACCGTGCTCGTCATATGCACCGGAGCCGGTTTCGTCTTTGTGCTCAGGGATACCGAAAAGAATTACGGAGGGGATACCGAGCAGACAGACCTCTTTTGCATGCCTGACTATCTTATCGACCGACTCCTGATAACATCCCGGCATCGATGATATCTCTTTTCTCACACCTTTGCCGAATGTTACAAAGAGGGGATATATAAAATTGTCGGGAGACAGTGAGGTCTCCCTCACCATTCTCCTGATCGTCTCGCTCTTCCTTAACCTTCTCGGTCTGTGTATCGGAAACATTTAATTGCGGGTTGGTCTATCCGCAGGAACTACAACCCGAACCGCCGGAACCGCAGGCTGAAGAAGCGCCGGGACTGCAGGATGAAACGCCTCCCGTAAAAATAAACCCTTCGCCTTCCTCTCCCGCATAGTAGTCGAACTCTTTGTCAGCCAGTGTCATCAGTGTATTTTTGTCCACATATACCTTCAGGCCGTCCTTTTCAATGACCTCGTCTTCGGGCATCTGTTCTTCCTGCAAGTTGAGCCCGTAGGAAAGCCCGCAGCAGCTTTCACCTGCAACATATATCCTGATGCCCCACTTTTCTTTGCCTTCACCGGTCAGAATGGCCTTTCCTTTTTCAGCAGCCTTATCTGTTATCGTCATTCCTCAATACCTCCAAATGTTTAATACCTTAGCATAGTAAATTGTTGACAGAAAAATCAAACGTGTCCACCTGCAGCAGAGACTTTGCTCCTCTTTTCCCTTTTCTTGCTGCGCCTGATTTTTTCGAGTCTGACAGCGCATATTTTTGTCTCGGGAGTCCCGGATATTGCATCGAGAACCGGATTCAGGAGCTGATTGATCTTTTCTTTCTCCCTATTCATAACCACAAGGCCCGACGGGGTCGTCCCTGTCAGGCGTGCCTCAGTTTCGATTGCGCCATGCCGTGAAATGATCCTCACTGTTTCTCCATCAGAGATATCAAAGTCATCAGCATCCCTTGGATTGATAAACACATATTCCTCCGTCCTCAACTTTCTCATGCCTTCCACTTTTTCAGACATAACGCTGTCTGTATAAAGGTCCCTTTCAGAAGTCAGGATGACCGGATAGTCCGTATCTGTTGTATCTGCCGGCGGTGTGTACTGGAGGGGGAAAAGTTTGAACCTGCCTATCCTTTCAGGTAAGTTCCCTATAACCGCCAAAATTTCCGAAAGAATATCATCGGCACTACCGAATTCAAACCCCTTGCTTTGCATTCTTTTTGCCAGTTCTGACATTATTGCCCAGTCAGGCCGTGAATTCCCCGCAGGTTCGAGTGCCCTCTCCATAGCCTGGGTCTTCCCGTCGGTATTGATGAGGGTCCCTTCTTTTTCGGCAAAACTCGCTGCAGGAAGAACCACATGGGCGTATTTTGCCGTTTCATTAATAAACATATCCTGAAAGATAATGAATTTCGCCTTTTTCAAAGCAGCCTGAACTTTTTTTGATGGAGCAACAGTTAAAGCCGGATCTGACCCGATGATATACAGTGCCTTGATTCGTTCGGCAAGTGCGGCATCTATTATTTCTGTCAGGGTAAGGCCTGGGTCGGGATTCAACTTGCAGTCCCATAGGGATTCCATTTTCTCCCGTATATCGCGATCCCCAACAGGCTGATAGCACAGATAATAATCAGGCAGGCATCCCATATCGCAGGCACCCAGGGCATTGCTCTGTTCCGAGAGGGGATTGAGTGCAAGGGAATATTTTATGTTTGCGGTAAGGATTGCGAGATTTATGAGCGCATGAACATTATCCGTCCCGCGGGCATATTGAGTAATCCCTGATCCCCAGAAGATGGCAGCAGGCTTGCCGGCTGCGTAAATCCGCGCAGATTCTTCAATCAGGTCACGCGCAACGCCGGTAATTCTTTCCACTCTTCCGAGGGAAAAATCACCGGCAGACTCCCTGAATTCCTCGAAGTTCCTGCAATACATCCCTGTAAAAGCACTGTCAAACAACTCTTTTTCAACAATCACGTTGCACATGCCCATGATAAGAGCCAGTTCCGTTCCTGCATAGGGCGTGAGCCATTTTTCAGCAATACGGCAGAGGTCATTTTCATTAGGGCTTATTACAAGAAGTCTGGCTCCGTGATCTACGGAGTTTTTTATCTTCAGTCCAAGGACGGGATGCGAACGGGAGATATCGGCGCCGGCAACAAGAATACAGCCTGCCTGTTCAATCTGCTCCGGATTATGTCCCGCCGCCCCGGGAAAGCCTCCGCTGTCTTCCTGAGACGGAATGAACCCGACACACTTTCCCGTACGACGAAATGCCGCTATGTTGGGACTATAGTAAAGTCTTGCCGAGGTGTCGATATGATTACTGCCCATAACAACGCGCGCGAATTTCTGTGCCACATAATCGTCTTCATTGGTGCACCGTGTTGACGCGATAAGGGCAAATTCATCCCTTTTATATTTCTTTAAGTTTTCTGCGACAAGACCGAGCGCTTCTTCCCAGGAGGCAACTCTGAAATGTTCGGAGCCTGAAACCCGGATTCCGGCGTTTTTCAACGGGCGCATAGCGTCCGGCGCTGAACGTTGTTTCAGAGTAACCCTTACCATTGGTTCTTTCAGTCTGTCGGGCGAATGGACAAAGCCGATTCCGAATCGTCCTTTTACACAAAGATTGCCTGAATTTACCGTACTTGCGGCATCAGCCCGCACATGAACAATCCTGTCGTCTCTGACGCCGAGATGAATGCCGCATCCTACACCACAGTATGGACAAACAGACTTGATGTACTGTAAAGGTTTCTCGGGGTTTCTTAAAACAAGCGCGCCTACAGGACATCGGATCACGCATTCTCCGCACGAGACGCATTGTGATGCTGCTATTGCCCTGTCGCCGAAAGCGGCTATCTTGGAATTGTCGCCCCGTCCCGCAAAATCAACGGCACTGACCTTCGCGATCTCATGACAGGTCCTTACACATATTCCACAAAGAACACACTTATTATGATCTCTTATGAAAAAAGGATTTGAATCATCGACAGGCAAGCCCGTTACCGGAAGTCTCAAGTCCTGCTGAATTCCTTTTTTGTCAATCTTCATGTACGCCGTTATTTTCTGTAATGCACACTGCCCTTTCTTCAGACAATTCCTGCAGTCCATGTGGTGATTCGCAACAATCATTTCGATAACTGGTCGCCTTACGTTATCGAGTTCGGGACCTTTTGTTTTTACTACCATGCCTTCCCTGACCGGTGTCCGGCAGGAAGTCACTATTTTTCCGCTGTCAAGTTCGACAAGGCACACGCGGCATGCTCCTGCAGGCTTCAAATCAGGATGGTAGCAGAGGTGCGGAATATAGATTTTGTTCTCTAAGGCCGTTTCCAGGATGGTCGCACCCCGCCGGGTCCGAATCTCCTGACCGTCAATTATGAGAGCAACTCTTTCCATTGTTACCTCCCCGATGAACGTTACACTCTAAATATTTATGCCCGATCATAGATGCAAGATCACTATTTCATACTGCACACCCCCGCCGGACAACGCATATCCCGTATGTGCGCATCATACTCATCCCTGAAGTAGCGGAGGGTTGTAATGACCGGGTTGGGAGCGGTTTTCCCAAGACCGCATATGGAACTCCGCTTTATGGACTTGCTTAACCTGTCAAGAAGGTCGATATCTCCCGGCCTGCCCTTGCCTTTCGTAATATCATCCAGAATCTCGAACATCTGCCGTGTCCCGAGCCTGCAAGGGATACACTGTCCGCATGATTCCCTCCTGTTGAAGTCAAGGAAGTAGCGGGCTACATCGACCATGCAGGTACCCTCGTCCATAACCACCAACCCTCCCGACCCCATTATTGAACCGGCTTCTGCCAGTGAATCGAAATCAACCGGTATGTCTATCATCTCCGCCGGGAGACAGCCGCCGGACGGGCCGCCCGTCTGCACAGCTTTCAACGACTTGCCGCCGGGTATTCCTCCCCCGATATCATAGATAATCTTCCGGAGGGTAGCTCCCATTGGAACTTCTATAAGACCGCAGTTGACGACTTTTCCTGTCAGTGAAAACACTGCCGTGCCCTTGCTTTTTTCGGTACCTCTCCGGGCGAACCATCCCGCACCATTGGTTATTATTAAAGGGATATTGGCGAAAGTCTTCACATTATTGAGGAGTGTCGGTTTGTTCCATAACCCTTCCTCTGTAGTACGGGGCCGCGGCATTGCCTTCGGCATTCCTCTTTTGCCTTCGATGGATCGCACCAGTGCAGTGGATTCTCCGCAGACAAAAGCGCCTGCGCCCTGAAATATCTCCATATCGAAACTGAAATCACTGTCCAGTATGTTATCTCCCAGTAACCCTTCCTGCCTTGCCTGCTCAATGGCGGTCTTCAAACGGTTGACGGCTAACGGATATTCCGCCCTCACGTAAATGAAGCCTTTATCCGCGCCTATGGCATACGCTGCGATGATCATACCTTCTATTACCGAATGTGGATTTCCCTCCATGACGGACCGGTCCTGGAAAGCTCCCGGATCACCTTCATCCGCGTTGCAGACGACATACTTCACATCCCCCGGAGCATTGCGGCAGGACTCCCATTTCCGTCCTGCCGGAAAGCCTGCTCCTCCAAGCCCTCTGATTCCTGAATTTTTTACCTCCGTAATAACTCCTTCAGGGGTCATCCAGGTGATCGCCTTGCGCAGAGCCGCATAACCGCCTATCTCGGTATAATCGTTAATCTCTTCCGGGTCTATATATCCGCAATACTTCAATATGGTCCTCTCCTGCTTGATGTAAAAGGGAATATCGTGGTAATGCGTGACAGCCTTTTCGGAAACCGGGTCCCGATAAAAGAGTCTGTCCAGAGATTTTCCGCCGGGCAGAACTGATTTTATGATATCCGGCACATCATCCGTCTTAACCTTTGTATAGAAGACGCCCCGGGGCTCGACTACAATCATAGGGCCCTGCTGGCAGAAACCGTGACAGCCTGTGCGTTTTACAGAAATACCCTCATCATGCCCGGAACTTTCCAGTTCATCCTTCAGGGCGTTATAGATATGTTCAGATCCTCCTGAAACACAGCCGGTGCCCTGACATACGAGGACTGAACACCGATTATTCGCCACGATTGCCTCCGTTGCTGTTTCCGTTTCCTTTAAAAAGTTCCTTTGCCTTTTCAGGGGTCATATCCCCGGCAACGTCCATGTTAACTTTTATGCAGGGAGCCAGAGCACAGCATCCGATGCAGGCAACGGTTTCCAGGGTATATTCGAGGTCCCCGGATGTCTCTCCTTCCTTAAGATGAATTGCATCCTCAATCTCATGGAGGATCAGCGGCGCTCCGCGAATATGACAGGCTGTACCCCTGCAGACTGCGACTCGTGTTTTGCCCAGCGGGAGCGTTCTGAACTGGGCATAAAACGATGCGACTGAATAAACATGACTTCCCGGAACACCGAGGAACCTTGCGATATCGATCATTGCCTTTTCAGGCAGATATCCCAGGTTTTCCTGCACTTCCTGGAGAATCGGAACCAGTTCGTTTCTTTCTCCCTTGTAGGACGCCAATATCCGGTCAACGAACTCTTCTTCCATTGTCGTCACTCCTGTCTCACGTAAACTCTCGCCATCAGTTGCATAACTTTCATTCAATTTTTATGCAACGCTCGGGTATCCTTTTATCTCTCTCTATTTCCTTCCGAAATCCTCACGCATCCAGGCACGCTTCCTTCCCAGATTCTTGTCAAAGCTCAGGATAGAGCACATTGCCCGGCATATTCCGCACCTGTTGCATTTGTTCGTATCCGCATATACATTGTTATCCTTTTCTGAAATGCTTATCGCACCTGCCGGACAACTGACCATGCAGAAAGGGTTTGCACAAAATTTATAGCAAATCAAATTAAGCATTTATTCCTCCTTATAGGTCATAGACCTTATCCCAGGATATTTTCTGCTTCTTTCATGTCAACATCCATAAGATATGGAATTCCGGATATATCGGTCGCTTCCCGTGTAAGAGACATAATATCGTCCCTGTCTATATATTTAAGAGCAAACTTGCGGGTACCTGCCATTAGCTGCCTGAGTCCCACAGCGAGCCGGTCATAATAGGTATAGATGCCAACTGCTGCCGGAGGTATCTTCCTGAAATCCTTGCCGTATTTTTCCTTGAGCTGCGCAGCGCCGTTGAAAGTCCGCATCAGTGCCTCTTCGTATTCCTTGCCTTTCCCGAATGCCTCTTCAATAAGTTGCCCCTGTGTCTTTCCCACCATGCCCGCAGCAAGGGTCGACCGCCCCATGCAGATCGCTTTCACAAAAGGAGCACCCAGTGCTATTGCCTTGAAAATGTGATCTTCAAGGACGATTCCGCCGGCGATTGCAACAGCAGGGACAAATTCACCCTTCTCCTGCAGTCTCCTGAGGTATTTGTACAGCAGGCATTCGAGATAGACGGTCGGGATCCCCCATTCGTTCATCATTCGCCATGGGCTCATACCGGTTCCACCGCCTGCGCCGTCCACTGTGAGGAGGTCTATTTTGGCCATCGAGGAGTACTTCACTGCACGCGCCAGATCAACCGGCCTGTAGGCGCCGGTCTTAAGGGTCACGTATTTGGCGCCGATTTTCCTCACTCTTTCGGCTTCTTTCAGAAAAGACTCTTCGTCCACCATGCCGAGACGTGAATGCCTCTCGAATTCCGCTATGCCTCCGAGTTTATGAGCTTCCTGTACCGCCTTGTTTTCAGGATCCGGGAGAACGATATATCCCCTCTTCTTCAGCTGCAGGGCTCTGTCCAGCGTCGGGAGTTTCACCTCGCCACCGATGCACTTTGCTCCCTGCCCCCATTTAAGTTCAATCCCCTCAACCCCGAGTTTCTCGACAGCGTATTCGGCGACACCGAGACGGGTATCCTCTACGTTTAACTGAACGAGCATTGTTCCATATCCCTCGTACCAGTCCCTGTAAATCTTTACTCTTCTGGCAAGCTCCGGCGAGTTTACAATTTTGCCGGCTTTAATCTCGGCCTTCGGGTCCATTCCGCAAACATTTTCTCCGCAGACAAGAATAGAACCACTGATGGCAGCGCCCACTGCAGTACCTTCCCAGTTCACCCTCGCAATCTCTGTTGAACCGAGAGCACCGGTAAAGACAGGTACCTTCATTTTAATCCTGCCTCCGTCCGCGCCGTTTATCTCTGTTTCGACATTCACAGCGGGAAATGTTGCTTTATCAGGGTCTGCATCGGCACCCACTGCACCAACACAGGTTCCATGGATATTGAAGTGCGAGAAATCTACAGGATAATCTTTTTCCGATCCGGAAATAACTTTTCCAAACGGCTGCGGATAAATGATTTCTCTTCCGCGAAGGGCTGATCTTCCCACTTCACAGTATCCCGGGCAACCATCAACACAATTGACGCACAATCCGGACGCGGGCGAAGGCGATACCCTGTTCGTCGTAACAGTTGCAGCACTTGCATTCGGTTTGCTTAGAGACATGTCCTCTCCTCCTTTGTTTAAGTATTCATTATTTGCAGGAACCTGAATTCAGTATTCCTAACGAAAAAAGGCAAAAAAAACCCCGACGTATCACCTCCCTCGTTTCCGCAAAGGGTATTCGTTCTTAACGGGCAAACCATTCGGATAACTTTTGGAAAAAAGCAAGGCGGGAAAAGGCTTTATGTGTTTGACCGTATTCATTTGATCGGCTAACGGTTACCGTATGCTTTTCTTAAGAATAAAAAAAGGACCGACAAATGTCAAGTAAAAGATTTTTTGGGTAGTGGTATATTAAGGAGGAAAGAAGGAGGAAAGACCCGGGGAATCCCGGTAATCCGTTCTGCGGCTACAAAATATCCTTGAATTTTACAAGATCGGAAAAACTGCAGAGAGTGGACATTGCCTTGCTCGCCGTTGTTATGCCTGCCTCCTCAAGAGCAGCAACAGGGTTGAGGCCACCCACAATGATCATCCCTGCCCTGTCCATACTGACGGGCATCTCAAGCAGTGGCTGGTTTGGCTTGCCGAGCATCAGAATACCGCCGATTCCTTTCTCCCGCAGCGTTTCCCGTAACTGCTCTGCCTTTTCGATGCTGACAACAGGTATTTCCCTGAAGCTTGCAAGTATCTTCCCTGAATGATTTTTTACAGCACCCGTGACATCCGTCATCCTGCTCTTTATGAATATCTCGAGTGGATCCAGCGATGAACCTTCATAACCGATTAGTGCGGTAAACCGTTGCGGCTCCGAATTGATCTGAAGCACTCCGCCAAATCTCGATATTACCGGAATCCCGCTTTTGAGAAAAATCCCGTTTATGGTAACGCTGCAGACAGTGCCGAACCCTGCCAGGCCGTCAGGCACTGTTACATTTCCTATATTTTCTCCGCTCATTTTCAAAATGACTTTATCGGACATTACATAAGGAGATGAAAAAACCGGTTTCATTATTTTGATCGCTTCTCTGATCTTATCGTCAGGGAAATAAGAAAGGTTCAGGATAATATTGCCTTCCTGCGTATCGAGATCGAGATTCGTAAGATAAGAAAGAGTTTCAATTTTGCTGATGACAAATCCGACCTTTTCCGAGACAAGCGCCTGGGAAAGTTCCTCACGGCCCCTCCGTGTAATCATTCTTCCCTCCTTACCGAACACTTTTGTGAAACCTCTCTCGTCGAGGATTCTGAGATGATATCTCACCGTCCTTTCGGTAAGATCCAGCCCATGCACCTTCAACTGTCTTGATATGGCCCTGGAGCCGCATATCTTGTCCGCCTGTTTGTCCAGAACTCTCAAAATGGCAAGCATTGTTTTTGTCATGACAGTATGTCTCCTTTTATTAAGAAGCGGGGATACTTATACAATATCCCCGCCAAGAAAAAAAAGCTAAACTAAAGTTTTTTCTGTAGCTTCGATACCAAAGAGTATCCTGTCGGCTTCTTCCATATCGGACTCCATCACATACGGAATCCCTGTTACCTCGGACGCTTCTTTTGTCAGCGACACGATATCAGACCTGTCGATGTACTGGACTGCAAACTTCCTTGCACCGGCCATGAGCTGCTGAAGGCCGATCTGCAGTCTGTCACAGAAGGTGTACATCCCTGTTGCACCGAGAGGGATCTTGTTGTAAGCTTTCCCGTACTTCGACTTTAATGTTTCGGCGGTCACAAATATTTTTTCCGCTGTGTCTCCGTACTTCTTTATTTCTGCCGGGAGTTTGTCGTCATGCATCCATCTCTGAATATTCTTCCCGACCATCGTGGGTATCATTGTAGCACGACCCATGCATACCGCCTTGACAAACGGCGCGCCCATGGCGATCGCCTTGAATATATGGTCTTCAAGCGAAAAACCTCCTGCTATGGCAAGATCAGGCACATACCTGCCTCTTGCCCTCAGATCAGATGCGAATTTATACGCAAGGGCCTCGAGATAGATGGTAGGAATACCCCATTCGTTCATCATCCGCCAGGGGCTCATACCTGTTCCCCCGCCCGCCCCGTCGATGGTAAGCAGATCTATCTCTGCATCCGATGCAAACCTTATCGCCCTTGCAAGGTCGGCGACCCTGTAAGCACCGGTTTTCAACGAGACGAACTTGGCGCCGATCTTCCTGAGATATTCGGCGCTCTTCATAAAATTCTCGTACTCTACCATGCCAAGCCTTGAATGCCTTTCGAATTCTTTAAAGGCGCCTTCTTTAAACGCCTTCTGGACAACTTTGTCCTCCGGGTCGGGTAGCACGACGTACCCTCTCCTTTTCAGTTCAAGCGCCCTGTCGAGGGTTTTCAGTTTTACCTCACCGCCTATGTTCTTTGCTCCCTGTCCCCATTTCAGCTCAAGACATTCAACCCCGAGCTTCTCCACTGCGTATTCAGGAGACCCGAGCCTTGCATCCTCAACATTCTGCTGAAGGATGATAGCCCCGTGTTTGTCCTTCCATTCATTGTACGTCTTTACCCTTCTCGCAAGTTCAGGAGAATTAACCACTTTACCGTTCTTTATCTCGGCATCGGGATCCATACCAACGACATTCTCCCCGATCACAACCATAATTCCTGAAACCGCAGCGCCGATAGCCAGACCTTCCCAATTGTCTTTAGCGATATTGGTTGAGCCGAGAGCGCCAGTAAAAATCGGGATTTTCAGAGTAATCTTATGTTTATTCCCGATGGTTACTTCTGTGGAAACGTTCGTGAAGAGTGCCTTGTCGGAATCTGCGTCCATTCCGATTGCGCCGATACACGTCCCCTGAATGTTCAGATGGGAATAATCCACGGGATACTCTTTCGTGGCTCCCGCTGTAACCTTGCCAAAAGGCTGCGGATATAAAACCTCTCTCCCCCTGTACGAAGATTTTCCGATTTCGCATACTCCAGGGCAGCCATCAAGACAGACTGAACATATTCCTGAATGAGGGGCCGGATCCTGTACCCTGTTTCTTGTTCCTGTTGCCGCGCTTGCATTCGGTGTTCCGTAATTCATCTGTTTTTCCTCCCCATAGTTTAGTATCATTTAACATAAAAATGTTAAATTCCAGTATTTATTAATCGGCCGGGCAAAAAAAATCCAGTTCACTGAATAATTCAATAGCCTTTCAGTATTTAAAAAACCTTTACGCGCTTACCAAAAAAATTTCCGCAGTATCACCCCCCTCGTTTTTTAATAAAGATGCGACTTCTTTATCCAGAAAGACAGAATCTCCCGGGCCGAGCATCTCGCCTTTACCGTCAATAACTACAGAAATATCCCCTTTTAAAATATGCAACAGTTTCTTCCCTTCAGCGGGTATTACCTGTTTTATTTTTGCATAGGGTTCTATGACAATTAATGCTCCCGACATCTTGCCGTTCTTGACAATACCAAAACATTTCGATCCGCTGTCCTTCGACAAAATGTTGGAAAAAATTGCCTCTTTCCTGATAAGCCAGGAACTCTCTTCCGATTGTTTTCCCAGGATATCGGCGAGACTTACGCCGAGAGCGTTACAGATCTGAATGAACGAATGTAATGACGGGGTTATCTGATTGTTTTCCATCTGCGAGATGAAACTGGGCGTCAGGTCAACCTTGTCGGCAAGTTCCTTCTGGCTCATACCGGCTCTCGTTCGCAAATCCTTTATCTTTGTGCCGACATCATAAGAAGGTTCCTTTCTTACCGAGGTAATCGATATAGTTTTTCCACCTACCTCGTATGAATGAGGCTTGAAAGCCTCCCTGTTGGGACGGCCTTCAAGCTTCAGGGCCTTTATCCAGAGTTTATCCTTTCTTTTGTATAATTCCAGGACTACCTGGGTTATATGCCTCAGATTCGCCTTGAACTTCTGGCTGTGCGCGTCCTTCTCGAGCAGCCAGTATGCGACGGTACCGAGATCGTAAAGCCTCGGGCAGATATAGGTAAAAAACTTGTACGTTCTGTTTTCATCTCCCCAGAGATCCTGCATGCCTGTCAGGCTATCAAAGACGTATCTTCCGCCCGACTGAAATTTGTCCTCCAGCGAATTAAGGAGGGAAGTAAAATTGTCTATGTTCTTAGGATCTTCTACCTTTATGACACTTTCACCCGCATTATTGTCATAAAATTTAGTAAAAGCCTTGTCATTCTTGCCCTTTCCGGATGTAAAACAGTCAAGCAAAATAAACTTCTCTTTAGAGGGAATTTCTCCGATCTTTTGGAAAATCGTCTGGGGGGACTTGTTAAAGCTTATATAGATAACATCCCGGTTTTCGGAAAAAGATTGCCGTATAAAACTCATGATGAAGACTTCCGGGGCAGCGCCTGCCTCAACCTCCCAGACAACGTTATCTCCAACGTAGAGAGAATCTACGAGCCTGTCCAGGTCTTTTATGCCGGAATTAATCCTAATCATTTGAACGGTAAACGGTTGCCAACTGTCTTTACTTTAAAGAATAACAAATTTGTTTGTCAAGGATAGGTTAAACAGACCTAGCTAACCAGTCTCAGCCTAACATTATAGTACAGCCAGAAAAGGTGGGATTTGAGGAAATAGTACATCTCCTCGGGGAGGCTTTCACTCCTGATATTTCTGATCGCCGCCGGTATATCTATCGCTAAAGGACAGTTTTTCCTGCATTTCCCGCAGGTCAGACAGAATTCGAGCTTTCTGTTCAACTCATCTTCAGAGATGCTCTTGTATGCCAGACCTTTACCTCCAAGGTATTTCTCTTCGGCGAAATGATTCCCGACGGTGTTATATATAGGGCAGTGCAGAAGGCAGTTTCCGCAGTCAATGCAGTAGAGCAGATTCCTGAAACCCTTTCTGATCATCTCCGTCCTCCTGTTATCGAGAAGAACAAGGGTTATTTCTTCCGGTGAATGGACACCTCTGAAAAATTTCTTCTCCACATCGGCAGTCTTGCTTACTCCGCTGATAATTTCGACAAACGAAGGAATCAGAGAACCTGTTGCATGAAAACAGAGGACCTTCAGCATATTCAGTGCGTCTTCTACTGTCGGATAGATCTTGTCGATCGCCGTAACAACAATATGTTTCTTCATGCGCATGACCTCGAATATGTTCCCCTCATTGTGAGCTATCACGATCGAACCCTCCTCGGCAGTGACGGCATTCGCGCCGGTAATACCGACCCGGGCTTTTTTGATGTATCCCGCTATTTCGTCTCTCGCGGATCTGACGATCTCCTCAGGGTCCTCGCCGACTGTCTTGCCATAGAACCTTGATAGTCCTTCTGCTATTTTCTTTGCCGAAAGGTGCGCCACAGGACCTGTGGGGTGTGAGGGCCTGGTTTTCAGAACCTGAAGTATCCTGTCACCGATATCCGTCTCAATCGCTGCGATGCCGTGCGACTCCAGCGCAGAGGTAAGACCGATCTCCTTCGTCACATTTGATTTCGACTTGACGACAAGCTTCTCGCCTCCTGTCTTTTCGAGTATGATCTGCAGGGCTTCGTCTTTGCCTGCGGCGGTAACTACCTCGATATTGTTTGCTTCCATCTTCTTTATCGCCCGCTTGAGCAGGTCTTCGTTGCCTACTGAAAACTCCCGGACAGCTTTCAGTCTCTTTGTCTTCTCATCGAGGTCCGGGGGGATATTAGCTTTCTTCCTGTCCCTGACGGACGAGAAAGCCTTTCTCAATGCAATGATTTCGTCAAAGTCCATAGAGGAGTTCTCTTTCAGGGTATATTATCCCATAAAAGGGGGCTTCGTGTTTTTGAGCCGCGGCGGTAATGAGATCAAAAACTTTATCCCCGGCTTATGGATAATCCATATGGCAATCAGGGTCGGCTTCATATAAAATTATTTTATGGCCGGTGTGCGCAAATTTCTCTCGAACACTTTTCTGTTCAATTCTTTTAATGACAGCGAGATTGATCTCCTCCTGTCTTCGACCGGGGTCAAACAGGTTCGGATAGGATTAGAAAAGGAGGATTACACATGAAAAGGAAGATCATTACCATCAGCGAAGAACTCTGTGACGGGTGCGGAAACTGCGTCAGCGCCTGTTC
>DCVG01000030.1 GCA_002328665.1 Nitrospiraceae bacterium UBA2194
TTTCGAACTGTTGAAGATGGGCCAAAATGACTGTTTACTGACTCAAAATCCGGTGGGGGCAACTCCGTGTGGGTTCGACTCCCACCACCGGCACCATATAAACCGATAAGTTACGAAGTCCCACGGGAATGGCAAGCACCTGAAGGACGCCGGATGAAGGAATTTTTTCTATTCGATAACCCAGACGGCGCAGTCTCTGGCGGTATGGAGGATCTTGCTTGAGGTGCTGCCGAAGATAAATTCCTCTTTCTTTGATATGCCACGGCGGCCTATGACTACCGTGCCGCAGGAGAGTTTCTCCTGCTCGCGAAGAATACACTCGGCTATTGACGTACACTCCTTCATCATTACGTATAATGTTACGTCTTCCTCCCTGAACCCGGCTTCATGGAGAAGCATACTGTATTCTTTCAGGATGCCCTGGAACGAGTCCTGCTTATCCTTAACCCACTGAGTCCGCTCCGTCTCAGATGCGAAATAGTCCTCCGATGGCTCGGGGATGATAGTTATGAGTTTGATATGAAACCCTGAAAGGCCGGCGAGCAGGTCCCTGACATACAGCACGGCCCGTTTCGCGTTTTCGGATTCATCGACTGCGATAAGGATATTCCGGCTATTTGGTATCTTTGCATTCATATATCCACCCTCATTCCATATAGTTATGCACTGTAAAGCTTATCCCTTGCCTCATGCAGGTCATGAAGAAGCTGGTCGGTATTTTCATAGAATATATCGGCAGACACGGCAAAGTGAAGGAGAATAAGATTGAGTTCATCAGGCACATAGGGGTAGACCTTCTTCAGGTTCACAACCCTGTTGTTAAAGATAATGTTCACGTCGTATGAAGTTATGCGGTCAAGCACGGACGAACCCCTCTCCCTGAGCTGCTGGACAGTAACATCGCCGCGGCCTGTAAGGTATACGAGGATATTTCCAAGACCGAAGAGGTCATATCCGAACATATTCTCTTTATGCAGGTAATTAAAATCGAAATCGATCCAGCGGCTGTTTCCCGTTTCCTCTTCCCTTATGATATGGTCACGCCTGATATCTCCGTGCTTTTCTCCCTGCTGATGGAGAAACCTGATCGCCTCTGCCAGCTCAATATATTCGGCGAATATCAACGGGAAATAATTCCGGAAATAATCTTCATGATCCTTGCCGTACTGCAGGATGGAATCGGCCAGCGTCTTTCCTTTGATATAGTCTATGATCCTGATAATGTTGTCTGAGGAGTCTCTTAGAGAAAAACCCTGCATGAAGCGCGGATGTCCTCTCGTAAGTTCAAGTATCCTCGCCTCTTTCTTGGGACTCCTGAAACAGTCGAAAACGATCTCGCCGACCTTCGCCTGAAAGCGCTCATGGAAGACAAGTTTAATAATCTTGACACTGCCGTCAACAAGGTCGCGGCTGCGTTTGACCCAGAACTTCTGCTGGTCGTCAATGCCGAAACGGCCCTCTCTNNCTCTCCCGCAATTCCGCATTGCTGAATTGCTTTATCTCCGCCTGAGCTATCTCCTGCATGGCATTCTTTTCCATCTTTGAGTTATCCAAATTCTTCAGAGCGAGGTGAAAAAGCGCATGTAGAAACTTTGTACTTAGTATAATATCGTTTCTACGATTGCTATCTCAACATAAAAAGAAAGACATCATCAGGCCGGATTAATCTTTCCGGGCTCCGCCGCAGAGAATAAAGCCCCCGGAAGTCCGGGATGATTTCATAGCCGAGCGGTTATGCGGTATCCAGTATCCTCAGGGTTTTGAGCCTTCGGGGGTGTTTGAGTTTCCTAATCGCCTTTGCCTCTATCTGCCGCACCCTCTCACGGGTAATCGACAGATGCCTTCCCACTTCTTCGAGAGTATGGTCTCTGTCGAGGCCGATGCCGAATCTCATTTTTATTACCTCCTCCTCCCTCGGTGTCAAAGTCCGGAGGACCTTCAATATCTCGTCGGTAATCTTGTTTCTTTCAGCCTCGAAAAAAGGAGACGAACTGCTGTCGCCGATAAAATCCTCCAGCGTCGATTCTTCATCTCCGACCGGCGTTTGCAGGTTTATCGGTTCCTGAACTGCCCTGAATACGTCCTGCACCTTCCCGGCAGGCACTTTCAGTCTCTGTGCTATTTCCTCTGCATTGGGTTCCCTGCCCAGAAGCTGTGTCAACTCCTTCGACGCGATGCTAACCTTGCTATAAAACTCCATCACATGCACAGGGAGCCTGATCGTCTTTGTCTGGTCCATGATCGCCCGGGTAATAGCCTGCCTTATCCACCATGTAGCATAGGTGCTGAACTTGAACCCCCTCCTGTAGTCATACTTGTCTATCGCTTTAATGAGGCCGATATTGCCTTCCTGGATAAGGTCGAGGAGGGTAAGGCCCCTTCCGATGTAATTCTTGGCGACGTTCACCACCAGTCTCAGGTTGTGGGTGATCAGTTCGTTCTTCGCACCGTCAACAAGCTTCCCGGCCTTTGCAACCTGCTCATACCTGATTTTAAGTTCATCCATTTTTATCCCGGCCTCTGCTTCTATCCTTCTGATCTGCTGCTGCGTCTCATTTGCAAGGAGAATGAGCCCGGCCGGATTGCCATCTTTCTTCTTATTTTCATGTATTGCCCGCCTTAAATTCAGCAGTGTGCCGTATCTCTCAAGCTTTTTCTCCGCCATGGTCCATTCTACCATGAGGTTGTCAAGTTTCGTCAGGCTCCTCTGCAGGGCCTTGTCCTTTCTCTCTTCTTCAGAATCTTCTGCATCCTCTTCCGGATTATTGTCCAATTCTTTCAGTACCTTTTCGTACAGTGGAAGACCGGTAACTATCCCCTTAACGATCTTGTCACCCTCTTCCATTTTCCTTCCGAGTTCGCCTTCTTCATCCCGCGTAAGGACGCGGATGTCACCCATCGAATGAAAATAAGCCTGCACAAGATCTGCGGTCTTTTCATCTTCAGGTTCCTCCTCCTGAAGTTCTTCAAGTTCGACGTCGGTTTCCTGGCTGTCGATCACCTTCACCCCTGTATCTTGCAACACGTCGATAAGGTCTTCCAGTTCTTCCTGGGAAACAAAATCCGGCGGGAAGCTGTTGTTTATCTCATCATAAGTAATGAATCCGCGCCTTTTACCCAACTCCAGAATCTCTTCAAAAACATCCATATCTTTCATGGCGTCACCCTCAATCCTGTAACGGGCTGATCCGTTCAATGTTGTTATTGAGTAAAAATTGTCTTATCACGGTATCTTTACCAATAGTTTACATCATTATTTTATTATTTATTATTTTTTATTTATATAAGCATATTGCATGCCATGCAATCTCATATCTTTTTATGGCGCAGGCACACACCCCGGGGTTGATGGCGAGACTTAGGAGAATCCAGCCGTAATGATCTAACTGGTTGTATTTATGGAAAATATTGTGCTACGTCAAAAGCTTGTAATAACGGACGTCCCTGATACGATATGAAATCAATCCTCAGCTCTATGTAATTTAGTTCATATCATATGTAATTCCTGACATAGAG
>DCVG01000034.1:0-12480 GCA_002328665.1 Nitrospiraceae bacterium UBA2194
ATTTCGCAATCAAGGCCGAGGAGGGCGGCGCCGGTTGCAGTAGCAACGCCGTGCTGTCCTGCGCCTGTCTCTGCGATAACCCTTTTCTTTCCCATCTTCCTTGCAAGCAGCACCTGTCCTACGGCGTTGTTTATCTTATGGGCGCCGGTGTGTGCCAGGTCTTCACGCTTCAGATATATCCTTGCTCCGCCGAGATGTTCGGAAAGACGTTTTGCGAAATACAGCGGAGTCGGCCTTCCGATGTAGGTCTTTTGGAGATGAACGAGTTCCATCCGGAAGTTCTTATCTTTCTTCGAATGGCGGTACGCCTTTTCAAGTTCTTCAAGGGCTGGGATAAGGGTCTCCGGCACGAAGCGTCCGCCGTAGACGCCGAAATATCCCCTTCTGTCCGGAAATCTTTTTATAATGTCCTCCCTGAGCTGCACAACATATTGATTAAGTAAATATTATAGACCATATCTTTCAATTAATACACGGATTTGCTCTGAGGGATAGGGAAATTCCGAATGCTTTCGGCACCGGGAATGAGCTCCGCTGTTGCGCTTTGGCGTTTTTTTTCGTATGATGTTTTTAATGACGAAATCTTCAGGAGAAATTCAATGAAAGCTGCTGGAACGGTTTTGCTTGCGCTGTTTACTCTATTTCTCTTCGGTGTTGCCGTTTCAGAGGCCAGTTGCATAAGGTGCGTCTCGGGCGGCCTGGATATGGTATGCGACGGGGAATCAAAATTTGTGCTCATCGACAAGTGCGGACAGCCGGATTTTTCCGAGGAAGTGGCCGAAGAAACAAGAGGCAGCCTATGGAAGGGCGATGTAAACATAATTACCGAAAAAGTCGAGCTGTTCTATTACAACTGCGGAGACGGGGCTTTCATAAAAGTCATCAGGATAAAGGGCGGAAGGATAGTATCAATGAAGGACGCCGACAGAGGTTACGGGAGGGGGAAGTGTCAATGAACTTCGAACTTCCGGTTTATTGTTCTTAATGCCATGTTGATTTTTCCCAGGAGGAGTGAAACATTTGGTAGCATTTTTTTTCGTTATTCTGATTGTTCTGACAGTTGTGGCTGTCGTATTCAGCCTTGTTTACTGGATAAAGGATAAAAAGAAGGACCGTTGAAGAAGGAAGGCTTTTTTAAAGAGGAAAAAAGAGCGCCTCTCCGGCTCGCCGAACCCCGATAAAACGAAGCGGGATAAACGCTGAAAACTTCGAAAGGGCTGCCGGCAAATGACGAAGAATCATCTATAATATGCTGAAATGGATATCTTCAGGTTCTTTGTAAAAACCGGCCTGTTCCTGTTTATCACCATGTTCCTTGCGCCATTCTATTTTTTTATACTCCTGATTTTTTTCAGGTGGCGCCTTAGTATCGGACCCCGGCTCGTCCGGTTTTATTCAAGACTCTGCCTCCTGATTTTTCGGGTCGGCATCGAAAAGATCGAAAATCATGAGATATTCGGAAGGAGACGAAAAGGTATTCTGATTATTTCAAACCATGCCGGTTTCCTGGATATTTTTGTGCTGTCGGCTTTGTTCGGATCAGTGTTTGTCAGCAAGGCGGAGATAAAATATTATCCTGTAATAGGGCAGATAGCATGGCTGATGGGCGTTATTTTCTTAAACCGCAATTCTTCAAACGAGCGGCTGAGAGTATTGAATACTATTGCGGAGAAGTGCTCAAATCAAATTCTCGCGGTTTTTCCGCAGGGTACGACCAGCAGGATCAGCGAGCGGTTGTCTTTCAACAGGGGTATTTTCAAGGTAATAGAGCTTAACCCGGAGATGTCGCTGTTGCCGGTGACGCTCCACTATAAAGACGATGCGGAAATTGCATGGAGCAAGCCGCAGTCTTTCATGGAGAACATAATGAGGGTCTGTGCCAGAAAAAGAGTCGGCGTAAAAGTAATCGTCCATGAGCCTTTCACCATAGACCATTACCGGGAAAAGACTGCGGCGCAGATATGTAAAATGGTCGAACATATAGTGCTTGATCCTTTGAATAAAGCATACCAGTGAATCCGATGCGGAATGATTATTGTCAAGTGGTGTAATCTTTTCCATTTCCCCTTCACCCTTACCCTCTCACGCCAGGGGAGAGGGGATCAATTATTCCCCCTCCCTTGATGGGAGGGGATTAAGGAGAGGGTGTTTAAATGTGCCCTTATTTATGAACTCTTTAGTAATTCTTATCCGCTACCGGAAAATACGAAATTGGAGTATACTTATAACATCTGAATCGAACCAGGTGCAAAGGCAATTTTGCTTATACTGACTTGCAACAACGAGAAAAGATAGGAAGAGCAGAGTGAAGGTCCTCCTTATTTATCCTTATTTCCCCGACACCTTCTGGAGTTTCAGGCATGCTCTGAAATTCATTTTAAAAAAGGCAAGCAGCCCGCCCCTCGGACTGCTGACTGTTGCGGCGATGCTCCCGCCGGAGTGGGAAAAAAGACTTGTTGATATGAACGTCGGCAGCCTGGAAGATGGAGATCTCCTCTGGGCTGATCTGGTCCTGATCAGCGCAATGGCCGTCCAGAAGGAATCGGTGAAAAAAATCATCACGAGATGCAGGTCGGCCGGCGTAAGGATTGCAGCCGGCGGCCCCCTTTTCACTACCGAATATGAAGAGTTCGGGGATGTCGACTATCTCATCCTGAACGAAGCGGAAGTGACACTGCCCGTGTTCCTGGAAGATTGGAAGAACGGCTGTCCGGAACATATGTATACATCTGATCAATGGGCTGATGTAAGAAAGACGCCTGTGCCTCTCTGGGAACTTGTCAATATGAAGCTTTATGCAACACTCAACATACAGTATTCGCGGGGCTGCCCCTTCAACTGTGAATTCTGCGATATCACGCTGCTCTGCGGCCGGGTTCCCCGCACAAAGGACAAAGACCAGGTCATCAGGGAGCTCGACAGCATCTATTCTTACGGCTTCAGGGGAGGGGTATTTTTCGTCGATGACAACTTTATCGGGAACAAAAGGAAGTTGAAGGTCGAAATACTGCCCGCAGTTGCCGAATGGATGGAGATGAGAGGTCATCCTTTCACCTTTATTACCCAGGCATCCATAGAACTCTCCGATAATGAAGAACTGATGCGGTTGATGGTGAAAGCTGGGTTTGACGTTGTATTTGTGGGCATCGAGACCCCGAACGAGCAGAGTCTGGCGGAATGCAGCAAGTTCCAGAACAGGAACCGCGACCTTCTTGCAAGTGTCAGGAAGATCCAGAAGTCCGGGCTTGAGGTTCAGGCCGGGTTTATCGTGGGATTCGACAGCGACCCCCTTACCATTTTCGACACGCAGATAAAGTTCATCCAGAACAGCGGGATCGTCACTGCAATGGTGGGCCTGCTGAACGCCCTGCCGCGCACCCGGCTGTACGAAAGACTTGAAAAGGAGAACAGACTTCTGAAAGATACCTCGGGTGACAATACGGATTTTTCGATCAATTTCATACCCAGGATGAACTACGATGTCCTTATCAACGGGTATAAAAAGATTCTCGAAACGTTGTATTCTCCCAAGTATTACTACAAGCGTGTCAAAACTTTTCTGAAGGAGTATATGCCGCCGAAGAAAAAGATATTCCGGTTCAATATGAACGGTGTTTGTGCATTATTTAAATCAATGGTGATTCTCGGCATTGCGGGAAAGGAGAGGTTTCAGTACTGGAAACTTTTTTTCTGGACCATCTTCAGGCGCCCCAGACTTTTTCCTCTGGCAATAACCTTTTCGATCTACGGGTTTCATTTCAGAAAGGTCTTCGAGAAAAATATACACAGTCATTAACCCCGGAAAATGCAGTTGTAAATAGATAGACTGGCATATGTGCGTATGCCTGATACCAATTGCATTTTCCGGGTCAAAAGTTTCCCCGCGAAAGGCCCCGGATAATGCGAACGGCGTCCTCGACCGTATTTGCTCCATGTATCAAATTCATGTCCTCGCCGCTGATAGTGCCCTCGGCCAGCATTGTGTCGTTCATGAAACGGCGGAGATGGTCCCAGAAGTCCCTGACCATCCCCACGACCGGGAAGCGCTCAAGCTTTCCGGTCTGAGCGAGGGTGATCACCTCGAACGCCTCATCGAGAGTGCCGAAGCCGCCCGGCATAACGACGAAGGCCGTTGAGTATTTTACGAGCATTACCTTGCGCACGAAAAAGTGCTCGAACTCGATGAATTTGTCGAGGTAAGGGTTCGGCTTCTGCTCAAAGGGAAGGGTGATATTGCAGCCGAGGCTGAGGCCGCCGCCCTCTTTGGCGCCACGGTTTGCCGCCTCCATGATACCGGGTCCGCCCCCGGTCATTACCGCATAGCCTGCATTGGCGAGCGCGCGTCCGAGCTCGCGGGCCAGCTCGTAATAGCGGTGTCTTTCCTGAAAACGCGCTGAACCGAAAACCGTAACACAGGGGCCTTCGAAATCGAAGCTCTCGAAGCCGTGCAGGAACTCAAGAAAGAACCTAACAGCGCTTTCGAGATCTTCACCGCGTTTCCTTCGGCCCGACAGGAAAAGCTTCTCTGCGCCTACGACCTGACTGAGCAGCGAAGAGGACTGTATGATATCCGACAATTTGTTATTCATAGTCAACTCCTTTTGAGGCGCTCTCCTCTTTCTCTTCCTGAAGTCTGGAGAGTCTGTATTCCATGAGCGCTATCTTCTGACTTAACTCTTTGTTCTTGCTCTTTAAATCCGACACGGAGATCGAGAAGTAGAGCACGACAAGAACAAAGAGAAAAACGACAATAATGAAAGCGAGAGCGGGCGGATAACTGATGCCGAGTTTAAAGGCGAGGGGATCTATAAGCCGGTCGGCGAAGGAGCTGAGAATCAGGCTGATGCCGATGAGCAGCCAGAAGAGCGACAATTCCTCCCTGAATTTCCCCCTTCTGACGAGTTCAAAAATAGTAATAAACAAGATGACACCGGACAGGAAAATAAATAATCTTACACCGAAGGTCACGGCTGTTTCTTCTCCTTTCTCAACAAAACAACTATGATGGACAGGAACATCCTTATCACATAAATGACAGGCCTCAATCCCCGGTGCATCGACTTGCCCTTTTTCTCTTTCATCCTTACAGGGGCTTCCACGACTTTAAATCTCATTTTATGGATGGCGATTATGATGTTCACATCGGGGTAATCGAGTGGATAGTTATCGCCCTCGGAGAGATAAGAGAAAACCTTTCTGCTGAATAGTTGAAAACCCGAGGTGGGGTCGCTGAATTTCGTTCCCGTAAAGAAGAAGGCAATTCGCGAGAAGAGCCGGACCCCTGTTTTTCTGAAGATGCCCATACGGTAGGTGCCTTCGATAAAACGGGAACCGATAACCACATCCGCCTTTTCCCGTTCCATAGTCTCCAGCAGATTGTTCACAGAAGATGGTGAGTGCTGGCCGTCTCCATCAAGGGTGACCACTAATTCGTACCCGGATTCGGCCGCAAAGCGAAAACCCGTCTGGATTGCGCCGCCGTAGCCGATATTGTAAGGCAGGTCCAATACCATAACCCCCGCCTGTTTCGATATTGCCGACGTTCTGTCGGCAGAGCCGTCGTTCACCACCACAATATCGGCCGGTATATTACTTGACATGACCTCCCTCAGGACATCTGCGATATGCTCTTCTTCATTATAAGCCGGGATTACGATCAAACAAGATTTCAATATTCCTCTGTCTTTTAAAGTCATAAGTCAGTATCCTATGCTATTATAGCAGGGCGAAGGACTATGGTAAATTCCTTGGGAGAAGCTAAAGAGATTTTCAGATACCGGGAGCTCCTCCGGAACCTCGTATCGAGGGACATCAAGAAAAGATATAAACGCTCCGCCCTCGGTTTTCTGTGGGTCATGCTTGATCCCCTGCTGATGCTCCTTGTTTTTTATGTAATATTCTCCGGAATTTTTGGAAGATCGATGGGGAACTACTCAGCCTACGTGATGTCCGGGATCATCATGTGGCAGTTTTTTTCACAGGGGACAAAAGTTGCCTCGCTGGCATTTCTCCAGAACCGCAACCTCATAAACAAGGTTTATCTGCCTAAAGCAATCTTTCCCCTCTCTATCGTCGCTTCTTCGCTGGTGCATTTCATCTTTTCTCTTGTACCTCTTTTCATTATCATCCTGTCTTCAGGTACTAAGATAGGCCTTAACCTTGCGCTGCTTCCATATGTTGTGGGCATTGTTTTTATATTTTCTTTCGGCATGGCCCTGACTGTCTCGACGCTCGCGGTTTTTTTCCATGACGTGGTCTATATCTATGATGTCCTGCTGCTGGGATGGATGTACCTCTCGGCAATATTCTATCCGGTCTCCATTCTTCCACAGAAGCTTCAACCGCTGATGTCGCTAAACCCTCTCTATCATTTCATAAGTCTTTTCAGGGCCAGTCTCTATGATACCGCTTTCCTGACGGCGGAGCATCTCGTCTTAGGGTCGGCCTTTGCTTTACTCTCCCTATCGGTCGGGTGGGGAATTTATTACAGGAACAGGGACAGGATAATATTTTACCTGTAAAATTGGTCTATTATGATAACGCTTGAGGGAGTATCGGTCAAATACAGGATTGTTGAGGAGCGCAGGAGATCATTTCAGGCGCATGTCATCAATTATTTAAAGGGGAAGAGGGTAGTAAAGCATACACTATGGGCGCTGAGTAGTATATCGCTGGATCTCGGTGAAGGGGAATCATTGGGGATTATCGGTTCCAACGGCGCGGGGAAAAGTACCTTATTAAAGGTTATTTCCGGTGTCATAAAGCCCGCTGAGGGGCTGGTAAGTGTGAAGGGCAAGACAGCTCCTCTGATCGACCTCGCCGCAGGTTTTGATGACGAGCTAAGCGGAAGCGAGAATATTTTCTTAAATGCTTCGATCCTCGGTTTTTCGAGGAGGGAGATAGAAGAGCGATTTGATAAAATTGTGGATTTTTCGGAACTGAAGGATTTCATCGATACCCCTCTTAAAAATTACTCCTCAGGAATGATTGCGCGGCTGGCTTTCTCCATTGCGACTGAAGTCGATCCCGATATGCTCATTATTGACGAAGTTCTCGCTGTCGGAGATGCTCATTTCAAGCAGAAGAGTAAAGAAAGGATACTGGAATTCAGGAACAGGGGGGTTGTCATACTCTTTGTCTCACACGATATGGAACAGGTCAGTAATCTCTGCAATAAGGTTTTATGGCTTGATCACGGAAAAATAATGATGACAGGTGAGACGAATGAGGTTATTCCAGAGTATGAAACGTATCAATCCGGGAGGAAAAGGGATGAAAATTCTTCATCTCCTTTACGAAAGCTGGGGTGATCCCTTTGGTATGGGGGGGGTCGGGACCCGCGCATACGAGATTTACAGGCGCATGCGGGAACGCCATGACATAACGTTTTTATGCAAGAGGTATCAGGGCGCCAATGACGGAGAGATCGAGGGGATAAGACACATCTTCAGGGGCGCGGAGAGCAGGAGCCTTGCAATAACGCTGCTGTCATATGCGTACCATGCATCACAATTTCTTAAAAGACACGGTCATGAATATGATATTATCATCGAGGAATTTTCTCCTGCAATTCCGACTTTTTATCAGTTTTTTGTAAAGAAGCCTGTAGTTCTTCAGGTGCAGGGATACACAGGCAGATTATATTTCAGAAAATATAATCCTTTTTACGCCGTGGTCCTTTCCATGCTGGAGTTGCTGAAACCCGGATTTTATGATAATTTCATCTTCGTTAACCCTGAGATGACAAAAAAGACTTCATTCAAACGGGCAAAGCATATTGCGGTCATTCCGAACGGAATATCATGCGAATTACTCGATATGCCTTATGATGAAAAGGATTATATCCTTTATATCGGGAGGATCGATATTTACGGCAAGGGCCTCGATATTCTTCTGGACGCCTACAAAGAGTTTAATAAATCGTTCCCGGATATAGGATTAGTGATAGCAGGGGACGGGAGGGACAGGGAAAGATTCGAAGCCATGCTCATGAAATTACCAGGGGATATAAAAAAGAATATTGAGATGCCGGGCTGGGTTTCCGGTGATAAAAAAAAGGACCTGTTGAGCAAGGCATTATTTGTCGTCCTTCCTTCAAGGCACGAGTGTCATTCTATAGCGGCGCTCGAAGCGATGGCAAGTGGGAAGGCAGTGATTGTGAGCGGAATACCCGAGTTTAATTTTGTAGCAGAACATCAGGCCGGAATTTCCTTTAGACCGGCGAGTGCGGCTTCTCTTGCGCAGTCCATGCAGGACCTTGTCTCTCGCAGGCAACGGCAAGAGATGGGCCGGAGAGGGAGGGATTGGATCAAAAACTATACCTGGGACAAGATCGCGCTAAAATACGAAGAATTTCTGCATAAAATTGCAGGTCAGGCGGAATCCGGGGGAACCTGCAGGGGGGAACACGGGTAGACGGCAACTTTGATATTCGGTCCCGGATGCCTTGATTTAAGCTCGGAGATGAGGTTTCCCCACGCGGCAAATAACCTTGCCTGCGGATATATTTTCTTCAATTCTCTTTTTCTGATATTGGTTGAAAAAAGCAGAATCCCGGGTTCTTTGTTTTTCCATTTTGTCAAATAAAGGCGGACATCATGTCTTGACAAAGCCCTAATCCTGTGAAAAAAACCAGACCAACCCGTCAAAGACGCCAATGATAATGCATGATATCCCAGACCTTCCGGGCATGAAGCGATTACGACTTTTGAGCTATTTTTTGTTTCATGAGTGAAAGGCCAGAGCCCCTTGGAAAGGAAATGCAGAGACGTATCAAATGGATAAGCATTCGCGATAATTATGTCCGCTCCGTTGATTGGTTTTATTCCATAATATTTTTTAGCGGCCTTCACTGCTTCCTGATGAGCAATGACCCTGTGACCGCAAAAGATATGACCGATATCCCTGTTCCGGTTTAACAGTACATTTATGCTAAAATCAAGGCCTGCCTTTTCAGCTATCTCTTCCATATCCGCTCTTAATTCGTTGTCAAGTGTACTGCCTCTCGGGACCCCTTTTAAACGGCTATGCAGATATCGTGCAGTCTCTTTGCCGCAGATCCCCGGATGTATAATCTTGGCGCCGCCTCCAAATCCTGCTCCTTCATGGGGGTATACACCGCTTATTCCTATTTTGACATCGCATTCCGTGACGAATCTGTTTACATAAATGGGAGTGCCCCTGGATGTTTTTCCGAGATATTTCAAGTTTCTCCTGCAATCATGGGAAAGTGTCTTAATGTTTTTAACCGTATCCGCCCCCAGTTTTTTAATGAAGTCCTCTTTTGTCGCCGGCCTGTGGCATGCTGTAGCCATAACGATGATAATTGCATCTTGTTCAATCCCGCCGTTTTTTAACTCCCCCAGGACGGCAGGAATAATCCTTTTAACGGGGGTAGGTCTCTGAGTGTCATCTATCAGAACGGCGACCCGTCTCTTCCCTTTGACTAATTCCGGCAGCGGCGATGTTCCGGAGGGATTTCTGATTTTCTCTCTCACCCCTGAGTCGGTTAAAGCCGGCTGGTCTGTTTGTCCGGCCAAATGTATGTCCCACTCCGCAGGGAACCCCACTGTCAATGTGCTGTCACCATACCAGGCAGAGGTCAAAAGGTCGATTGACTTTCTCAACGGTTCCTCCGGAAGAAGTCTCCTGTCCTTTTTTTCAAGCCGGCAGACGGATTAACAAGGTCTGTCCCTGTCAGCGCAGAAAGGTTTATCAGAAAATAAATGAGTCTGCTCTTCAGGGATGGATATTCCTCCAGATACTTTCGAAATTCAGCTTTTGCCTCCTTCATCAGACCGAGACCCAGCATCAGCATCGCTCTGTTGTAATGGTCATGGGGGATATTCTCAATCATCATCTCTTCCCAGTGTTTCTCAAACATATCCGGTTCAAAAAAGAAGCCGAGTTCACGAAGTTTTTTCTCATTCTCCATAAGAAATGTCATAAGAAAACCCAGACGTTTATCAAGATAACGCTTCTTGTCCGAACTGAACGTGACCGATAATGGATGTTTTCGATGGAATCCGAGGCAGAGCGGTACAGGCTCGAATTTGCCCTCCAGAGAGAGTCTGACCCATGTCGGAAAGTCATGATAAATTCCCGGTGCGTCTACAAATCCTCCGATACCATCCATAACGCTTTTTCTGAGCATGACTGTTGAGTTGAGAATAAAGCTGTATCTCCTGAAGAGCAATTCTTTTAATACAGAACCTATGGGGTTATTAAAGGCAGCGCATGGATCCTGGGGGATGCCTGTATAACATATATTCCTGCCTTTCTGGTTAACAATGGAGCATATCCCATAACTCAGGACGACATCGGGTTCGCCGAAGGTTTTTATCTGCCGTTCGAGTTTATCATCGGGCCAGTAGTCGTCATGATCGAGCATGGCGATGAAGTCGCCGGCACACATTGAGAGAGCCCTGTTATATGTTCTGGTCAGATTTGAAAGCCCGGCATGTTCCTGACAGGCATATCTTATTCTGCTGTCGTTAAAGTTCCTGATTATCTGTCCTGTACCGTCTGTTGAGCCGTCATCCAGGAGTATCCACTCCCATTCCCGGCAAGTCTGGCCCAGGACGCTCCGGATGGCCTGTTCTATATACAGGCGCTGGTTAAATACGGGGGTTATGATACTTATGAGCGGTTTCTTGTTCAAGGGAAATCACTGTTTATCACAACGCAAAAAGAGATTTGATCTTATCTCTTGTCCTGATAATTCCGGTAAGGAGGTCCGGGTTCATGTTCAATTCGATATACCGTTTGAGCAGGTAAATGTATTGGTCTTTCCTGCTTTGGGTCAGGTCCAGGGTTTGCAGGAACCATCCGGTTCTCGAAAGTTTATAGTTCAAAGAACATGTTGTACAAATGGGAATGGAGTCTTTCTCAAGTAAAATCCTTTTTCTCAGATTCCGGTAAGACGGGCTGTTCCATATCTTTGTCAATCCACCGTCTGTAAAAACGTTCCCGGCAGATATATCATTATCGTAGTGCCAGCAGCAGGGAACTACGTCGCCGTTTGAGTGGATCGTACATTTCTGCAGAATATAATTGCAGTCAAAGGGCATCCTGATGCGCTCCCAGGTTCCCTTCTTATATTGGAACCTGCGATAGGCCGGATTCATGGGAGCCATATCTTTGTCATACGATTCGCTCCAGGGATTCATTGTTTTCATCGAGAACCGGTCTACTCCGAGTTCTCTTGCCAACCTTCTCAACCTTCTCATTTCATGCTCATTCTGTCTCATGGCGACCATGCGCAGCATCAGCAATGTCTCACTGCGCAGCTTCTTTTTCAGGGAAACGACCTTTTTTATGCCTTCGAGCGCTCTGTTAAGGTCGCCCTTCTTCCTGTATATTGCATACCTCTCCTGATGAATCGAATCCACGGCCAGGATTAATGTGCTGAGACCGGATTTCAGCAATCTTTCCATATACGACTCATCGTGGAAAAAATTGCAGTTACAATTGGTGCTCGCAACTGTCTTTATATCGTGTTCCGCAGCGTAGCGCACCATATCGGGCAAGTCGGGATTTAATAGAGGCTCTCCCCAGTCCCAGAGCACGATGAAGAGGAGGTAGTCTCTCATATCGGCAATAATGGCCTTGAATTCTTCGAGATTCATATATTTTTTGATTCTCTTGAACCCCAATCCCCCTGCCGGGCATATCGGGCATTTGAGATTGCAGTGATTGGAGGGCTCTATCTGAATAAAAACCGGGAAGCCGTCTACCGTGAAATCCTCTCTTATTTCCGGAGAGGTCATCTTCAGCCAGTTTTGATACCTGATCTCGGAAACATTTTCCCAGGTATACAAGATATCGTTATTAAGGTATGTGACCCGTCTCGCCGCCTGCATATTCATGGCCTCCTCAAGCCGATTCTTTCCTTCAGTTTTCTTGCAGGATTGACAAGATCATATTGTATCGACCCGGACAGAGAGAAGAAATGGGCTATGATCCTGTTTTTTAATGAACAGTTATTTCTGAGATATTTACCGAACTCTTCGTTTGCTTCTTTAAACATTCCAATCTTTGCCATAATCATCGCTCTGTCGTAAGGTAAATAGTCAATAAACGACCTCAATCTCGACTCGACACGGGAATATATTTCATCTTTAGTCAAAGAGATACCGGTCGATCCGATTTCCTTGTCATAAAATTCCGCAAAGTCTTTGATAAATTTAATCTTATTCCTGAAACGGTACTCGGCATTATGAAAAGTCAGCGAATTACTGTGTCTTCTCCAGTAGCCGAGACATAGCGGCAGGGGACCGAATGTTCCTTCAAGGGACAGTCTGCACCATGTGGTGAAATCATGCGCAAGACCTTTAAATTCCACAAAACCCCCGATTCTGTCCAGAGCCGATTTTCTTATCAGTACTGTCGGGTTGTAAATAAAACTGTTCGCGTTAGGCAGGAATTCCCGAAGCGATGTACCGACAGGGTCGTTCCTTGAGATTCCTTTTTTGCCTGGTA
>DCVG01000034.1:12485-17692 GCA_002328665.1 Nitrospiraceae bacterium UBA2194
TAAGTTGTTTTTCGAGTTTGTATTCAGGCCAGAGATCATCTCCGTCTATGAGGGCGATAAATTCTCCCCTTGACAGCCCAAGAGCTTTATTGTGCGTCAGACATATATTGTCGATCCCGCCGTGCTCCTGATAATAATACCGGATCCTTTCGTCTTTATAAGAATGCACGATATCTTTCGTGCTGTCGGTAGATCCATCATCGATAATAATCCACTCCCAATTATGATACGTTTGAGCCAGCACACTGCGGATAGTCTGTTCCATAAACAGCCTCTGGTTATAAACAGGAGTTAAGATGCTTATGAGTGGTTTTTTATCCGTGAGATATCCTTTTAACGCCTGGTGACTATAATAGTAGAATCCCTACCGTGTATTATAATAAATTCAATGGAAATGAAAAATGTGGTATTTTTTATAGGTTCTTTACAGGCAGGCGGCACAGAAGCGAAACTGGCAAGGAATTTCCTGCCTCACCTGAAGCGAAGGGGGAGAGTGAATCCAAAGATCCTGCTGCTCCAGGAGAGAGGCGAATTCCTGGATGTGCTTCCCGGGTGGATAGAGAAATTGAGCCTCAATGAGGACGCAAACACAAATCTGGTCCGCATTATCCCCCGGTTCAGGGATGCAATGGCAAAACTGAAAGCCGATACGGTCATAAGCTGTATGTGGTACCCGGCAATAATTTCTTATCTTGCCAGGAAATCCGGACTCGCTGACTTCAAACATATAGTCCACGATACGGTGAATATGACCGAGTATATAAAAGATCGCTTTATGCATGAAAAATACCGTTGGATAAAAATATATCTTACAAGAAAGGCATATTGTGATGCGGAGGCCGTCATAGTCGTCTCGGAGGGTGAAAAGGAGGACTTGAGCAAGAACTTCAGGATCCCCGGAAAGAGGATCAGCGTAGTATACAATCCTGTTAATAAAGAAACGATAACAGAACTGTCTGCCGAGGATGCCGGGATTGATTTCAGCGAGCCTCTGATAGTCACTGCGGGAAGGCTTGTTCATCAAAAAGGGATTGATATCCTTCTCAGGGCNNTCTCGCCCGATCCTTAAATCTGCTGGAAGACGTGGTATTTTTGGGAATGCAGAAGAATCCCTTCAAATTTATGCGTAAAGCTGCAGTATTCTGCCTGGCGTCCAGATACGAAGGTTTGGGGAATGTTATTCTTGAGGCCATGGCTTTGGGAGTTCCGGTCATCGTTACCGATTGTCCTTCCGGTCCCTCTGAAATAACAGGGGGAGGGCGGTATGGAATTCTGGTTAGACCTGAAGACCCTGATGCCATTGCTGAGGCCCTTCTGGGGGTTCTTTCGGACAGAGGGCTGAAAGAAAACTTATCGAAACTGTCTCTTGAGAGGGCACGGGATTTCGGCCTCGATGCGTCACTGAGCCGGTGGGAAGAAATTATCCTTGCTGAACAGATGGATGGAAGATAAAATAAAGGTCCTTTTTTTCATCTCCTCCCTTGAAGGCGGAGGCGCGGAAAGGGTGATGGTCAACATTCTCGGGCATATCGAAAGAAGCCGGATCGAGCCGGTTCTCGTCCTGCTGTATCCGGCGGATAAATCCCCATACAAAGATTATTTGCCTGAGAAAATAAAGGTGATCGTCGTCGAAAGACACACCGACAGCTTTTTTGAAAAGATCAGACAATTCATAAATTTTTGCGTGATCGTCCGCAGGGAGAAACCCCGGATATTGTTAAGCATGTTGACGCACAATAATATAATGGCGATTGTTTCCGGAATATTTTTGAGGACAAAAGTGATTGTTTGTGAACATATCGCACTCGGTGAAGTTGTTAAGAAGAGGGATGGGAAGAACATGCTGGGGCTTCCCGTAGCGCCTGTCATTAAGATCCTCTATCGGTTTGCGGATAAAGTCATTACAGTTTCCGATGGCATAAGAAGGAATTTAATCGATGAATTCCGCATCCCGGCGCACAAGATTCAGGTTATATATAATCCCATAGACCACGACCATATAACCGGGTTAAGCGCTGTTCCCGCGGAACATCCTTTTTTTGAGGGGAGGTCGCCGGTCGTTATCGGGGCCGGTCGACTGGCCCGGCAGAAGAGATTTGACAGCCTCATAAAGGCATTCAGTCTTGTTGTTAAATATATGGATGCGCGGCTGATCATACTCGGAGAAGGGCCGGAGAAAATTGCTCTGGCGAAGCTCGTTGGTGATCTGGGTTTGGAAGACAAAGTCTCTCTCGCAGGATTTCACGGAAATCCCTACAAGTTTTTTTCGAGGGCCGATGTCTTTGTCCTTTCGTCCTGTTTTGAAGGGCTTCCCATGGTGATTCTCGAGGCAATGGCGTGCGGTGCTCCGGTGATTTCCACTGACTGCAANNTCAGGACCCCGGGAGATACTCCAGGACGGCAAGTGCGGACTACTTGTTCCTGTGGGAGACGAAAGCGCTCTTTCAAAAGGGATATTGCAATTACTCGGGGACAGAACGCGCAGGGAGAACTTTTCGAAGGCCGGGAGGGAGCGGGCAAGGGATTTTTCCCATGAAAAAATTATAAAACAGTATGAAGAGATCGTATATGACGCTGTCACCAGATGAATAGTCTTGCACCTAAGCCCATATTATACATTTTCCTGTTATCGTTGACGCTAAGGCTTATTTTCTTTGTATTTATTTATGATCATCCTGAGAGGGCTTTTGAGCCAGATTCTTTTGGATATGTCCGACTTGCTGAAAGTCTCCTTGATACCCAAACATTTCCAAGCATTTTCAGGACGCCTGGATACCCGTTTTTCATTGCTACGATATATTCAATTTTTGGAAAATTTCCCCAGACTGTTCTCCTCTTTCAGTATTTTTTTGACAGCTTGACAGCACTATTTGTTGTTTTCATATTTATGAAAATTTCCGGGCATGCAAGATACTCTTATATGGCGGGTCTTATTTATGCTGCAAATCCCTTTGCTATCTTCTACTCCGGCATGATGCTGAGTGAGACATTATTTGGATTTTTACTTTTAATAGCCGTATATTTTTTTATACTATCCCTGAAGAGTCACAAGAAGAAGAGATATTTCATTATTTCAGCTTTTTTTTTAGCATTAGGAACATTATGCAGACCTATTTCGCTATTCCTGCCGTTATTAATAGCACCTTTTACTCTTTTGGGAAAATTTCCTTTGAGGGAAAAATTATTACACCTTTTACTTTTTATTATGGTTTTTATTATCAGTATAGCGCCTTGGTTCTTGAGAAATTATCAGAATTATGGAAGATGTACATTGTCGACAGTAAGTGATATAAATATTTTCTATTATGAGGCACCGGCAATTAAGCTGGTCAATGATACCCCGCTTTTAATATTCCACGTTGGATGTAATAAATCTTTTGAAATAGTTCAGAAAAACTTTTGGGATAAAATAAAAATCAAGTATAACTGGAATGACAAATCTCCCTTTTCAATAAGCAATGATATTTTGAAAACAGACATATTGAGGAAGGAAGGGCTGATAGTTATTAAAGAAAACGTTTTAAGTTTTTTGCTTGTACATTCAAATGGTCTTGCCCGGACATTATTCCCCTTCTATCCACATTTTGAAAAGATTTTTGGATATGATTTAAAAACGATTAAAATTACATCTTCTGCTATTGATGTAGCTATAACAGGACTCTTTTTGTTCGGGATATTCTCACTCCTATGGGATAAGCCAGAAATAGCTTCTAACAAGACAAGCATCGTGTTTATGATGATTATAATTTTCTATTTCTCTTTTCTCCCCGGTCTTGCAGGCTACAGCAGATTCAAGGTACCTATATTGCCTTATATAAGTATTTTCTCTGCATTAGGTTTTTGGAGAATTTGTGAATTATTTAGGGTTAGAAAGAAACGTATATCCCAGATCCGGCGATAAGCATCCCAAACGCTTGATATACACGTCATTGCGAGCGCTGAAAGGTGCGCGGCAATCTCCTCGGTAACGGCGAGATTGCTTCGTTTCACTCGCAATGACATGTTGAGGATTTAGCATGTATAGTTGACGTTAGTTTATTATCTATATTATATGGAAATTTTCTGCCAGAAAATTCACTTTATTTAGATAGGTGTATTTGTGAGTCAAAAAACAGCGATTATCATCGGTGCAGGGCCAGCAGGTTTGACTGCAGCCTACGAACTACTGCATAAAACAGACATCAAACCGATTATCTATGAAATGACGGGTGATATCGGCGGTATCTCCAAGACTGTAAATTATCAAGACAACAGAATAGATATTGGCGGGCACAGGTTCTTTTCCAAGTCCGAAAGAGTTATGCAGTGGTGGCAGAATATCCTTCCCTTACAAGGGGCACCGGCAAAAGATGATATTATACTTGGAAGAGATGTCCCACTCTCTAAAGAAGTTGATGCTCCCGATCCGGAAAAAACTGATCCGGTAATGTTAATTCGTCGTCGCCTCTCAAGGATATTTTTCATGCGAAAATTCTTTAACTATCCTGTTTCTTTGAGTTTCAATACATTTTTAAATCTCGGACTTATACGAATCATTAAAATTGGGCTAAGTTATATCAAAATTCAGATTTTTTCAATTAAGAATGAAAAAACTTTGGAAGATTTCTTTATTAATAGATTTGGTCGAGAGTTGTACCGCACCTTTTTTAAAGACTATACAGAAAAGGTCTGGGGAGTTCACTGCAATGAAATTAACCCTGAATGGGGGGCCCAAAGAATAAAAGGTTTATCCATTACGAAAGCTATTCTCCATGCACTAAAAAGTATCGTCTCAAAAGATTCCTCCATTGTTCAGAAAAATACAGAAACCACTCTCATTGAACAATTTATGTATCCCAAATTCGGTCCGGGACAGATGTGGGAAGAAGTTGCCAGCATTGTTAAGAAAAAAGGGGGAGAAATATTTCTAAGACATAAGGTGGCAGTCCTCAAGTACTGTGATAACAAGATTGCTGAAGTTGAAGTGAAAGATGAACTTGCCGGCGAAGTAAAAAATATAAAAGGAGATTATTTTTTCTCAACTATGCCGGTTAAAGAGTTAATACAATCTCTCGGTGAGGAAGTGCCACGGGAGGTTCAGCGAGTATCTCAGGGATTGATGTATCGTGATTTTATAACAGTGGGGCTGCTTTTAAGGAAGCTTAAAATAAAGAATGACGCCAAGACAAAAACTATTAATAATATTGTTCCTGATAACTGGATTTATA
>DCVG01000126.1 GCA_002328665.1 Nitrospiraceae bacterium UBA2194
AGATCCGTCTACAGGAACCAGTATTCTCATTTTTTCCTCCTTAGACTTCCTTCTTTACTTTGGCCTTTGTCATGCTGAGACCTATTCCCTCAAATGTGAAGAATATTGCGAACCCCCACCAAAGGGTATAGACCACGTAAAAGACAAGCAGGAACGTCATGAGGCCGGCCTTGTCTTTAACCTTCACAGCATCAACCTGGTAAAAGTTATATGCCGCTTCAACCGCCTTTTTCATGACATCTGATACAATCTTGGCCTCAGGAACCTTCTTCTCAATCACTAATCGCTTGTTTATTTTATCCAGAACAGTCCACCACTGTCTGAACATCTGCTTCTCATCTTCAGTCTTCATAACTGTCCCGTACAGGCCCTTGATCTTTTCCCCTTCATTCCTGTATATTGCCTCTGAATCCCGTAAGGCGGCTGCAAGTACCTTTCCGAGGTCTCCTTCTATCTTTAGCTCAGCACCATTGACTTCAACCCTGGCACCTTCATTAACAGTAAAGAGCTTAGATGCCCGTTCAGCTCTATTTTCAGCGTCGCCGGGCTTATCCTCAGGTTTATCCAGCTTGATGCTGACAGCAAACATTTTACCCATAAACTTCTCATTGCTTTCTGCAACCTTGGGGATGAAATAAGACGAGCCCTTTGCAAGACTGTTAAACATCTCGTCAGCCCACTGTAATCCGTTTTGAGGTTCTCCCGTTTTAGTTTTAGGAAAAATAGGAGAGAATATCAAAACCAAAACTACAAAAAATGATATTCCAAGCGTTATCCCATAAATCATATGTTTTTTCTGTGCGGATGTCATTCCTATCCCTCCTCTCTTAATGCCTTTAAGTTTCCGAAAAACTTGGCAAATAGCCAGAAGCCAAAGAACGCAATACATACCCAGAATAGCCAGAAGCCAACAGCCTCTATACCCGATGCCAGGCCTTTTGATATCTCGATATAACCGAGCTCTCCCAATTTTTTAGGAACTACTGTTGCCCTGTTTGCAAATCCTGCAAGGATGGTAATCGCATAAAATCCCCTGATATCTATTCCTCTTACAACCTTTGTTGTAAGTGCCCCTACCTGGATTCCGACGAGTGAACCTAAAAGCATTCCCATAGCGAGTGTATAGAATACATATCCGTAAATAGCAAATTGTGTTATTGAGGCATAACCTGCCGTAAAGATTATCTGAAGGATATCGGTACCTACAGTTGTCATTGTGGATATACCGAATGTATAAATAAACATGGGGAATGTTACGAATCCGCCGCCGACACCCATTATCGCTGCCAGTACCCCTACGATAAATCCACCACATGCTACGATAACACCTGATATCTTTCTTCCTCCGGCAACATAATCCTCATCAAATTTAATCATGGGCGGTATCTTCAATGCCTGTAACTTTAATCCCATGCCTGTTATAGGGGCGGGTTTTCCTCCTCCATGACCACCTTCACCATGTGCCCCTGCATCAGCAGCGCCTTTTCTTGATTTTAAGTAATCCATCATGGCATAGGTGCCCAAGAAAAGGAGTATAGTCGCATAGACTACACTGATGAAGGCATCGCTAAGTGCAGGGTCTATGTCATAGATCTTCCTGTTAAGATAACCTCCGGCAGTTGCGCCTATGGCGGAGCCGCAAACGAATGCTACAGCTAACTTTAAAGACACATTTCCCAATTTCTTATGGACAGTCGTACCCATTATCGCTTTTGCAAATATGTGAAATACATCTGTACCGACAGCCATGATTCCTTTCACGCCGGCTGCCATCAAAGCAGGAGTTATAATAAACCCTCCTCCGGCACCTATACATCCTGTGATAAGGCCCGCACCAAGACCAATGGCTATTGAAACAAGAAATATCGTGGTTGAATAATGTGCAGGTCCGTATGCTGTTTTGCCCCCAATAACGTCAGCTGCCTGTAAAAATGATATAGCCAGTATCGGCATCAGGAGAATAAAAAGGATCAGAAGTTTCTTCCGGTTCCTGATGATACTCATCGAAACCTCATAATCCCATTTGGCATGTGCAACAGATGCCATCGTGAGAAACTCGTACATTCTTCTGGGAAAACTCATCTCAAACCCTCCTTCCTGTTATTGGAAAATCATTTGATTCTTTCAAATTCAATCTGAAGTTTATGTTTTTTCCCACCTCCGATGAGCCTGGAATAAGCAACAGGGCTTCCGTCCAAGCTATTATGGATTCTGCTGACAAGCAAGGCAGGAGAGCCCTCTCCCATTCTGAGCATGGCAGCCAGGTTCTCCTGTACAATAGTGACTTCCATGATCTGTGTGACCTTGAATATCTTTTTCGTGCCTTTTTCTTCGATGAGGTCATAAAGCGATCTGTCGGCTAAATTCTGTTTATCGATATCAGGAAGTATGAATAGCGGGATAAAAAATTCCTCTTTGTAGCGCTCGCTGTTTACGACCTTCCTGGATGCGACATAGTAAACATCTTCTTCGGTCATAAGAACTTTTTTCACCTCGTCCGAAGGCTCCCTTACACCCCTTTCGAGTATCTCTTTTCTTACTGTCACCTCCTCTCCATGCATGTTATCCAACAATCTCGTTCTCATGACAATCCCGGGATGCGGCATTGTATATGTAACAAATGTCCCTTTGCCCTGCTGTCTCCTCAGATACCCCTCTCTGACCAGCTCCTGAATAGCTTCCCTGACAGTGACCTTGCTGACATCATATATCCTGCAAAGTTCGTCTTCAGCGGGTATCTGAGTCCCGTCAGGCCACTCCCCGCTCACAATCCTGCCCGAGATAATGGAATATATCTGAACATACAGCTTCTCTTTGCTGCCCCTGTCTACTGTCTTTTCAATTCTCATATGCTTATTAATTCATGTCTTTATGATGATTTAAAGGAAAGCAATATGTGTGCCTGTTCGTAACCTGTTGATATTAAAAAAAAGTATTTTCTTCCACGAAAAGAAAGGCAATAAATAATTGCAGTTTAAGGATATATCCTTTATTAAAAGGGGGGCAAGTTGCAATAAATAATTGCTGGTAAATTTTTTATTGCATTCTCAGATCTTTCAGTTTTTTCTGGAGTTGCTGCCGGTGGATACCGAGAAGTGAAGCTGCCTTTGAGATGTTTCCGCGGGAATCCTGCAAAGCGGACCATATCAATTCCTTTTCATAAACCGCAAGGGCTTCCCGCAGCCTGGGGTTAGAGGTCTTTTTTCTCACAGATGTTTTCAAGAGATATGATGGAAGGTCGGAGGATAATATCCAGTGGCTCCCGGCAAATGACATCGCCCGTTCGATAATGTTCTCGAGCTCTCTCACATTACCCGGGAACGAGTAATTCATGAGAAGCCCCATGGCTTCGTCGTTCACGCCTCTTATCATAATGTCTTTTCTTTTCATTGCATGTTTTTTTATAAAATGCTCTATCAGGAAAGGCACATCTTCCATGCGGGCGCGCAAGGGTGGCAGATCGATATTTATAACGTTCAGCCGGTAGAAAAGATCTTCTCTGAAGGCCCCCTTTTTGCAGGCCGCACTTAGGTCTCTGTTTGTTGCGGCGATGACCCTGGCGTCGACTTTCATCTCGTGCGTGCCCCCGATCCTCATAATCTCGCCTTCCTGCAATACCCTCAGAATCTTTATCTGGAAGAGGGGGGAAACATCCCCGATCTCGTCAAAGAATACCGTTCCGCCGTCGGCAATTTCGAGCAAGCCCTTTTTTGTATAATTTGCACCGGTAAAAGCGCCCTTCTCAAAACCGAACAATTCGGACTCAAGGAGGGTATCGGGAATGGCGCTGCAGTTTATGGTAACGAATGACTTCCCTTTCCTCGGGCTCCATTTATGAATGGCCCTTGCCAAAAGTTCCTTTCCGGTACCGCTCTCCCCTGTGATCAAGACATTGCTTTCACTCACCGCCGCCTTTTTTATCAGGCCGAAAACCTCCTGCATCAGGACACTTGTGCCTATGGTATCATCAAAGCCGGATTCGTTATTAAGAATCCTTTTTTTGTGCTGCCTGATCACTTCTTCGAGGATTCCGGCAATGAGGGGTTTTTCCAGAAATTCACTCGCCCCGAGTTTCATGGCTTCGACAGCTTTTTTTATATCCGCATGAGCAAAGGCCACGACCGGCATACGCGTCCGCAGATCTAAAATTCTTTTCTGCCAATCTTCAGTGTCAAGGTCCAGAAAGGCTATATCATACTGACAGGTATTCGCAGGATCGGCGTTGATCGAAACATCTTTTTGCCTGGCGCACCGTTTTACGGACAGGATATCAACTGATCTTAGTAAATCCTCCACCTTTTTCATTTCATCGGAAATGACCAGTATGCTGCGCATGATATATTTTAAACCAGGATTTATTCAAAAGGGATATTTTTTTTGTCGGTCAACGGCTTTTCATATGAAATNNAAAAAAAGAGGGCCTCCGGAGGAGGCCCTGAATCAAGAAAGGAGGCGGGAACGACAAATCTTATGCTGTCTTCACTACATAAACGGAACAGGGAGCATGGGTTACCACCTTCGAAGCCACA
>DCVG01000026.1 GCA_002328665.1 Nitrospiraceae bacterium UBA2194
TACCGCTCTTTATACATAAAACCTATCCGGGTAAGAAAATTTAAGAACTTATCCAGATTCCGTTGGTATACAATACTTTATGGTCTACGACCAATAGCCATAGTGCTATTCTCACTACAATGTTTTATGGCTGGGGTATGCCTCACGGCTCCCGGGGCAGACTCTCCGGGCAATTTCCCACTATTCCTGTTGCCGACTGCCTATCGCCGACCGAGGACTTCACTACTGCCTATTGCCTGCTGCCTGCTGCCTTTCTTGATCTATTTCCTAACTTTGGGCGGATTCAAGTTTCAATTAAACAGACTTGCCAGAAAAAGACACCATAAAATCGACAGTCTCAGGACTTCCTGACAAGCCCGGTATATACCAGTTTATAGACGCTTCCGGAACTATCCTCTATGTCGGGAAGGCTCGCAGCCTGAGAAAACGGGTAGGGTCGTACTTCACTAAAAACCAGTCAGGCAAAACACAGGTGATGCTTTCACGTGCCGCTGACCTCAGGCATATGGTCGTCGACAATGAATCCGATGCCTTGCTCCTTGAGAACAGCCTTATCAAGAAGCATCAGCCCAGGTACAATATCCTGCTGAAGGATGACAAAACTTATCCGTGGATATGCATTAAGAATGAGCACTTTCCGCGGGTGTTTCTGACCCGCAGGCTGATATCCGACGGCTCATCATACCATGGCCCGTACACTTCGGTTCCGGCAGTCCGGACACTGCTTGAACTTATCCGCCAGCTCTTTCAGATCAGGACATGCTCACTTCCACTGAACAACAGGTCAATTGCCGATGGTAAATTCAAGGTCTGCCTTGAATATCATCTGGGAAACTGCAAGGCGCCGTGTATCGGCCTTATAAACGAGGAGGAGTATAACCATCAGATTGACAAGATAAAACAGATAATAAAGGGTGATGTTGGTGCTGTCACCGGTCACCTGGAGGGACTCATGAAGAGATATGCCTCGGAACTGAAGTTCGAGGAGGCACAGAAGATAAAGGAGAAACTGGATCTGATTGCACGATACCGCAGTAAGTCATTAATAGTGAACACATCAGTACGTAATGTAGATGTTTTCGGATGTTCACACGATGAGTCTTCGATGTTCATTACATATATGAAGATTGTGTCTGGCGCTGTCGTCCAGACCTATTCAATTGAGCTGAAAATCAGGCTTGAAGAGGAGAAAGAATCTGTTCTGTCAACGGCTGTTACCGAGATCAGGCAGAGAGTGTCAAGCGATTCTCCGGAGATCATTGTTCCCTATATGCCTGATATTATGATAGATGGCGTTAAATATTCCATCCCGCAGCGGGGCGACAGGCACAAGCTTCTGGAGCTGGCTACCCGCAATGCAGCTTTCTTCAGGCTTGAGCGCCAGAAAAAGGCCGCTGAACGATCAAAGGAAAACCGCACAGGCCGAAACCTGGAAAAGATGATGAGGGATCTTCATATGCCCGTTCTGCCAACTCATATCGAATGTTTCGACAACTCAAATATCCAGGGAGAATCTGCCGTGGCGGCATGCGTTGTATTCCGGAACGGAAGACCCTCAAACAGGGAGTACCGCCATTTCAACATCAGGACCGTAACCGGGCCTGACGACTTTGCATCAATGGAGGAGGTCATTTACAGGCGCTACAAAAGAATGCTTGATGAAGAGAGGACCCTCCCGCAGCTCGTGGTCATAGACGGAGGCAAGGGACAACTCTCATCGGCAGTGAAGAGCCTCGACGCCCTGGGGCTAAGAGGACGGCTTACAGTGATCGGCATCGCCAAGAAACTCGAGGAAATTTATTTTCCGGGAGATTCCGTACCTCTCTACCTCGATAAGAACAGCATAACCCTGAAAATAATTCAGCACCTGAGAAACGAAGCACACCGGTTCGGCATAAATTTCCACAGGGGCAAGAGAAGTTCAAAGATGAACAGCTCGCTCCTCGATGAAATTCCAGGGATAGGAGAGAAGACCAAAGAGCTCCTGCTGAAAAAATTCGGCTCGGTGAAAAAAGTAGCAGCTGTCCCGGCTGAAGAGCTGGAGTCTGTCGTCGGAAAGAAAAAAGCCGCGATTATCACAGCGGCTTTCCAAAACCACAACACTATACCGCGTAACGACTACAATTCTTAATGGTCTACGACCAATTAAAATTCATGACACGGTTGTCAACAATAATTTATGGCCCCGATACACCTGACGGCTATCGGGGCAGGCTCTACCGCCAAATTATTACTATTGCCTATTGCCTATTGCCTACTGCCTGGAAAAATGATTTTTTTCCACGTGGAACACATATTTCTCAAACCAAGCATAAATAATTGATTAACAACAGATAAGCCTATGTTACCTACTGCCGGAAGTTCATGAGAATCGAAAATTTTCCGTCAGGCGGGAAGTCCCCCGAAGATTTTCTTCAGAAAACGATGAAAGGAATGGACTCCGTTGGGTTTCCAGAACATCATTATGCACTCGTTGTTGATCAGGTTTAAGTTTTCCTTCTCAAGTTCGGCAATCATTGATTTTGTCTCTGCCCCCTGCTGGATCCACAAATCGTTTATCCCGTGTGCAATTGCCTCCCTGGCAACCGAAAGGGTCTCCTCCTTCGGTGTCATGAAAATAACCCCTTTGATATCAGACGGCAGTTCGCTCACAGAACCATAGCATTTAACACCGTCGATGGTGTCTGTTTTAGGATTGACGGGTACCACGTCCATCCCCTTTTTGCGGAGATCTTTAAACATCTGATTCCCGAATTTCTTCGGGTCTCTTGACACACCTGCCACAGCATACTTTCCCAGTGACAGGAACCGTGCAACGTCTTTCATTTTTTTCTCAGTGTTGAATATATTACAAATTCGGTTAATGCTGACTTTGTCTCTGAATCGGGGTATGTTTCAAGAATCCGCAATGCCCTGTCGGAATACTCCTTCATTTTTGTGCCGGCATATTCGAGGCCGTTATTTTCTCTTACGAATGCGATCACCTCGCTTATCTCCCTTCTTCCCTTTTTCTTTCGTCTTAAAATCCTGATGATGTTACGTCTCTTCACCGGTCCTGCCTCCCTGAGGGCATGGATCAGCGGGAGGGTGATCTTTTTCTCCTTGATATCGTTACCCTCTCTCTTGCCCGTAAGCCCGTCACCTGCATAATCGAGAAGGT
>DCVG01000121.1 GCA_002328665.1 Nitrospiraceae bacterium UBA2194
CTATTATAATATCAGATTACAAATGAAGCGAATGAAATAGTATTAAACCGGGTCTTCATTGACTAAAGCAGAAATTACTCATTATAATTTAAATTCTTATAATGGATGCATCATCCGGGAGGATATGTTAATTAATGGAAGAAACAAACGAACTGATCGAACAGCGGGTCAGGAAACTCGACGAATTGCGCCGGGCGGGGATTGAGCCCTTCGGCGGGTCGTTCTACGCGGAAGACCACTCATTGGACCTTCACAAAAGATATTGTGATGCATCCAAAGAGGCGCTCGAAAGCGGTCCCGCACCATGCTCTCTTGCCGGCAGGATTGTCGCCATGAGGAATTTCGGCAAGGCTGCTTTTGCTCATCTTCAGGATGCTTCAGGCAGAATACAGGTTTATTTCAGAAAAGATATACTCAGTGAAAAATACGTCCTTATCAAGAAGCTTGATATCGGAGACATAATCGGACTAAAGGGAAAACTCTTCAGGACAAAGACGAATGAACTCACTGTAGAGGTCGATGATGTTGTTTTTCTCACGAAATCACTCAGACCCCTGCCTGAGAAATGGCATGGTTTAAAGGATATTGAGACACGCTACAGACAGAGATATGTTGATCTGATCGTTAACCCTGAAGTGAAGCAGGCATTTGTTAAGAGAAGCATTATCATCAAGGCTGTAAGAGACTTCCTCGAATCAAAGGGCTTTATTGAGGTCGAGACGCCCATGATGCAGCCGATTCCCGGAGGCGCAACAGCGCGGCCCTTCAAGACCCATCATAATGCGCTCGATGTCGACCTGTATCTGCGCATCGCGCCGGAACTCTATCTGAAGAGACTCCTCGTCGGCGGATATGAGAGGGTCTACGAGTTAAACCGGAATTTCAGGAATGAGGGCATCTCCACCAAACATAACCCCGAATTCTCCATGCTCGAATTCTATATCGCTTACAGAGACTATCACTTCCTCATGTCTTTAACCGAGGAATTAATCGCCTGTGTAGCTGAAAAGACACTCGGTACGCTCAGGGTGCCGTATGGCGAGACGATTGTCGACCTGACGCCTCCGTGGCCGAGGATACCGATGCTCGATGCCCTGGCCGGGAAAGGAGTGCCTCAGGAGATCTTCAGTGACAGCGAAAAGGCGAAGGCATGGGCCGGTGCGCACGACGTACCGCTGGAAAAAAACACGCCGCTCGGAAAGATACTTGACGAGATATTCAAGGAAAAAGTCGAACCGGGACTGGTACAGCCTGTCTTTATTATCGACCACCCTGTTGAACTTTCACCATTGGCCAAGCGAAAGCCGGATAATCCGTCCCTGGTTGAAAGGTTCGAGCTGTTTATAACCTCGAGGGAGATCGCGAATGCATTCTCGGAGCTCAACGACCCCATGGACCAGAGGCAGAGGTTTCTCACCCAGGTCGAGGCGAAGGCGCAGGGAGATGAAGAGGCGCACAGCATGGACGAAGATTTTATAAGAGCCCTTGAATACGGGATGCCTCCGGCTGCAGGAGAGGGCATCGGCATAGACAGGCTCGTGATGCTTCTGACCAACTCGCAGTCTATCAGGGATGTGATACTGTTCCCGCAACTGAAACCGGAGCTGTAAGAAAGATGCAGGATACATGATTCCGGAATGCAGGATATTATAATTCAGGTTAAAATATTCTTACCATGAGTCATGCATCTTTTATCATGTCATGTGAAAAACTATGAACCTGCCCTATCAATTATTCATAGGCCTCCGTTATCTCAGATCCAAGAAGAAGCATAAAGGGGTCTCGGTGAATACGCTGATATCGGTCGGAGGGGTTGCCGTCGGCGTAATGGCCCTCCTCGTTGTCCTCTCGGTGATGAGCGGGTTCCATGAAGACCTGCAGAAGAAGATCCTCGGAGTCAATGCCCATGCCGTCGTCCTCAGTTACCGCGGAGCGATGCCGGATTACCGGGAAGTCATCGAAAAGATACAGACCGACAGGGACATCGTCTCCTTATCGCCGTTCGTTATGGGGCAGGTGATGGTCTCCTACGGGAAACGGGCACATGGAGTATTCCTGAGGGGAATAGTGCCTGAAACAGAGAAGAAGACGACTGAGCTGCAGAAGTTCATGAAAGAGGGCAGTATTGATGCCTTAATGAAAAATGAAGCGGTCCCCGGCATAATTGTCGGGAAAGAGCTGGCCGGGAACCTCGGCGTTTTCAGGGGAGACGTGATTACTGTGCTGTCGCCTGTGGGAAGAATCGGTCCGCTCGGGATGCTGCCGAAGGTAAGGCAGTTCAGGGTCGCCGGAATTTTTGAGGTAGGGATGTTCGAATACGATTCGAACCTTGTTCTGACCGGTCTGAAGTCATCCCAGGAATTCTTTGATATGAAGGATGAGGTTATGGGAATTCAGCTCAGGCTGTCCGATATCTACAAGGCGGATTCAGTGAGGGAAAGGATCGAGAAGCAGATCGAATTCCCCCTCCATGTAAAAGACTGGATGCAGATGAACAGGAACCTTTTCTCCGCGCTGAAACTCGAAAAGTTCGCCATGTTTGTCATGCTGATCCTGATCACCCTCGTGGCTTCTTTCAATATCGTGAGCACCCTCATCATGAACGTAATCGAAAAAACGAGGGAGATTGCCATCCTCAAGACGATGGGAGCCACCGACAAGGGCATCATGACCATCTTCATGATGCAGGGGCTGTTAATCGGTCTTTCCGGCACTGTTATCGGCCTGACCGGCGGGTATTTCCTCTGCTATCTCCTGAACACTTACGAGGTCATCAAACTTCCGGCCGATGTCTATTATCTCAGTCATCTTCCGGTCAAGACGAAGTTATTCGATTTCATAGTGGTATCTCTTTCTGCGGTTATCATAAGTTTTGTCGCAACCCTCTATCCTGCGCGGCAGGCGGCGAAACTCGATCCGGTGGAGCCGCTGAGGTATGAATGACCCAACCGATTGTATGCGTTGGAACGGAGGCAGACGTGCTGAAAAAACCCTGCAAGTCAACAGGATTTAATTCTGAAATATGTGACCGCAAACTATTAACAGTCTCAGTGGCTCATGACGATTCCCGCGGAGGCGGGAATCCAATTTATCCGGCAATGGGTGCCCGACTAAGAACCTCGGGCATGACGGATTAGGTGAGGAATCTGTTAATAGTAGTATTATGAGACGGTTTATAACCGGAGAGGATAAATGTTTAGGCTCATAGGTCGTCTGATCGGTCTTCTTATCATCGCTGCGCTTGTTTTCCTTGCGCTTTCGGTCTGGCGGGGTGGAGAACCCTTCCGCTGGTTTGGAAAACAGTCAAAAGAGGCTGGAAAGATCATCGGAGAAAAAAGTGAAACATTGGGAAAGGAAGCGGACAGCATAAAAAAGAAGACAGGGGATATGAAAGACACCACGGAAAAAGTGACCGAAGGGCTCAGGAAAACCAAAGAGACAATCCATGAATTTACGGGATCGAAAACGGATAAGTAACAGGGCATGAGCGTGAAGCCGCTGATTACGACACAGAATCTGACAAGGACATTCATAACCGATGCCGGGGAAATCCAGGTACTGAAAGACATCAGCCTTTCGATTAATGAAAGGGAAATGGTGGGTATCGTGGGCGCGTCCGGCGCCGGAAAAAGTACTCTGCTGCATATCCTCGGCGCCCTGGACAGTCCGACTTCCGGCCGGGTTTTTTACGGTGACCAGGATATTTTTTCGCTCCGCAGCAATGCACTGGCGGCTTTCAGAAACAGCGCTGTGGGGTTTGTCTTCCAGTTCCACCATCTGCTGCCTGAATTTTCAGCAATCGAAAATGTCATGATGCCGGGTCTCATCGCCAGGAGTTCAGGGGACCGCGGCGCCAAATGGCCGGGCTACGAAGAGATCAGGGGAAAAGCGGAAAACCTGCTCAGGGACATGGGATTGGGCAGCCGAAAAACCCACAGGCCCGGGGAACTATCAGGCGGAGAGCAGCAGCGCGTGGCCGTGGCAAGGGCGCTAATACTCGAGCCCAGGGTAGTGCTGGCTGATGAACCTACCGGGAACCTCGATTCGGCTACCGGAGCGGAACTCTTCAGGATTTTCCTCGAGCTCAACAAAGACAGGGGTATCACCTTTGTTATCGTTACGCATAACGAGTCTCTTTCGAACCGCTGCCACAGGGTATTCAAGATGGAGGACGGCAGGCTGATCGGAAATTCTATGCCGGGATGATTTTCCAGTGAGACTTCTCGGCAACCCTCTGTAATTCCCTGTCAGGACGCACTGCAACCGGATGGCCGAGAAGTGACATCATAGCTATATCTTCACGTGAATCTGCATAGCAGTATGAACTTTCCATTGCGGCGTTTAATTCTCCGGAAAGCCTTTTTACCAGTTCGGCTTTGATTTTTCCATAATAATGAGGCCCGTCAATCCTTCCTGAATATCTGTGATTATAAGTCTCAAGCCGCGTTGCATAGACAATGTCGAAGAATTTCCTTATCGGTAATTTCTCGACGATGATCTCGGGCGCGCCGGTAATGAGGATCAAAGTATGGCCGAGTGTCCCATGTCCGCTGATAAGATCGACAGCTCCCGGCAGGAGCAACCGGTTACCATGACTGTCCATGAATTCTGAAATCCATTCGGCTACTTCCCGAACACGCATCCCCTTCAAATATATTTTATTGCGTTTTACGGCCTCAACAGGGTCTCTGAGAATATTTTTCAGGTAGAAGATTAAAGTCTGCAGCATATTCTCCGTGCTTATGCGCCGGGTCTTGACAAGGTATTTAATGAAGGCGTTCTCGACTGATCTCCCTGCAGTCAGGGTTCCGTCAAGATCAAATACCGACAGTATACGGGATGTCACCGGTTTGTCAGGAAGAAACGGCCCGTTGTTCTTCAGTTTTTTGCCTTAAAGAAAAATGAACGGCTGTCAAGAAAAACAGGAATCGCCCTCACAATACAGAATGCCACCGTGAAATAAACAATGGAGTAACCTGAAAGCCTGACCGCATTCCTCAAGTTTTCCGTCAACATGGATTCCGTCTCCTGAAGGGAAAGACCATGCAGGACGATGAGTGAGACAAAGGCGACAATCTTGCTGAAACCGTAAAGCCCCCGGCTCCATTTGGAAGTAACGAGGGTTTTGCCGAGGGCTGATTTCTGAAGAGACTTTTCGCCAAACGCCGTCATCCCCTTTGACAGCGCAACGGATCTGATGCCGTCTGTGAAGAAGCCCCTGCTCAATATGACGAACGGTATCCACAGAGGTATTATCCCTTTTGCAGCAAAATAGATCCAGAAACAGTTTTCGACAATCCTGTCGACAACAATATCGAAAATACCTCCGAACTCCGAGGTCTCTTTGAGCCGGCGCGCAATCACGCCGTCGATGCCATCCAAAGCAATAATGAATACAGTCAGGACGATCCCCCAGATATGGCCCTGCAGGCCACACCGATCCATTATAAAAAAAATAAAGAAAAGCAATAAGAGCCGAAAGAGCGTTATGAGGTTAGCAGTCAAAATCGCCTCCTAATGTCTAATAGGCACTCTTTGAGGTAACTACGGCTTTTTCTTCAGGTCCCACCATCCAAACCAGTTCATATATACAACAACCTTTTGTTCTGTTCTTGCAGATTCATAATACCTGTCCCATATATACTCAACGCCCCATGATGCGGCGATGCCTTTCGGACTGTAAGTATCGACTGAAATGCCGACTCCGGGACCGATATGACTATTCCAGTCGAGCCTCTCGGTGTCGAGGCTGTAACGGATAGTGGCGTAGGTATTCAGAGTGGTATTTCCCCAGCGCTTCCAATCCACACCCTGCTTGATCCATCCATAGAGCCACAAGTCTGATGTACCGTTCTTGGTAGGGATATCATACCTGAGTTCCCCCCACGAGGATCCCCGGAACCCCTCGATAGCATATGCACTGTCGGAGATTGAGAGAACGGAAAGGCAGAGAACGGCAGAAAACAAAACAATGGAAAAACAACGTTTCATGACTTACCTCCTTTTAAAGATTTGCACTTCCTGCGGTCCCCATGACAGGGGTATTGCAAAATCCCGGACAAATACATAGTCTTTCACATGCTTCAGGGCTGCGTCACGGAAGGATTTGGCGCCGTAGAATTCCTCGAACATCAGGAAGTCGGGTCTTACTCTGTCCAACATCTCTTCCTGCTCCTTTTGAGTGATATGGGATGTGGAAATGAATTGTGCGGCAGGATATATATTTTCGAGGGAATAACGGTATATGTAGTCCGGCTCACCGTATACCGAATCAATAACAACCGTCATGCCGTCAAAGCCTTTCTGCCTGTAGAAATCAACTACCGGAGACATGTCCGGGTACTGCTTCTCGAGCCATCTGAGATCGGTGATACCGAAGACCCACACCACAATAAGAACCGCTGTCGTGAAAAATGGTTTGACCCAGGCGGAAGGTATATTTGTTGAAAAAATGCTTCCCATATTATCTACTCCGGATGCCATGGCAGGTATCAGAAAGACTAAGGCAAAGATTACATTTTTATCTACCGACCGGCCGTCACCTGTGAAAACATGAAGCAATACTATCGGGAGAGACAGGGCAATGCATATGATGGCATTCAATCTTCTTTCTTTGAAGAAAGTACCAAAGACCGCCAGCAAATAGGGCAACCCGAGCCAGCGGAAAATTCTGCCGGTTATATCCATGAGCGGGAGCAGACCCTCTTTATACGGGCTTGTCGTTGTGCTGCTTAAATAGCCCCAGGCAGGAAGAATAGCTGAGTAAATGTATACCGATAAGAATGCGGTGAGGGGAAAAAGGAAATAAAGGATACCTTTTGCAACCTTGTGCCGCCAAAATACGTAAATCAGGATGGGCAGAATGTATATGGCTACTGTATATTTGGTAATTGATCCGACAAATAACGATAAAGCGCCCGAAAACAGCAGAATATTTGCTGAAAAGCGAGATTGCTGCTTCTCTGATTTCAGGATCAGAAGAAATGAGAGGCCGAGAAAAAAAGCCGCGGTCATGTCATACGTGCCTAATTTTGAAAGATAAAGCGTTGTACCTGTAAAAAGAAAAAGCATGGCTGATATAATGCCATGCTTTTCAGAAAGAAGAGTCCTGCCTGTTAAATACATTACAAAAGCCAGGCCCAGTCCGAAAATGGCAGACACTGCACGCGCCCCATATATCCCTGCCGAAGAGTCTCCGATCGCCAAAATAACGGGGTGTACCAGGACCGAGCCCGTATGCTGGAGACAGAGATCATCGCAGGCAAGGTTAATCAACGCATTTCGACCCATGAAAATGCTGATTGCTTCATCATGGAATATGGAGCTGTAGTCGAGATCTATGCCTGTTATAACAAGTCCGTAAGCCAGAATTATCCAGAGCAAGTGTCTGTTCTTGACCCTATTATCTGTCATTCAAGGATAAAAGTGCCTATTTTATCAGAAATACCGAGAAGGTAAGATATCTTTTCCTTTTGAGTGCCGTCAAAGTGAATGCCCAGGAGATATTCCGGGTAATCCTCGCTTCCGTGCACAAAGTCTCTGACAACAGTACCTGCGAGAGGTGTCTTCTGGTTGCCGAGTATTACATCCATCGAAATGACAGTGCCCGCCGGAAACAAGACACTTGTCGCAATGAGAAGACCTGTTTCCGAGATATCCTTTATGACAGCATAATGATGCTTTGCCGGATCGGTATATACGATGACGGGAAGGTATGCGAGAGCCCTGTA
>DCVG01000089.1 GCA_002328665.1 Nitrospiraceae bacterium UBA2194
CTAAGAAAGAAAAATAGACTCTCCCAAAGAGCATTTTGGAACCTCTAAGGGGTTACCATAAATTACGTGTATCTTCCGTGAAAGGAGGTGAAAAGACCGGACAAGCCGTAAAAAATTCTATTTGATTATGTAGAAGAGAATTTAAGAAAAAGAGAAAGGAGGGCTGATTTATGAAAGGCAGTATCCAAAAAAAAGGAAAAGTCTATTACATTGTGTTCCGAGTATTGGATTCTGGATCAAAAAGACTACGACAGAAGTGGATACCCGCCGGCAACTCTATGAGAGCTGCAGAAAAGTATCTGACAGAGTTGATGGGCGACGTCCATAACGGCACGTTCAGGGAACTGAAGAAGGCCACATTCAGTCAGTTTGCTTCTCATTGGCTTGAATCCTACGCCAAACTCAAAACAAAGCCTTCAACCTTCAGAAGCTACCATGACATTGTCCACAAGCATCTGATCCCCGTTATGGGCGACTATCTCCTAACTGAGATCACCACTGCAAAGTTGCAGAGATACGTTGCTCTGCGATTGGGGAAAGTTCAACCCAAAACGGTTATCAATGAAATCGTGCCGATCAAAGAGATGTTTAAACATGCTGTAAGGTGGGGATATCTGAAAGTCAATCCTGCAGAATATCTTGAGAGACCGAGAACGTACCGGAGAGAAATCGAGGTCCTTACGTTGAGCGAAGTCGCAAAGTTTCTGCAGATTGATCACTTTTACAGGATTGCGTTTCTCACCGGCGTGCTGACAGGCCTCAGATCCGGTGAACTCTGGGGGCTACAGTGGAATGACTTCAACTGGCAATTGGATCAGATATTCGTGAAGCGAGCATTGTGGAAGGGCAATTTTCAGACGCCCAAAACCAAATACTCGATCCGCAAGATTGATCTGCTTCCACAGCTTGCCAATGAGCTGCGACACTGGAAGACTACGTGTCCAAAGAATGACTTCAACCTTGTCTTTCCGAGTCCGGAGGGAAAAATGTCGATCCATGAGAATGTGATTAAACGCTATTTCAATCCGGCGCTCAAAAAAGCGGAAGTAAGACGGGTTTCATTTCACAGCCTGAGACATACCAATGCAAGCATCCGGATTGAAGCAGGGCAGAACATCAAATACATTCAGCTTCAGTTAGGGCATGCCTCAATTCAAACGACTCTCGACAGGTATGGTCATCTCATCAGAGAGGTCAATACAGAGCAGGTAAGAAGGCTTGAAAATGTGCTCGGATATACGGAGAATTCTGATAGCTTTTCGGACTCAAAAAATAATTCTGTTAGAAGAATGTTAGAAGATTCCGATAAAAATGAATCTGAAGGTGTCGTGAATCCCTTGCCAGTAAAGCATTTAGAGGTGGTAGTCAATGCGTAATGGCTTGCCATCAATAAAAAAAGGCTTGCATCTCTGCAAACCNNCGAGCTACCAGGCTGCTCCACCCCGCGATGCGTGTCTTTAACAATACCTTATCGGCGTTTTCTTTGTCAAACATCGCTGTGCTCACTGAGCCCGAAACTTTATCAATTCCGCCGCATCATGGTATGATATTAAGCAATCGATATATCAAAAAATGGAGATACTCAGACAATTAAGATGGCAGGATCTTGTAGACGTCATATTGATGACTGTCATCGTATACCGTCTGCTCCTTATAATAAAAGGGACGAAGGCCGCGCATATGCTCATGGGGCTGGGCGTTCTTCTTGTCGCCTCTCTTCTTTCAGGGTATTTTGAAATCTATACGGTGGACTGGCTGATCCAGAGCTTCTGGGCCCAGATCGTCATTGCGATTATCATTCTTTTTCAGCCTGAAATAAGACGGGCGCTCGCTCAGATGGGGGAGACGCAGCTTTTCCGGACGCTTACTTCAGCAGAAGAGCTGAAATCACTCGAGGAGATTGTGAGGGCCACAATCGCTCTGGCAAACAGGAAGATAGGCGCCATCGTTGCCATTGAGCGCGATACGAGCCTGAAGGATTTTGTCGAGATCGGTACCCCCCTTGACGCAAAGGTATCGAAAGAGGTGCTGCTCAGCGTATTCCATCCGACATCGCCCATCCATGACGGCGCGGTTGTGATAAAAGGCAACAGGATTGTCGCAGCCGGGTGTTTCCTGCCGATCACGATGAGTCCGGATATCAGCAGGGCTTTAGGGACAAGGCACCGGGCTGCGTTGGGGCTTTCGGAGGAGACGGATGCTGTTGTGTTGATCGTGTCGGAAGAAACGGGAATTGTATCCATGGCGATAAACGGGAAGCTTGAGACTCACCTCGATATGGGTACGCTCAGGGAGATGCTCACCGATCTGTTTACCTCAAAAGGGAAGAAAGGATGAGATGAGAAAATTCTTTTTTGAGAACCTCGGCCTTAAGGTAGCCGCCGTATTATTGTCCGTTGTATTATGGATTTTCGTTACGTCCCGGGGCCAGTACGAGATATCCGTCGACGTCCCTCTCGAGTTTAAAAATATCCCGGCGGGACTCGAGATGGTCAATCACAGGACGAAGGTGATCAGTTTGAACATCAGGGGACACGAAAGATTCGTTAAAAACATAAAACCATCGGATGTAAGGGTATCCGTTGATATGAGCAAGGCGAAGCAGGGTGAAGGGGTATATTACATCGGCAGGGAAGATATAAAAGTCCCCCGTGCGATTGCCGTGACGAATTTTTCGCCTTCGAGTGTTAAAATCGTTACCGAAGAGACGACCTCCAAAACAGTCAGGGTGGCGCCTGTTATCATCGGAGAACCGGAAAGGGGCTACTACATCAGATCTGTTGAAGTGGCGCCTCAGACTATTCCGGTCGAGGGGATCAGATCCGAGATAATAAGAATGAAGACGATAAAAACAGAGCCTCTTGATGTCACGGGGCTCAGCGAAACTTTTACCCAGAACCTTAAAATTGATTTTACCGGCAGAAACATCCGGTCGAAAGAGGGCGAAGTTGCCGTGAAAGTCGTCATCGGAGCGCGAAGGCAATGAGGCTTTTTGGAACAGACGGCATAAGGGCAACTGTCAACAGGCACCCGATGACACCCGAGACCGTCCTGAGGATAGGTATGGCGACGGCCTGTCTTCTCAGAGAGAAGCACGGCCGCAACATGATCCTGATCGGAAAGGATACGAGACTGTCGGGGTACCTGATAGAGAGCGCCCTTACCTCAGGGATCTGTTCGATGGGGATGAATGTCACACTCGTCGGTCCCCTGCCGACTCCCGGAGTCGCGTTCCTTACGAGGACCCTCAGACTGGATGCCGGCATCGTCATCTCCGCATCGCATAATCCCTTCGAGGACAATGGGATCAAGTTTTTTTCATCGGAGGGGTTTAAACTTCCCGATGAAATCGAGAGAAAGATCGAGGAACTCGTGATCGATGACGAACTCCTGAAAAACCGTCCGCAGGGAGCTGAGATCGGCAAAGCATACCGGCTGGACGACGCAACAGGCCGCTATATCGAATACATCAAATCCACAATCCCCAAAGGTACAACCTTCGAGGGCATGAAGATAGTCGTCGATTGCGCAAACGGCGCCGCGTATAAGACGACTCCGTGGCTGCTGCGCGAAATGGGCGCGGAAGTCGTGTCGATGAACGACAGGCCCGACGGGTTGAACATCAACAGCGGTTGCGGGTCTTTATATACGGAAGGACTGAAAAAGGCTGTTAAATTCCACAGGGCGGATGCGGGCATTGCTCACGACGGGGATGCAGACAGGACGATACTCTGTGACGGCAAGGGCACTATCGTTGATGGCGACAAGGTCATGGGCATGTGGGCTGTGGAGATGAAAAGGACCGGCCGACTCAAGCATGACACTGTTGTTGCAACCGTGATGAGCAATCTCGGGCTCGAAAAGTATCTTGAAGCCAACGGCATTAGCATGATACGGACGAAGGTCGGCGACCGGTATGTTGTGGAAAGGATGCTCGCCGGCGGATACAATCTTGGAGGGGAACAGTCAGGGCATATAGTCTTCCTCGACCACAATACGACCGGAGACGGTCCTCTTACGGTCATGCAGGTGCTATATCTGATGAAAAAAAGAGATTCCTCCCTGCGGCAGCTTTCGAAAGAGATAACGCTTTACCCTCAGATTCTTCTGAATGTCGCTGTTGATCAAAAATCCGATATCAGGAAATTTCCGGAAATTAAAGATGCAATCAGGTCTGCGGAAGAAAGGCTCGCAGGAAGGGGGAGGGTTCTTGTGAGACCTTCCGGCACAGAGCCCAAGATTAGAGTGATGCTGGAAGGCGAAGACCGGCGCTCTATCGGAAAAATCGGAAGGGATATTTCCAGAGTAATTAAAGAAAAGATGGGCTGATGCATTTTTTCTTTTCCTTCCTCGCCGGAGTAGCCTTCTTCTATGCCTTCCGGTATTTCCCCTTTTTGGTGATATTCATTTCTGTTGTATCGTGCAGTTATCTTCTCATAAAGAAAAAACCTTCTGTAATAGCTGTTTTTCTCATAGGGGCGGCGTTTGCTCTTTTCAGATTTCATCCGGCAGAGGACATGCCTTATATAAAGGATAATGTTGAAGTGAAGGGTATAATTACATCTTATCCGGCAAATACTGCAGCAGGGACTGTCAGGCAGAATTTCAGAATAGAGTCGGCCGTGGTGATTAATAGCGGAGAAGAACTGAATCTACTTTCGGGCAGGGAGATAGTCCTTTTTTCCGACGGAGCACTGGAGCCGTGGACGGAGTACGGGCTCGAAATAAAATTCCACAAAAGCCGAAAAAGGCTGAATCCCGGAGAGAGGGTTGACAACCGGATATCGGCGACTCTGGCAAAGGTATCTTACACAGGTAAGAAAAAAACATCTTTTTACTCAAAGGTCCAGCAATACAGATACACCATCGGCAGGTACATAGAGGAGAATTTCAGGGAAGATTCCGGAGCTCTGGTTTCATCGATTACAATCGGCAAGGGGACGCATATCAATGAAGACTTGAGGGAGGTTTTCAGCAAGGCCGGCCTGACACATATCCTCAGCATATCGGGCACTCATTTCGGGTTATTTTCCGTGTTCCTGTTCGGGATGTTCAGGCTTCTTATGCAGGCGTTGCCTTATAAAATACTTCAGAGGATAACGATCTTTCTCACTCCGTCACAGGCCGCAGCTCTCCTGGCCATACCTTTTATGGTCGCATATCTCGGTCTCTCCGGATCCGGGATTCCTGCAGTAAGGTCGTTTATCATGATAAGTCTGTTTCTCCTCGGACTTGTCATAGGGAAAAAGGGTTTCTGGCTGAATTCACTTCTTCTGGCGGCTTTCATACTGATTGTCTGGGACCCGGAATCACTTTTTTCACTCTCGTTTATGCTCTCGTTCCTCGCGGTGCTGTTTATAGGTCTCACCATGCAGGTGAGGGAGGAGGAAAAAGAGAGAGATAAGAAAGAGATTCCGGAAGGTCTCCTCCTGCAGCCGAAGCAGGACGAGAAAAAAGCGGAAAAAAAACTGCCCCGGTATGTCAAAAATACCCTGCTGATAACCCTGTCCGCATCGCTGGGGACAGCGCCTTTGGTTGCATACTATTTTCATTATTTCTCGTTAATCTCGCCGGTATCGAACCTGCTTGTAGCTCCGTTGATAGGTTTTATCCTTATCCCTTTATCTGTCGTCTCTTCCTTTCTGTATCTGTTTACCGGACATTTCTTTTTCACTCCTGTCGTATCCGCAATTGCCGATGCGAGCATCTGGCTGGTCAAATTGTTCTCTAATATTCCCTTTGCGAGTATTAAGGTAGCGGCTTTGCCGTCGATTATTATACTTTTTTTCTATGCGGGCTTTATATTTTATTTCCTCTTCAACAGAAGGAAAAGCCTTCTGATAATCCCCTTTATCCCTCTTCTGATATTTCTGCTCGTATGTACGTTCGGGCAAAAAGCTCTCAGCGTGACATATCTGGATGTCGGGCAGGGGGATTCGTCGGTAATCGAGTTGCCGGATGGAAAAATTCTGGCGCTGGATACCGGGAGGAGCGGCAGGGAAACGGCTTCATTCCTGCGTTTCATGGGCAAAAGTACCGTCGATGCCCTGATACTGTCACACGCCCATCCGGACCACACTGGAGGGTTCGGATATTTAATAGACGGATTTGATGTCAGGGAGACATGGGATAACGGCCGCCTGGTGTTGCCTGACATCGGGAAACCGGTCCGTCAACGCTCTCTCGAAAGAGGCGACTTGATTGAGGGCAGAGGATACAGAATATATGTGCTCCATCCATATCCGGAGTTTTACACGGCCAACGGTAATGAATTCGATATTGATAACAATGACTCTCTTGTGCTTAAGATCGAGGGAAGCCACGCATCTTTTCTTTTTACCGGGGATATACAGGAAGAGGCGGAGGTAGACATTATGCATATAGGAAGGAGGATGCAGAGCGATGTGATGAAGGTGCCCCATCACGGAGGGAGGACGTCGGCGCACGAGACCTTTTTCAGCATCGTATCCCCTGCCGCTGCCGTCATAAGCGCAGGACGCGACAATGCGTTTAACCATCCCCACCCCGAGACACTTGAAGCATTAAAGGGTGCAAGGATACTCAGGACCGACAGGGACGGCGCAATCAGGATAAAAGAATCGGAAAACGGCATCGCAATTAAGACATACAATGATTTCGCACTCAGGGAGGCAGGTTCCTGGGACGATGAGGTCGGGAACATCAGGCGGCTGTTCGAGAGATGGTGAGACTGTCGCCGGAGATCAGTAAACAGATATCCTTTTGTTGTCTCCGAACCCCTTGCTCTGAGTGTCGCCGATATGAGCGGCTAAAATGCCTTCGTTCTCCAGGGCAGCGACCAGCGCTTTCCTTTTCTCCCGGGGAACGAAGATGAGCAGTCCGCCGGATGTCTGAGCGTCATTCAGCAGCAACCGCATATCATCGGATATCTCCTTCGCCCATTTTACATAGGGGCTGAAGCTCTTGCTGTTCGCTATGGTACCTGCGGGGACAATACATTTAGCGGCCAGGCTGACGGCTTCCCCGAAAAACGGTATCCGGTCCGAATTAAGACGGGCATAACAGTTGCTGGCGTTAAGCACCTCAATGAGATGTCCTATAAGACCGAATCCCGTTACATCTGTTGCAGTGCTGACGCCTGTTTCGACCATAATCTCGCTTGCCTGCCTGTTAAGCGCAGCCATGGATGCCGTGATCTCCTCAATAACTTCAGCGCTGCACATCCCGCCCCTTATGCCTGTGGAAATTATTCCGGTGCCTATCTTTTTTGTGAGAACAAGTGCGTCCCCGGGCCTTGCGCCGGTGTTGTCGAGTATATTATCAGGGTGTATGAGTCCCATGACCGCAAATCCGAATTTCGGCTCCTTGTCCCTGATAGTGTGTCCGCCGATTATCGATACTTCTGCTTCGGCCAT
>DCVG01000110.1 GCA_002328665.1 Nitrospiraceae bacterium UBA2194
TTCGGGTTGCGGCTGTCCGACGGTGAGAGAAGGGAATGGGTCAAGCCGATTATGTTTACCGGCGGGGTCGGGCAGATAGACGACATCCATATCAAAAAAGGCGATCCCGAAAAAGGGATGCTCATCGTCAAGATAGGCGGCCCTGCTTACAGGATAGGCATAGGCGGTGGCGCCGCATCCAGCATGATACAGGGAGAAAATATCGCAGAGCTTGATTTCAGTGCGGTCCAGCGCGGTGACGCGGAGATGGAACAGAAGGTTAACCGGGTTATCAGGGCATGTGTTGAGATGGGCGAGGACAATCCGGTCATAAGCATACACGACCAGGGCGCGGGCGGAAACTGCAATGTGGTCAAGGAGATTATCTATCCGTCCGGCGCAAAGGTAGAAATAAGGGACATACAGCTCGGAGACGATACCCTCTCTGTGCTTGAGATCTGGGGGGCCGAATATCAGGAACAGGACGCGCTTCTTCTGAAGCCTGAAAACGCTGAAAAATTCCTCTCCCTCTGCAGGAGGGAGAAGGTTCCATTTTCTATCATAGGAGAGATAACCGGCGACGGTTATATCGTGCTTCACGATGAAAGTGACGGAAGCACACCTGTAAACCTCGACCTCCTGAAAGTTCTCGGCGAAATGCCTCAGAAGACCTTCGATCTGGATCGTATACCACAGAAGCTTGAACCGCTTGTTTTCCCTGACAACATCACTGTCGGTGATGCGCTTGACAGGGTATTGCGTCTTGTTTCTGTGGGATCGAAGAGGTTTCTCACAAATAAAGTGGACCGATCTGTTACCGGTCTCATAGCGCAACAACAATGTGTCGGTCCGTTGCAGTTGACATTATCGGACGTTGCGGTCATAAGTCAGAGCCATTTCGGATTGACGGGTGCAGCCGTTTCGATCGGCGAGCAGCCGATAAAAGGCCTGATAGACGCGAGGGCCATGGCCCGCATGAGTGTGGGGGAGGCGCTCACGAATATCGTATGGGCAAAGGTGAGCGGGCTGGAAGATATCAAGTGCTCCGGCAACTGGATGTGGGCGGCAAAGCTGCCCGGCGAAGGCGCCGAACTTTACGATGCCGCTGCCGCCTTAAAGGATATCCTCCTTGAACTCGCCATCGCAATAGACGGCGGCAAAGACAGTCTTTCCATGGCCGCAAAAATTGTTGATGCATCAGGCAGGACGGAGATCATCAAGTCGCCGGGGAGTCTTGTAATTTCCGCTTATGTTACCTGTCCCGATATTACAAAGGTAATTACTCCGGACATTAAACGTCCGGGCAGGAGCAGATTAATGGCCATTGACCTCGGAGAAGGCAGGAACAGACTCGGGGGAAGCGCCCTTGCGCAGGTTTACGGACAAATCGGAGACGAGTCACCCGATGTGGACAACCCCCAACAACTCAAACGGACATTCAATGCCTTACAGCGACTCATAGCCGGCAATCTCATCCTCTCAGGCCACGACAGGAGTGACGGAGGATTGATAATCACCCTCCTTGAAATGGCATTCGGAGGGAATTGCGGGTTGGATGTAAATATAGATGCGGAGGGGGGAAAGGGGGGTTATACCGAACTGTCGATTTTATTCGCAGAGGAGCTCGGCATGGTGTTCGAATATCTCCCGGAAAATGAAGAAGAGATCGCGATGATTCTCACAGATTATGAAATACCCTGCCGGATAATCGGGAAAACTGCGGAAGAAAAAGAGATTAATATCAGATGCAATGATCATATTGTCCTGAAAGAAGATATGAGGGATCTCAGGGCAGCCTGGGAAGAGACAAGTTACAGGCTGGACAGATTACAGGCAAACCTTGACTGCATTGAAGAAGAACGAAAGGTCAATCTTGACAGGAAAGGTCCTTCATATCGGCTCACATTCAGTCCTCACCTTACTTCACAGACGGTCCTCGAAGATACGAATAAGCCCAAGGTAGCGGTCTTGCGCGAAGAAGGCAGCAACGGAGACAGGGAAATGACGTCAGCCTTTTACCATGCGGGATTCGAGGTATGGGATGTTGCCATGACGGATTTCCTTGAAGGAAGGATATCTCTTGATGAGTTCAGGGGAGTCGCTTTTGTGGGCGGTTTCAGTTACGCAGATGTCCTGGATTCGGCAAAGGGATGGGCGGGCGTTATCAGGTTTCATAAAAAGCTTTATGAACAATTCGAGACTTTCTATGAGAGGTCCGACACCTTCAGCCTCGGCGTCTGCAACGGCTGCCAGCTTATGGCCCTGCTCGGCTGGATTCCGTGGAGAGGAATCCGGGATACGGTCCAGCCGAGGTTCATACAGAACAGGTCGGGCAGGTTCGAATCGAGATTTGCTGCAGTCCGCATTTTTTCAAGCCCGGCGATAATGCTCAAAGGTATGGAAGGGTCTTCGTTGGGTATCTGGGTCGCGCATGGAGAAGGAAGGCTTCATTTCCCCGAAAAAGGGATATTGGAAGATGTGCTTCAAAATAATCTGGCGCCAATTCGGTTTATTGATGACAACGGGAATCCCACAGAGACGTATCCCATGAACCCTAACGGGTCTGTTTACGGCATAACAGCCCTCTGTTCACCTGACGGCAGACATCTTGCATTAATGCCGCACCCTGAAAGGACTTTTCTGAAATGGCAATGGGCTTATATGCCTGACAAATGGAAAGAAGACCTTGAAGCTTCCCCATGGCTCAGGATGTTCCAGAATGCAAGGACGTGGTGCCGGCAGTAACATGCGGACCGGCTTTGCGATCTTTCAGCACGGCGAATGGCAATTCGTCTCCGGGGGTTAACCCGGGAAATGCAATCGGCATCAGGCATATCAACAGAAAAACCTTTCGGAATCCTTCGGGGAATTCTTTGATTACACTCCAAATGGACTATAAGCAGCCAGGGGGGGCTGGCTGCTTATAGGAGTGAAGGAGGGATAGGCAACCGGAAGATTTCAGACTGCCTATCGGAGGTTTTCGTGAAGAAAATCCCTCTGCTCTTTCAACAAACCTTCTTTTCGGATCACCTCTATTTTTTATAATATCGGAACCTTATGAAGGAATAATGAAGGAAATGTGAAAAACTCATGAAGATCGGATCTGCATCGGAAAATATATTGACTTTCTCGAACCGATCTCATAAAATCAAACAAATGTATTAAACAGATGTATTATTTTATCAAGGAGGGAAAGTAATGGAGCCGGAAACAAAACAGCAGATACTCGACGCTGCAGAAACCTTGTTCGCCCGAAAGGGATATAAGGCGACTTCCCTGCGCGATTTAACAATGAACGCCGGCGTGAATCTGGCCTCCGTCAATTACCACTTCGGCTCCAAAAAGAGACTGCTTGAGGCCATTTTTGAACGTAGGCTTCAACCGCTCAACGAGAGTCGTCTCCAGAAATTGAAAGAGATCAGGAAGGCCGCCGGGCAGCAGGGTGAAAACCCCGCAGTCAGGGAAATACTCAAGGTTTTTATCGAGCCTGTGCTGCGGGCCAGGGTATCTCACAAAGGTGAAATATTCTTGCTTAACCTCGTGGGAAGGGCGTTCATCGACCTTGATGCCACCGTACAGGAAATCTTAAGGCGGTTCATGAAGCCGTTGTCCGATTGCATGATCGAAACCCTGAGCAAGGCTCTTCCTGAAATTCCAAGGGAAGTTATCTTATGGCGACTCCAGTTTGTCCTGGGCGCACTCGGCCGCACAATGTTTGTTTACAGGAATCCGGCATTAGGTAAACCGAAGGAAGTTCCCGACGTCGATCCTGAGACTCTTCTGGAGTATCTGGTCTCGTTTGCAACAAAGGGTATAGAAGAGCCCGGATATGCCAAATCCTTCAAAAACGCTCCGTCACCGGGGGGAAGAAAGGGAAGGAGGAAAGTTAAATGAAAAGACCTGCGTCTTTTCTCTCATTACTGGCGGTTCTCTTGTTCCTTTTTCCGGCCGGCTCGCGCTCCGAAGAAATAATCAAAAGGCACGACCTTCTTACGCTCGACAGATGCATCGGGATAGCACTGAAAATGCACCCCGGCATTGCTGCTGCAAAAGGTTCGGTCGCTGCAAGTGAAAGCAGAATCGGCCAGTCCAGGGCTGACTATTACCCGCGGATTAACTGGTCGTCAAGCTACAGCAGGATATCATCTCCGTCGAGGGAGTCCTTGAATGTCGCGGGTTCCTCATCGGGAAGAACAGGCGGTTCATTTGATGAATATTTCACCGGTTTCAACCTCAGTCAGACGATATACGATTTCGGCAAAACGCCTGTTCAGGTGAAGATCGGTAATCTCAACCTCGATTCCTCGCGGTCGGACCTCGAGAACGTCACCGAACAGGTAATCCTTAACGTCAAACAGGCATACTACGGCGCAGTGCAGGCAAAATACAACAGGATCGTTGCCGAAGAAACGGTGAAACAGACTCTGCAGCATCTTGAGCAGGCAAAGGGTTTTTTTGAAGTAGGCACGAGACCGAAATTCGATGTGATAAGGGCCGAGGTCGACCTGAGCAATGCCAGGCTGAATCTGATACAGAATGAAAACGCCCTCAGGTTAGCCATAGTTAACCTGAACAATGCAATGGGTCTTCCTGCTGCGCCTGAATACACTCTCGATGAAAATATTTCTTTTGCCGAATATGAGATAACTGCAGAAGAGGTGCTTTCAAAGGCATATATAAACAGACCCGATATTCAGTCGATCGCAGCGCAGAGACAGGCGGCAGAAAGTTCCATAGAACTTGCGAAGACCGGTTACTATCCGGTATTATCCGGCAATGCAGGCTATGGCTGGTCTGGAGAACACTTTCCCCTTGACCACGGATGGAATGTCGGAGCAGTTATCTCATTTCCCCTGTTCAGCGGTTTTCTCACGAAATATCAGGTGGAAGAGGCAAGGGCAAACCTGAATATCCTCAAGGCGAATGAAGAATCCCTGAGACAGACAGTATTTCTCGAAGTTCAACAGTCATACCTGGCTCTTAAAGCGGCGGAGGAAGCGATTCCGACAGCGAAGCTTGTCGTGGAGCAGGCGCAGGAGAATCTGGACATAGCAAACGGCAGATATACGGCAGGCGTGGGCAATCCCATAGAGGTCACCGATGCTGAGGTCGGCCTGGCGAATGCGAGGACCTCTTATATCCAGGCCCTCCATGATTTCAAGGTCGCGCAGGCAAGCCTTGAGAAGGCGATGGGTGTGAGATGAAGAAGATATTGATTGCGAGCGCAATTGCTGTTGTAATTGCCGTTGCCGTCATCATTTTTTTCAGGGGCAAAGGCAATGAGCCGGCGTTCAGAAGCGAGAAAATCACCAGAGGCGACATTGCGATGACGGTTACAGCTTCCGGTACGGTAAACCCTGTGACAACCGTCCTTGTCGGCACCCAGGTATCGGGTACGATAAAAGAGATCTATGTGGATTTCAACTCTCCTGTTAAAAGAGGTCAGTTGATAGCGAGGATAGACCCTGCCCCTTTTGAGGCGCAGGTGGAGCAGGCCAGGGCAAACCTCCTTTCGGCAAAAGCGAGCCTTGAAAAAGCTGTTGCAACACGAATCGATGCAAAGAGGACGATGGACAGGAACAGGGAGCTGTTTTCAAAAAATCTTATTGCGAGGAACGACCTGGATACAGCGGAAACTAACTATGAAACGGCAAATGCCCAGGAAAGCGCTGCAAAGGCCCAGATCAGCCAGGCAGAAGCAGCCTTGAAGCTCGCCGAAACAAACCTTCAGTACACGAAGATCATTTCTCCTGTGGATGGAGTTGTCATATCGAGAAATGTTGACGTGGGGCAGACGGTCGCTGCCAGCTTTCAGACTCCGACACTCTTTACCATCGCTCAGGACCTGACGAAGATGCAGATCAATACGAATGTTGACGAGTCTGATATAGGACACATAACGTCCGGTCAGGATGTCGAGTTTATCGTGGACGCCTATCCCGACATTATGTTCAGCGGCAGGGTATGGCAGGTGAGGAACGCTCCGATCACCGTCGAGAATGTCGTAACTTATGATGTGGTCATAAAGGTGGACAACCCCGAACTCAGGCTCAAGCCGGGGATGACCGCCAATGTTTCCATTATCATCTCCTCAAAGGAAGGTGTATTAAAGATATCTAATGCTGCCCTGCGTTTCAAGCCTTCAGAGAATAGCCCTGAAACACCCAGGGAAAAAGGACCTGCTGTCTGGACGCTGGAAAACGGTAACCTCAAACGCATTGCCGTTACAACAGGCATTAGTGACGGAAATAATACCGAACTCGTAGCAGGAGATGTCAGGGAAGGCCAGGAAATAATCGTGGAGTCCCTTGTCAAGCCTAAAGAGTCTCCGCCTGCGGGTCCGAGAATGTTCTGATATGCCTCTTATCGATGCACAGGATATCTCGAAGGTTTACAGGCTGGGAGATATCGAGGTAAGGGCCCTCAGCGGTGTATCCCTCAAAATCGGGAAGGGTGAATTTGTTGCTGTAATGGGACCCTCCGGCTCCGGCAAATCGACATTTATGAATATCCTGGGATGCCTTGATAAGCCGACAGGCGGGCGATATCTGCTGGAAGATATCGATGTCGGCAGCCTCGACAGGGACGCACTTGCCGGAATAAGAAACAAAAAGATAGGTTTTGTCTTCCAGGGATTTAACCTGCTCCCCAGGACGTCGGCCCTCGAAAATATTGAGCTTCCCATGCTCTACGACGGAAACTCTGCGAGAGAGAGAAGACAGCGCGCCCTGGAAGCCCTTCATAGTGTAGGCCTTGAAGGCAGAGGAGAGCACTATCCCAGCCAGCTCTCCGGCGGACAGCAGCAAAGGGTTGCAATAGCGCGTGCCCTTGTTAATAACGCTCCCATAATACTTGCGGACGAACCCACAGGTAATCTCGATTCAAAGACCAGCGCCGATATAATGGAGCTTTTTGTGAAACTCAATTCCGGGTCGGACATAACGATAATACTTGTAACCCATGAGACCGATATCGCGGCTTACAGCAAGCGGGCGGTAAAATTCCTCGACGGCAGCATCGTCAGCGATGAATGCAAGGCGGGATCATGATCAACTTATCGTCAACGTTAAAGATATCTTTCCGGGCCTTATGGGTAAACAAGATGCGTTCCGGGCTTACGATGCTCGGAATAATCATCGGGGTCGGCGCCGTCATCGCCATGCTGGCAGTAGGAACCGGTGCAAGCAATAGGATATCCGAACATATATCGAGCATGGGGAGCAATCTCCTCATTGTCCTTCCCGGAGCAACTACATCAGGCGGCGTGAGAATGGGTTCGGGCACGCAACCTACCCTCACGACGGCAGATGCAGAAGCTATTCTCAGAGAATGCCCCGCCGTCTCGAACGTTGCACCGGTCCTCAACGGGGTTGCGCAGGTTGTATACGGAAATCAGAACTGGTCGACAGGAATAGTGGGTACAACCCCTGATATTCTGACTGTCAGGGACTGGCCGCTTGTTTCAGGAAGGCTCTTTACATACCAGGACGTCAGGAGAGCCACCAAAGTTTCGTTACTGGGACAATCGGTTGCTGAAAACCTTTTTGGAGATATGGATCCGGTGGGTCAGATTATCAGGATCAAAAATATTCCTTTTACCGTTATCGGAGTTCTTGCAACAAAAGGACAGTCTCCGCAAGGGCAGGATCAGGACGATACCGTTATCGTGCCCGTCACAACAGCCCAAAAGAAGCTTTTCGGAACAACTTTCCCCGGCATGGTAAGGAGAATAATGGTTAAAGCAAAAAGTACGGAAGAACTGCTGTCAGCGGAAAAACAGATAGCCGAGTTGCTCAGGCAGAGGCACCGCATCGGCCCGAAGCAGGAGAATGACTTCACTGTCAGGAACCTGACCGCGTTTATGCAGGCGGCCGAAGAGTCCACAAAAGTGATGACCATATTGCTTGGAGCCATCGCATCGGTTTCTCTTCTTGTCGGAGGAATCGGCATTATGAATATCATGCTCGTATCGGTCACGGAAAGGACGCGGGAGATAGGGATAAGAATGGCAATAGGTGCAAGGACATGGGATATAAGGCTCCAGTTCATCATCGAGGCTCTCACCCTGTCATTGGCCGGCGGCATAGCCGGCATTATTATCGGCGTAGCCGGATCAATAATACTCTCGATGCTTGCAGGTTGGATTACTATCGTGTCCGTCTTCTCGGTTATAATCGCATTCGGTTTCTCTGGACTGGTGGGGGTATTTTTCGGATTTTACCCTGCCTACAAGGCATCTCTCCTCGACCCCATAGATGCATTGCGGTATGAGTAGCAAAGAACCGATCTTCATATTGTCTTCATATTTCCTTCGTCAAATCTTCATATGTCTCTTTTATACTTCTATATGAGAAAATAAATCTACAACTAAGGAGGTACCATGAAAAAAGCAGTAACCGCTGTAGCAGCATTACTGACACTGGCATTGTCAGTACCCGCATTCGCAATCGAAGGCAGTCAGCCGACGGAGACAGGTATCACATTTGAACAGATAAAAGCCAATCATCTGAAAAAGCTCGACGATAGGATAGTCAGCCTTCAGCAGGAAAAGACCTGCGTGCAGGCGGCAAAGGACCAGGCCGACATGATGGCTTGCAGGTCGAAACACAGGGACGAGATGAAAGAGCGCCGTGATGATATGAGAAAGGGAAAAGGCCGCGGTGGTCCGGGTAGCCAGGTCCCTCCTCCGGTCAATTAGTCCGCCTCTGATATAGTTCCTGAGAAAGCGGGATAGCCAAAAGCTATCCCGCCTTTCAGCGTTTCATCCATCATAAACGAGAGGTAATCCTTTCAGAATATCTGGCAGCAGGCCCGTGAAGCGGTCTTTTTACATGACTTGTAACGGTTCTTGGAAATAAGTTATCCTTACATCAGGGAGGCAAGGAAAATGCTTGCCAAAAAGATTTCAAAAATCACACGCTACTTGCAGACTTCGACTTCCTTTTCCATGACCTTTTCAGAACCCTTCCATCCCTTAATCAGCGCCATCGGGCAGCCGTTGGCCGACCTTTTCGATATGGGATCTATGGTGTAAAGTTCCTTGCCGCCTTCAATCTTCAGATGCACTGTCCTCTTCTCCTTCTTCAGCGCGGCAATCAGTTCATCCTCAATATTCCGCGGCCTTCCGGTAGCACAGAAAAATAAGGATAAGATTGTCGACAACATCAAGAGAACGATACACAGTTCTTTTGCTTTTTTCATGGTTCCCTCCAGACGATTGATAAGCACAGTTTATCACCATTTGCCCGGCAGTTCTACTGGGTTCTTGCCTCCTGGCAAAACAACCGGGGGTGGGCATTTTGGATTATTTACATGTAATACTGGACTGACTTCTGCAATTATCGTGACAAAATGGAAAGGTAGAGTTAAAATCTTTTTTTGTTTAGTCACAGGCAAAGAATGTTACATAAGATCCGACTTTTGAAATACCGGCGCGTTTTATCTGTTCATTCAGCATATTTTTATTATGGCCTATCGAATTTTTCCATGCCTTAAATTGAGCTTCGGGTTTCATATAATTCCATCCGATATTCTCTACGCAGAGCGAACGCCTGCTTTGTCTGAATCTGTCACCAAAATTAGCATGATTTAATTCATTTTTGTTACTCATATACTGACTGTGAATTTTTGCTGTCTCGCCCAGGGTTATATCAAAAGAGATTTGAGCCAAGCCATTTTTAATCCGGTGCTGGTTTATGTAACTTAAGAGTTTCTGCTCATAAGTAATCGAAGGCCCGTTATCTATTGCATAGGAGAGGCTGAAAACAAAAGTTATTGCTATTATAATTCCACAAAATACTGAATAATATTTCGCTTCGACTCCAGTATGCCCTGTTGCCATATTGTATTTATTCTTCCTCATGCAATATATACCAACGGCATATTTTTAAAGTTTGCCGGAATTTATATGATTTTTAGCTAAAAATTAAGCACTTGATATGTGATTTTGTGGTAATAAAAGCTTGCCGAAGCGGCAAACTTTTGATCCCAGTAACAAATTGTGGTGGCGGCGCAGGGATTTGAACCCCGGACACTGCGGATATGAGCCGCATGCTCTGACCGACTGAGCTACGCCGCCGTGAACTACAGTAAACAGTAATCAGCAAGAAGAAGAAAAAGAATAAAATACATAAACAGCATACTTCATAAGCGAAAACAGATAAAAATTATAACAAAAGAGAAAACGTTAATGAAAGAGCTCGAACCTCCGCGTGCGGATATTGATGAGTATGCCGGCGGCAATGAGGTTTGACAGCAGCGCTGTCCCTCCGTAGCTCATGAAAGGCAGCGGGATACCCACGACCGGCATTATGCCCAGAGTCATTCCGACATTGACACAGAAATAGATCAGAAACATGAACGTTATACCGAGGGCAAGCAGCCGCCCGAAATCATCCTTTGCAAGTCTTGCAGTATCGAGCCCGCGCAGTATCAGGGACAGGTACAGGAAGAGCAGCAGGGCGCTGCCCGCAAACCCCCATTCCTCGGCGAAGACCGCGAAGATGAAGTCGGTATGTTTTTCGGGCAGGAATCTGAAAGGCCCCTGCGTGCCCTGCATATAGCCCTTGCCGATAAACTTCCCGGAACCCACGGTGATCTTCGACTGGGATAAATGGTAGCCGATACCCGTAGGGTCTGCATCGGGTTCGATAAACGCCACAATCCTGCTCTTCTGGTACTCTTTTAATCCTCCCCAGAATATATTGCCGAGGAAAGGAAGGGAAATGATTCCGATGATGATAAGGAGTATAGTAATTTTTTTATGGAGCCCCCGTGCCAAAACAAGAAAAATAAAGATTACCAATACTATCAACGCGGTTCCAAGGTCGGGCTGTTTGATCAGGAGCAGGAACGGGAGCAGTGTGATGAAAAAAAAAGTCCGGAGCAGCGAGACAGCGTCCATAGGGGCCTTCAACATGCTCAGGTATTGGGCGAGCATTATTATATAAGCAAGCTTGAAGAACTCGGCCGGCTGGAACGAGAGAGGGCCGAGACTCAGCCATCTCTGAGCGCCCATGCCGGTCCTCCCCAAAAAAAATACTGCGATCAGGAGAACGATGCCACCGGTATAAAGAAAGAGCGAAAACCTGCTCAGCCATATGTAATCGAAGCTTACGATCAAAAACAGGGCGACAAGGCCGAGGATAAGCCACATGGACTGTTTTATATAAAACAGGAGGTGTTCCTCCTCAACGACAGGACGGGTAGCGCTGTATATCGTCATAATACCGGCCAGGGATATTACGACGATAACCGAGAGGAATACCCAATCGAAATTCTTGATTAACCTGCGGTCTATCCGAAGCATTTTCTATAAAGATGGGTTAAGGCAGAGGTAAAGGTTAAAATACAACTGTGCCTGCACCCGTTCTTTCACCTGTATTTCATTTGACTGTACCCGTGCCTGTACTTTTATGGCGGGCACTTTGCGCAGACAGAGGTAAAAAGCGATGTTGAAAGGTACCTGTCTCCTCTGTCAGGCAGGATGACGACAATGACCCCCTCGTTCAGCTCGCTGGATTTCCTTAAGGCGATGTGCATTGCCGCACCGCTCGACATGCCCACAAACATTCCTTCCTTCACTGCAAGCATCCTCGTCGTATAGAATGCCTCGTCATCATTAACAAAATAGTGTTCATCAAGCTTCGCCGGGTCAAAAATCTTCGGCCTGATAGATTCCGACATATTCTTGAGACCCTGAATCCTGTGGTTGAGCACCGGCTCTACTCCTATTATCTTAATATCCTTATTAAACTCCTTAAGCCGACTGCTCACGCCCATCAGCGTACCTGTCGTTCCCATGCCGGCAATAAAATGAGTAATGCTGCCGCTGGTCTGCTCTATTATCTCTTTCCCAGTCGTTTCATAGTGAGCTGAAACATTGGCCTCGTTATCGAACTGGTTCGGCATAAAGTACTTCCCGGGCTCCTCTGAAAGGATCTTGTGGGCCAGACGGATCGCGCCGTCAGTGCCTTCAGCCGAAGGGCTTATAATGAGCTCTGCTCCGAACGCCTCGAGTACCCTTCTCCTTTCGATGCTCACGCAGGCCGGCATGGTGAGTTTTACCCTGTATTTTTTCGCTGATGCGACCATGGCAAGCCCTATGCCGGTATTCCCCGAAGTGGCTTCAAGTATTATCTTATCCCTGGTAAGCTTCCCTTCCCTCTCGGCTGCCTCTATCATGTAAAGCGCAATCCGGTCTTTAATAGAGCCTCCGGGGTTGTTGCCCTCGAGCTTCGCAAAGAGTTTTACCCTCGGATTCGGGTTTGATTCTATGCCGGCGACCGGTGTATTACCTATACACTGAAGAATTCCCATGATTAGATTATAGAATATCCGAACCGGCATCGGTCAAGGGAATGCTCGAAACAACCCTTGACAAGGTCATCGGTTTTAGATAACTTTAGATTCAAATATCACTTAACAGGGTATCCTTTTAATGAAAAGAAGCGTGCTGAAAATCCTTCTTTTGCTTCTCGTTTGCCTCATTCTGGCAGGATGTGCCGTCAATCCTGTAACAGGCCGGAGACAGACCCGCTGAGCAGAACCAGGGTATCGAGAGTGAATATTAAAGTATTAAGGACTATCGGGAAAAGATTGTTAAAGGAAATCCCGGCAGCCGGGAAAATATCCAAAACTGTTGTTGCCGTCGGCGCATCAGGTGATAAGACCTATCAGGTCGACAAGGCTGCCGAGGATATAATCCTAAAGGGTCTTGAGCGCTCCGGTTATCCCTTGACTGTTGTTTCCGAGGAAATGGGAATGATGGACATAAAAGGGGGCGGCAGGACGGTCTTGATAGACCCTGTGGACGGGAGCAGGAACGCAGTCTCCGGTATTCCTTTTTACTGTACGTCGATTGCGGTTGCAGACGGAGACACCATCGGTGATGTTGATACGGCATATGTTGTAAACCTTGTAAACGGTGATGAGTTCTGGGCTGAGAAGGGCAACGGGGCTTTTTTAAACGGGGAGAGGATAAAAACTCAACAAGACGATATTTTTTATCTGACCGCGTATGAAGCGCAGACGCCCGGCAAAGATGTACGCCGGATCATTTCGCTGCTTTCCGTGTCGAGAAAGACCCGTTGCCTCGGCGCAACAGCCCTCGATCTTTCGTATCTTGCATGCGGTGCAATCAGTGTTTTTGCCAACCCGTCTCTTTCGCGGAGTTTTGACTTTGCAGGAGGCTGGCTGCTTGTGAAAGAGGCAGGAGGGATTTTTACCGATCTGGACGGAAATCCTATCGACGCAGTAGGGATCGGTCTGAAAAAATCCGTCTCCCTGCTCGCATCGGGAAACAGGAGACTCCACGAAGAGGCTTTGAAATTATTGAGCAGCGCTTCTTAACCCATTGAAAAGGGCAGACATTGTTCAAAAAATTATTTAACTCGATGATTTGATTAAAATATCGTCCATCGCTACCGGGATAAAATATTTGTTCCACCATCAGCAAAAGATACATTAAGGTATCGAAAAATAATTTTTCTCACAACGTCTGCCCTTTTGGTTTAATTATCCGCCCGAATCCTGCGACATCTGTTCTTCCTGCCCACGGGGTTCAGGGATAGGACTTTCAATCACCGGCCCGGCCGGCTCAGCCGGGATTTCTTTCGAATGGTAGTAGCTCAGGATCGTTGCGATAATCACAAGGCCGAGGTAGGTCTGAAATGCATACAGGATGAATTGATACGGGAACGAAAGGATTGTCCCTATAACCGGTATTAACGTAAAAGGATAGCCGAGCAGGATCAGGAGAAAGCTTGCGAGCAGATACCCAATGAACAGAACCGTATAAAGCCAGAACCCGTTGGGATATTTTATCAGGAACTTCGCCGCCTCTTTGATCGACCTGAACGCGCCGGTCCCCTTGAAAAAAAGAGCTGCAAACCCGTAAAGGGTTATCGAGAGTATTCCAAGGATGAGCATGAGCGCGACGATGACCAGGATCAGGGAGAAAAAAGTGCTGAAAAAGAGGGCAAGGGTCGAATCCTGACTCTGGGCGTAAGATACAATAGCAGCAATGCCGCCTCCCAAAAGCCCGAGAAAAAAAGCCGCGACGATAAGGATAAGGCCGATGACCGAGGTAAAACCGAGCAGGCGGAGAAAAAGCCTTTTCGATTCATCCATGAACATGCGGACTGTAAACTTCAGGGTCTTATCCCCGATTGATCTGCCGATAACGCCTATGGAGCCCCCGAACAGATAAATGCCGAGCATCGTAACAACGAGAATATACAGGATCACACTCGACAGGATGATAAGTATGAGCCCCAGGTATTTCGATATGATATCGGAGGGGCCTTGCAGCACATTGAAGATATCCCTCACATCCGCAAATCCCGTAAGATCGATGCCGAATATAATAAAGGCAACAGCGAGCGGCAGGCCGACTATTATGAAAAATCCTATACTGCTCACAAACACCATTGCTACCTGTATCAGCACGAGCTGCCAGTTTCTGTTAATCACCCTGAAACCGTCGTTCATTGCTTCAATATACTTCATTTATGTCCTCGACAAGAACTTCCTCATACGCGTCTTGGGGCAATTCCTTGAGGAACCTTGAAGGTCTCAGGAAACCGAGGCCGCGCCATTCCTCCGATGTCACGGGATAACATAGATACAGGTCGTCCTTTGCCCTGGTCACCGCAACGTAGAAGAGTCTTCTCTCTTCTTCCTCAAAGTCTGTTTTTAATGACCTGACCGACGGGAACCTTCCGTCATTGAGGCCGATCACAAAAACAGTATCCCACTCAAGCCCCTTTGCCTGATGCACAGTTGAGAGTATAACACATTCCCTGTCCTCGTCCTTTCCCTCTGCTTCGCCGCCGGACGCGCTCTGAAGGCTTAGTTCACTGACAAAAGTCTCAAGGGAGGTATATTTCAGCGCAAATTTCCCCATCTGCTCAATGTCCTCGATTCTTTCTTCTGCTTTCGGATAACGGCTGTAGAGATAGTCCTCATAACCGTTCCTGAGTATATGGTCAATGGCTGCGGAAGGCTGCAGCGGCACGCTGCCGTGTCCACCGCTGCTTAATGTCTTCAGAACGTCGAGAAAGAGAGAAAACCCGCCTGCGGCCTTTGCCGGAACAAGTCTCCCGGTCTCTGATATCGCACCAAGAGGGTTCTCCGACACGGCGATTGCATCCCAGAGCTTCCCTGCAGTCACGTTTCCTATGCCGGGTATCAACTTGACGGTCCTCTTCCAGCTGAGTTCATCATGCGGGTTTATCACAACCCTCAGGTAAGACAGGATATCCTTGATGTGCGCCTGTTCGAAAAACTTCAGCCCCGACCTCACTTCAAAAGGAATGCCTCTCCTCTGAAGCTCCATCTGGAGTTCCATCGACTGGTAATGCGAACGGTAAAGCACCGCTACTCCGTTCAGGGTCATCCCTTCCGCATTGATATCGAGGATCTTCTGGGCCGTAAAATCAGCCTGCTGGAAAACATCCTTAAGCGGCACAAGGCAGGGCGAATTCCCCGGGGCCTTTACGGAATGCAGTTCTTTGTGAAACTGCCTGACATTGTGGACTATGCTCTTGTTAGCGAGGTGAAGGATTTCAGGCGTGGACCTGTAGTTGACCGTCAGGTTGAAGACCTGCGCATCCGGGTATCTCCCGGGAAATTTCAGGATGTTTTCGAAATCCGCTCCCCTGAAGGAATAGATCGACTGGGCATCGTCGCCGACTACCATCAGGTTTCTGTTTTCAGACGACAGGAGGTCGACGATCCCGGCCTGCAGTTTATTCGTGTCCTGGTATTCGTCCACAAGCACATGCATGAACTTTGCCGAGTAGTACTGCCGTATGTCGTCGTGTTCGAGCAGCAATCTTTTCCAGTTTGTGAGCAGGTCGTCAAAGTCCATGAGATTGAGGGAGCGTTTCTTTGTCTCATATCCGGCGATGATCTCCTTAATCTCACCGATCACGTTGGCAAAATGGGGGAACCTCAAAGGAATGAGTTCATCTGCAGAGGTCTGCGCATTCTTTATCAGGCTGTGCATCTCGCACAAGACAGGACCTTTAGGGATGATTGTTTCCCTCTTCTTTATCTCCGCCATGCAGATATCGAACAGGTCTCTGGAGTCCTCCCTGTCAAGGATGGAAAACCCCTGCCTGTACCCGATAAGCAGGCAGTGCCGCCGCAGAAGCATATTCCCGATATGATGGAAGGTGCCTCCCGGAAGACCCCGGATATTTCTCCCTATCAGGCCGTCGACCCTGCGCATCATCTCCTTTGCAGCCTTATTGGTAAATGTCAGGAGCAGGATATTTTCCGGCCTGACGCCTGTTTCTATCAACCGCGCAACCCTGTATGTGACCGTCCTGGTTTTTCCCGTTCCTGCGCCGGCAAGCACAAGCATGGGTCCGCCTTGATGCATCACAACGGCGTATTGCTCTTTATTGAGTTCTTTTTCGTAATTGAGTTTAAGGCCCGACGGCTCTCTGTGGAGAAAATATTTTTTCATTCAGTACAGCCCTTCACCATCTCAGCCTCATAGCAATCTCCCGCGCAAAATCGGCAAGAGACTCATCGCGTGCACCGAAGACAACATAGGCGTCCCGGTCTTTCAGCCCGGGGAAGAGCAATGACCGCTCGCGCAACACCCTGACGGATTTCCCCTTTGCCCTGATCTCATTGCATAAATCCTCGCTCGAAATGTCCTTTGCCGATGTGCCGCCCGCATAATAGATCGGCAGTAACAGCAGATGATCTTCTCTGCGGAGATTTTTTGTGAACACCTCAATGTATCCCTCTTTCAGCAAACGGGTGGGCCCGAATCCGTGGGGCTGAAAAATATAGCAAATCCCCGGGGAAATTTTTCTTACGGCCTCCATCAGGCACTCTATCTTATGCGGGTTATGGGCATAATCGTCCAAAACCAGATGTTTCCCGTCATTCAGATGGATATCGAACCGCCTTTCAATCCCCGAAAAACCGGCAAGAGCCTCTGCCGTATCTTTAATATCGCTTCCCGTCTCTGAAAGCAATGCCATGCACGAGAGCGCATTATAGAGATTGTGCTTACCCGGAAGAAAAAGTCTGCATTCCACCCCCCGCACGCGGAAAACCGTTTCAAACGGGTAGTACCTGATCTTCTGCGCCCGGTATTCGGAGTCCTGATCAACGGAAAACCGTACCGGTTTTTCAAAAGTGCATCCGTCTAAGTTCGCGTCATCACCATTGATTATTACTATGTCTTCCGTGTTCCTGCCGAGGGTCTCAAACATCCGGGCAGTCTTTTCGACCGGGTTGTGATCGAGACTCAGGTTGGCAATGATTGAGTGGACGGGTCGATAATCGATAATTGAGCCGTCTGCTTCACACGCCTCGATTACCATAAGGTCTGAACTTCCGGCCAGAGAATTGCCGGGGTTGTCCCGTGCCCTGAATTGTTTTACCCTTCCCCCGCCGATGAAATTCGGGTTCAGCCCGAGTTTATCCATTAAATAAGCGAGCATGCCTGCCGTGGTCGATTTTCCGCTCGTCCCGGCAACAGCAATCGTCCTGAATCCGGACACTATTTCGCTGAGATACTGAGGGCGCGTCTTCAGGGGGATACCCAGAGCGCCCGCTTTGGTAAACTCAGGGTTATCGCTTTCAACAGCGGTACTGAACACTGCAAAATCAAACGACGCGTCAATTCCGGAGCCGTCCTGGGGGAGAAGGGCTATTCCCTTATTTTTTAGTATCTTACAGATCGGTTGGTCGGGATTTTTGTCGAATGAGCGGTCAGAACCGGCAACTGCGTGCCCCCGGTCCGCCGCAAAACCTGCAATAGCAGACATACCGCTGCCGCCGATCCCTGAGAAGAATATTTTCGACATAACTGTTTTATTTTAACCTAAAAAGCACTTTCGTTTGCTGTATTGAACTGCCCTGAGTTGGAATGCTCCACGAAATCTTGTATTATAGAAACCGATGTTTGACCCGGAAGAAATTAAGAAAACCCTTGCAGTGATTGCAGAGGCCGATCTAACGAGACCCGAAGAGGTAAGAGATAATGCATTAATGCTGGAAAATCTTCTTTTGAATAAAAAAATTGCTCCATCCGAAGAATCGGAAATCATGATCTATTTAACAAAAAACGGATTATTAAGAAAATTACATTCGTTATATGAAAAATTCGAAACCGATCTGGAAATTGACCAAGCAAAAGAAATTCTCGGAAATAATCTTGACTACCGGCAGTACTTGATGTATAAAAGATTTTTTGTTCTGATAAAAAAAGAAATAAAACTTGCAAAAATAGAAAAACAGGGCAAGGTATTGTTTATCGGGAGCGGTCCCTTCCCGATAACAGCGATTCTTCTAAACAGCCTGAAAGGTTGTGCTGTAGACTGTTATGAGAAAAACAGGGAATATGCAGCCCTCTCCGTGAAAGTTATATCTCAACTGGGCCTGGCAGACAAGATAAGGATTAAAAACAGGAATGGTAAGTTTTTATCCGGCGACAACTATTCTGTAATTATTGTTGCCTTATTGGCAAAACCAAAAGATCAGATACTTAAAGAGATATCGGAAAAAATCTCTTCGCATACCGGAATAATTTGCAGGACTTCGGATAATTTGAGACAAGCATTTTATGAGCCGACAAATCCCGATTGCCTGACACTTTGTAAAATAATGGGGAAAAATTATGCAAAGGGAGAGCAGACTATCTCGTCTGTTCTGTTGAAAAAAGCGTGATCGCCGGCGGTATAAATCAGCATCATGAAAAACCTGGAACCCAAAATATTCAGACAAAGATTAATCATTGAAGG
>DCVG01000058.1 GCA_002328665.1 Nitrospiraceae bacterium UBA2194
TCTTTGTGTGGTCCACGATTTCGCACTCCGGTTTCGGCTTAGAGCCCCTGCTGTTGGCTTTGAACGGACGGTCGCCCTCCCGCGCTTGTCTTCGGCGCATACTTCTGGTAGCATTCATTGTGAAGGACAGGTTCCCGAAACGCGAGAATATGACTGATAAAACCAAAGGAGGCAAAAAATGTGAGACAAAGGCGGTAAAAAAGACAAAGAAAAGGACCGGAAACAGAAGGATATGAAAAAGGCAAAAATCTACAAGAGAAGAAGGACAAACAACCGAAAAGCGCACTGAAATAGAGAGCAGGATTCAACCGATAGAGACAAGAAGAAGAGGGGTCAAATAGTCACAAAGGCCTTCGCTTCGCCTTGTATGATTCTTGGATTGCGGCGAAAGTTCAGAAGTACTTTCAGAAATACCAGGCCGGCACAGTAATCCTGATAAAAAAGAACAAAAAGAGGTAAATGATGAATATAAGCTTTCCGAAAACGCCATCACCAGAGGAATGTGCCAGCACTATCTTTGAAATCAGTGGCACAAAATTTGACCCTGAAATTGCCACTGACATTTGGGCAAAAATATTGCAGCATAAATGGCTCATGTCTGAAAAACTCGGCCGCGATGTAGGATTGCGGACTGCATGTATCGATTTTCTTGAAAATATGGATCAAGCCCTTAAGGAATATTTGGACTACGAAAGACAGGATATCCTGTCTGAGATGGGGGCTCAGATCATCAGCAGAGAAATATGGGACACTATATCTGATTCTCAGCCTCCAAAACAGATGGTTCAACGAAGAATAATCCTTCCCCTGACGGAAGAGGGCCTTTCAAAAAAGCATGGAGTAATTCCGCCGAAGACCATCATTTTTTTTGGACCACCAGGCACCGGCAAGACCCATTTTGTTAAAGCAATAGCAGGTGTCTTGTCATGGTGGTATATCGAAATTTTGCCCAGCATGCTTATGGTTGATGGTGTGGATAGAATTGGAGTTCATTTACACAACGTAATGGAAAAGGCGAGAAACCTGGAAGAAGCAGTTATCTTTATTGACGAGTTTGAAGAGATCGCAGCAAGCAGAGATATCGCATCAAGGGTCGACAAGTCCATTACCAATGAATTTCTTAAACAGGTTCCTCTGCTCAAGAATCAGGGGAACAAGGTATTGCTCGTGTGTGCCACCAACTATATCCGACAGCTGGATGCCGCGCTGCTTCGTCCGGGACGGTTCGATTGCATCATACCGGTTGGCGGTTTGGACGAAGAGGGAAGGAGAACGATTCTGGAACATTATTTGTCCAAGCTCCATACGGAAAATATTGATCTGAATCTGATTGTTCAGATGACATCCCGATTTACGCCTGCGGATATTGAGTACCTCTTTCAACAGGTTGCTCAATTCGCTTTTGAACAGGAATATGCCAGCAGGCAAGATTATCGGGTAACGACAGATACTTTTATTCAAATTATGCCAAAACTTCGTCCTTCTCTGACGGATGAAATTATTGAAGAATTTCAAAAGGACAGTATCACCTATTCCCGAACATAAAGACTATGCTGGAGAATATATGAAGATGATAACCATAGTTACCTTGACATAGATTTCTAAAGATTCTAATTTCATTCACTAGAGTGAAAGATTTATAGATTACAATCATTCCGGCATAGACTTTCCCTCTTTATTGAGGGAAATATTTTATTTGGAGTATACCTATGAACAAAATTAGAAAAGCTATCGTTGCAGTTGCCGGTTCAGGAACGAGATTCTTACCTGCCACAAAAACCATGCCGAAAGAGATGTTGCCGATAGTGGATAAACCTATTATTCAACTGGTCGCAGAAGAATTAGTAGAAGCTGGAATTGAAGATATTATTCTTGTAACTAAATGGGATAAAAAGCCACTGGAAGATCACTTCGATCATAATTGGGCATTAGCTAATGAACTCAAGGAAGCAGGCAAATTGAAACGGCTTGAGGAAATTAAAAGAATTTCTGATATGGCCAATTTTATTTATGTAAGACAAAAGGGGCCGTATGGAAACGGTACACCTGTATTGTCGGCTGCCAGTTTAGTAGAGAATGAATCGTTTGTTTATGTATGGGGTGATGATCTTGTTAGATCAAAAGTATCTTTTACTAAACAAATGATAGAAGACTATCTTGGTCATGGTCATTTAATGATTGGAGTACAAGAGGTGCCCGCAGAGGAAGTTAATAGATATGGAATTGTAAAGTTGCGTGAAGGTACGATGGAAATTGAGGATATTATTGAAAAACCCTCTATGAACGAAGCACCGTCACAGTTAGCTGATTTCGGGCGTATGATTTTAAATCAAGAAATTATTGATATTTTAAGACAAATCCCGCTCGGCAAAGAAAACGAGCTTTGGATTGTTGATGCTATACGTTATTATGTAAAGAACAGGGGAATTTTTTTAGCTAAAAAAGTAGACAATGGTGAATGGCTTACAACCGGGGATCCCTTAAATTATCTTAAAGCTGTGATTAAATATGCCATTCATAGAAAGGACATTGGTAAAGATTTAAAATATTTTATCAGGAATACATTGTCTCCTGAATTACCTAACAAAGGCAAATACAAATAATACCATTTTAAAGGATCATCTATGGAAGAAAAAACTATTTTGGTGTTTCACGCTTTTCTAAGAATGGTTTAATCAAATCTATAGGCACCGGGAATAGTATCGTTGAGTTTATCGGCAGAAAGTCCTTAACCGTGTTTGGAAGACTTTTTCGGGCTATGCGAACATGGCTACTCAGCGTCAAGACACAGTTTTTGCACGCAGCTTGTGCATGATGGTCTGAGTGCGCTTGAGGCGCAGGCAGCTATGAGGCATAAAAGTTTGCAAAGCACCCAGAAATACTTCCACGCGGATAGAGACAGGATGAGGGAACATTTCAACAGACGAGGCCGGGCATATAAAAAGCATAACGAGAGCAAAACGAATATTGAAGGCCTCAATCAATCAAACTCATTGAAAATAAAAGAAACATAATGGTGGAGGCGGCGGGAATTGAACCCGCGTCCGGAAGCGCTACTCTCCGGCTTCTACATGCTTATCCCGACTATTTAATCTCGGACCCCGGGCTGCCGTCAGGCAGGCGTCCCGAAATCCTATCCCCCTTTGTCTTGCTCCGGAGTCAGGGGAAACCCCCCGGCGCCAGCCTGCTGAATGACGCTGTGACCTGAAACACAGGCGATTTCAGGGCAGCGGCCGCTTAGTTAATTAAGCAGCGAGTGCCAGTTCGTTGTTGGCGTTTGTGTTTGTTTCCGCCTTTTTACGTGGTGACGGAGCCACGGCATGCGACCAGAGCCTCACAACCCCCGTCGAGTCCTTTCGCCCCCGACAAAGAAACCGTAATGCGTAAAAAGTGATGTGTAATGAGTAATTGAGCAGGCAGCTTATTTTCCACTTTCTTCTCTCTCATCTCGCATTACGCATCACGATTTACGGCTTTTCATGGCCCGTTCGATTTCTCGTTTGGCCTCTCTCTCTTTTATCGTTTCCCTTTTTTCAAAGAGCCGCTTGCCTTTTGCACTGCCTATTTCGACTTTTGCAAATGAGTCTTTAAAATAAATTTTCAGCGGTATCAGCGTGTATCCCTTTGTAGCGGCTTTACCGCTCAGTCTGTCTATCTCTTCCCTGTGCATGAGGAGCTTCCTTGTCCTCAACGGGTCATGGTTCATGATGTTCCCATGACTGTAAGGGCTTATGTGACAGTTAAACAGGAAAGCCTCTCCTCCCTTTATCAGCACATAGCTGTCTTTCAGGTTAGCCTTGCCTTCCCGAAGGGACTTAACTTCCGTACCCGACAGCACCATCCCTGCTTCTACGGTATCCTCTATATGGTAATCGTGATATGCCTTCCTGTTCTGACATACTAACTTCACTATTTAATTTTACCATTTTTCACCGGCATCCTGCCCACACAGTAATAATGAAAGCCCATGTCCTGCAGCTTTTGAGGGTCATAGATATTCCTCAAGTCAAAAAAGTGAGGACTTTTGAGGAGTTTCCTTATTCTATCGAGATCGAGGTTTCTGAACTGATTCCATTCAGTGACGATCACAAGTGCGTCAGCGTCTTTTATTGCATCATAGGCGTTTTTACAATATTTTATTACCCCTATAATCTTTTTTGTTTCCTCCATGGCAACAGGATCATATGCCTTAATGTGTACCCCCTCCCTTAGGAGACTCTGGATGATAAAAAGAGAAGGGGCGTCCCGTATATCATCGGTATTCGGCTTAAATGAAAGGCCGAGAACAGCTATTGTTTTCCCTTTGAGCGGTCCCATCGCTTCCCTGATTTTTTGTGCCATGTGTTCTTTCTGCCTTTCATTCGCCCTCACCGCTGCATCAATAATGCCAAGCCGGACTTCCCGGTTTTCAGCTATTTTAAGGAGTGCATCGGTATCCTTCGGAAGGCATGAGCCGCCATAACCCGGACCTGGGTGGAGAAACTTTGCCCCGATCCTCTGATCGAGTCCCATACCCTTTGCAACCATATGAATGTCCGCACCGACCTTCTCGCAGAGGTTCGATATTTCGTTGATAAAGGATATCTTTGTCGCAAGAAAAGAATTAGACGCGTACTTAATCAATTCAGCGGTCTCGATATTAGTTATGACAAATGGCGTCTCGATAAGATAAAGGGGTTTATAGAGGTCTCTCATTATCGCGACTGCCTGCGGGCTTTTCGCTCCTATCACTACCCTGTTGGGCCTCATGAAATCCTCTATTGCCGCGCCTTCCCTTAGAAATTCGGGGTTGGAGACAATGTCAAAGTCGGTCTGTTCCTTCAGGTTGTTCGAAATTATCTCTCTTATTTTCTTACCCGTGCCTACGGGCACCGTGCTCTTTGTGACGATGACTTTATAGCCGTCCATATGCTTTGCAATCTCAAGGGCTACCTCTTCCACATATTTCATGTCAGCGGAGCCGTCTCCCCTCCGCGGAGTGCCTACAGCGATTACGATGACGAGGGAGGACTCAACAGCCTTTGCTATCTTTGTCGTAAACCTGAGCCTCTCCTGTTTTATGTTCCGCTTAACCAGCTCATCGAGACCCGGCTCATAAAACGGGACTATACCTTTCTTAAGGGAATTTATCTTTTTTTCATCTTTGTCAACGCAGGTTACGAAAAGCCCGAACTCGGCAAAACACGCTCCTGTAACAAGCCCAACATAACCCGTCCCTATGATCCCAATATGCATAAGACCTCCTTGAACTATCCTTTAATGTATCAAAATGTCATTCAGCATTTTTTTTGTACAGGCTAACCGCGCGGTCGGAAACCCGCAACCAAAAACCCGCTTCATCCTTTAAAATAGTCCGAAGCGGTTTTCCACTGTACGCCTTCATGAACCTGAACAAATCCCGCTCTGTGAGGCCTATGTCCATACTTGAGAAAAACAGGCCTGCCAGGTCCTTGATCACCCAGCGTTCGGGTGTGCGCCTCCTCATCTGAACCCGGTGCAGGTCAATGAGATATATGTTTAAGCTGTTATTTTCTTCCAGGCTTTTCAGGTCGATGAGGAAATGGCAGATATAGAAATCCCTGTGGTTGATTCCATTCTTATGCAGGCGGCGTGCAATTTCGGCAACTTTTCTTATGACGTTTAATTTCAGGGAAAAGTCCGGGGGATGGTTTTTCCAATCCCTGGAGAACTCCTCAAGGCTGACTGTGTTTTCGAGTTCCTCGGTTATGATGAAGGACTCGAGCCGGGCCGGCGGAAGACCCCGCTCGCCGTAACCGGCCGGTTTCATGGTATCGATCCCAAGTTCTTCCAGCCGCCTGATAGCACGCAGTTCATTCCCGGCAGTCAAAACCGGCCACCGCAGACTCAGGAGGTTCTTGAATATCTCCTTCCAGCCTGTTCTGCGATGAATCTTCAGAAAATATCCTTTTCCGTCTTTTTTGATGTATAACGTCTTCCGGTTTTTATGCTTACGAAAGATTTTTCCTTTTGCGTTCAATATACCGTCAAAGGTGTCTTTGCCTCCAAAAAAATCCCTGAGATCGGTGTTGAGTTCCATCATCGCAGACTGCCTTTTGTTGCAAGAGATTCTATGATATCGGCAGCCTTCTCCGGCCTGCTGAAAAAATCGTTTATGCTCACGTAATCAATGCCGTTCCGTTTCCATGTTTCCCTTTCCGGAGATGTGATCATCTGCCGGAGGAGCCCATTGAAAGTCCTCTGGTCATAAGGAGAGGGGATCAGAAGGCCCGCCCCGGCTTTTTCGACATGGAAGGCATACCCGCAGATATCCGTTACCAGTACAGGCAGCCCTGCTGCCATTGCCTCGATCAGCACTGTTCCGGCGTTTTCCGAATAGGCAGGATGCACAAGCAGGTCGGATGCCGTCATAAAACGGGGCACATCGTTACGACCGCCTAAAAAAAATAAGCGCTCGCCGACGTTCAATCGTTTCGCCATATTTTCAAAGGGCCTGGCCTTTCCATGACCGATCACGATGAGCTTCGTCCGGCGTCTGAGACTATCCGGAAGGCCGGCGAATGCCAGGAGAGTACGGTCGAGCCCCTTGGTTTTGAAGCCGGAGGCAACCATAAGCAGGAGAATTCCGTCGTCCCCCACGCCCAGTTCATTACGCGTGTTTCTTCTTATCTTCCCGGCATCATCCGCAATGACCCTGTCCCTGGAAATCCCGGGGGGCAGGTCATGAAATCTCTCATCGGCTGTACCATAATATTTGATGTATTTCGCCTTCTCTTTCCCGGAAATGAGCAGGATGTGGGTCTTCGAGGAAAGGTCGAAGACAGCTTTTTCAAGCGCCAGGTATGTGCGGTACCTGCCTCCTGTACGATAAATAAAACTTTTTTCTTCCGTTGCCCTGGCCTCATAACACGGGTCGGCAGCATAATAGACGTCCAGCCCCTCCATCTTGTTAAAGCCGATTACGAGATCATGAGTATCTTTTTTCAGGTATTCGGTGACTTTTGTAGAGAAACTCCGGCAGCGCCGGTGGTTGGTCCAGCCCCGGACCGGTATTAAAGACACCTCAAAGCCCTGAGGCACGTCACCTTGCCATGACATGGTGCAGACAAGAATCGAGTGGCCCCGGTTTTGGCAGGCCTGTGCGATGTGTATAAAATCCCGCTGGAGACCCCCGTAAGGGAAATATTTAAAGAGACAAAACGCCAGTTTCAAGAAAACCTCTTTCGCCCTTTTTTAATCCAATCCCTTATTGCCGTCTGTTTAATACCATCAAAATCGATTTTGGCCTTTATTTCATAAGGGATGATGGCGCGGTACGCCGGAAAGAACCCGGATTCGACCCAGTCTTCAGCGCCTGCTTCGAGCCCGAAGCGATAAAAGCGCCGCAGATCTTTTGTGATACCTTTAATGCACGGAGAGGAATATAGCCGGGACTGATCAAGATCTATTAGAAAAACCCTGTATCCGGCATCGCTTTTTTGTACCAGTATATTCGGCCATTTGAGATCGCCGTGCACAGCGCCCTTTAAATGCCACTCTGCTGTTGTTTGAGCAAGTTTTTTCAAGAGCTCCCTGTCTTTACGAAAGAGGCCCTTCCTGCAAATGATTCCAAGGTTTTCCGCATCTTCGATGACCGAAGACAGGAAAAAAGAATTTTTCTGTCTGAGCGATCCTTCCGTATAAAAAACCGGTTCCGGGACAGGAAGCTCTTTTTTATAAAGCCTGAGGTTTCTTTTCCAGAGACGTTTCGCCCTGCTGCTGAAGATTTTATGCAACAAGAAATCAAAGAACCCCCTGTAATTAAAACGCTTTACCAGCAGGTCACGGGCAAGTCCGAAATCACCGCTTTTCAGAATGCCGACTGTAGTGGAAAGGTCGTGTTTTTTAAGGAGAAACGATTCGCCTTTGTCTATGATCGAGTTCAGATCAGCGGGCAGCGGCACGCGGTTACTTCCAATGGATTCTCGTTTAAACTGCATCTCTGAAAATATCTACATTCCCCTGTGACTTTTATCCGGCATATTATCAAAAGCTGATTTATTATATAATATACCAAGAAGTTACTTTGATATTTGCTTAGCAGGATTTCATCAGGAAGAAAGAGTTACCCTCCTGGAAAAATTACGTGCTGGTAAGGCAATTTTCCTATGTGTGCCATATCCTCCGTCATAAATAATACATAGAATCAATGGCTTATATTACGGCATGCCTCTTGCAAACAAAATGGAAAGGTTTCCTGGTGCATTGGCAGGAAGAGGTTTGAATAAAGCAGCAATGAGGGGCATTAAAGAAAAAAAAAGACACGCCGGAGAATCGGCATTCAGCAGTTTCCATCAGGACGGAATTTACCGGTGAGATAATGAAACAGGCCACTGAAAGCTCAGGGAGCGGACTCCGGTATCAGACCATCGGCGCCTGCGAGATAGAGATCGCAAGACCATTCTGTCTGGTCATCTTCGGTGCGGCTGGCGACCTGACAAAAAGAAAACTCATCCCTGCTGTTTATCACCTTTATAAAGACGGACTACTTCCGGGAAACTTCTCTATTTACGGCGTTGACCGGGCAGAGATGGACAATAACCACTATCGCAACCTCATAAAAAATGCGGTGAAGATTGCGATGCCGAAGGATTTCGAAAATTCCCTGTGGGACAGGTTCGCACGAAGACTCTATTATGCTTCCTTTGACTTTACCGCTCCTGAATCATATGCCTCGTCGATAAAGGAAAAACTGCCCTACCTGGGGAAAAAGCATGGTACAGGGGGAAACCGGATATTCTATCTGGCAATACCGCCGACGGTCTTCGAGAGCGTCATCCGTAATCTCGGTATTGCCGGTCTGTCAAGTGAAGATGAGGGCTATGCACATATTGTTATAGAAAAACCTTTTGGCCGCGGCTACGACTCGGCAAAAAAACTCAATGATGTTCTGAAAGAATACTTTAGCGAAAAACAGATCTTCCGCATCGATCATTATGTTGCAAAAGAGACCGTCCAGAACATGCTCATGTTCCGTTTCGCAAACTCCATCTTCGAGCCTCTCTGGAACAGAAGATATTTGGACCATGTACAGATCACTTGTGCCGAAACCCTCGGGGTGGAACACAGAGCGGGATATTATGAAGAGGCAGGGGTCATCAGAGATATGTTTCAGAGTCACATACTTCAACTTCTTGCAGTGACTGCAATGGAACCTCCCGTTGCGTTTAACGCAGACCGTGTGAGGGATGAAAAGATCAAGGTCTTTCGCTCCATCAGACCCTTTCCATTGGATAATATCAATGAGTATGTCGTTACCGGTCAATATGGAAAGGGAACTATCGGAGGGAAACCGGTTGTTTCGTACAGGGAGGAACCGGGAGTTCCGCCGGAATCCGCAACTCCGACCTTTGCGGCAATGAAGGTATTTATAGACAACTGGAGATGGAAAGGGGTCCCGTTCTACCTCCGCTCGGGGAAGAGGTTGCCGGTCAGGAAGACCGATATCTCGATTCACTTCAAGGAAGTGCCTCACATGATGTTTGCGCGGGTCATGGAAGAATACATTGAACCGAATACACTCGTATTCAGATTGCAGCCGGATGAAGGAATCAGTCTTACCCTTCAGACAAAAAAGCAGGGTACGAGGGTGTGTCTCAATCCGGTATTAATGGATTTTTCCTATCAGAAAGACGTCTCGCTGGACGCCTACGAATGGGTCCTGCTCGACTGTATGCTCGGTGATCAGATGCTGTTCCTGCGGCGGGAAGGCGT
>DCVG01000111.1:0-9350 GCA_002328665.1 Nitrospiraceae bacterium UBA2194
CTTAAGACGGATGACCGGGGGATCCGGAAGGCATTGAAAATACTGGATTCCCGCCTTCGCGAGAATGACACACAGACATTATTTATGCGACTGATGGATTTGGAGTGTGCCCGGCAGATGGCTTTTTTTGGATATCATGCCAGGGGCAGCCGTATCCTGAACGTCGTGCCTTTATTGCTGCTCTCGACAGAAATGCTCCCTCCGTGAGAGATAACGATCTTGTGCACTATCGCCAGGCCGAGGCCCGTCCCTTTTTCCTTTGTCGTAAAAAAGGGAAGAAAGATTTTATTTCTCACGTCTTCCGAGATGCCGTGTCCTGTGTCGGACATGGAGATGTCCAGAAATTTTTGCGCTACGCCCGCCCTGATCGTGAGAGTCCCGCCCTGAGGCATTGCCTCGACAGCGTTCTGTACGAGGTTTATGAACGCCTGCCGCAGAAGCACTTCATCTCCCTTTATCGAAGGCCATCCCTCTGCGCTGAGGTCAAGGGTGATATCATTTCTTTCAGCCGTGACTGATGTAACGCAACTTTTAATCACGGCCTTCAGGTCGGTATCCGAGACGCTCAGTTCAGCGGGCTTTGCAAACGAGAGGAAATCGGAGATGATCCTGTCCATAACGGCGATCTCCTTCGATATCGCTTCAACCGGGGGTTGAAGGACGGCATCCGCCTTTTTCGACAGCAGTTTTGTATACCCCGCAATGACCCCCATCGGATTTCGCAATTCATGCGCAATCCCTGCCGATATCTCCCCGAGGCTCACGAGCTTGTCCCTCAATTCCATCTGGGACTCGATCGCCTTCAGATGAGTGAGGTCCGTAAAGACGAGTATCTGGCCTATGGTCGAGCCTTTCTGGTCTTTCAGGGGAGAGAGCGTAAGGCCGAGCCAGATCCTCTTCCCCGAGGGAGTCGTATAAGTTATCTCTCCCCTTTCAATCACTTTCCTGTCGCTCAAAAAATCGGTCACCGGCTTTTTCAGGACTTCGGAATGATGCCTGCCTGCGATCAATTCGCTTTTTACCTCGAGTATCCTCTCTGCAGCCTGGTTTACTTTGGTGATCTTCATCTCCTCGTCGAAACTTATCACCCCGCTCGGGACACTCTGCAGGATATTCTCGTTGTATCCTTCGATCGCTATCGCCCTGTCTTCCGCCTTTTTCCGGAGTACCTCGAGCTCCTTTTCCTTTTCTTTAAGCTGGGACACCAGTTCATGAAATGTATCCACGACAAACCCGACTTTGGAAGCGTCCTTTTGTTCGAGGCTTTTTTTCACCTTGTAAAACCTCATCAGAAGCCTGAAAAGGTATAGGACGACTATAATGCCGATAAGGAGGATTGAAGAATATAATACGATTTCCATGTCCGCCGGCTACCTGTAAAAGTACCAGTCAAAAATTTCCTGTCCCCAAAAAAGCGTAACAAGCGAGCCGAATGCAAGAAAAGGGCCGAAAGGAATCTTTGTCTTCCTGCCCTTGCCCCTGAAAAGCATGAGGAAGAGGCCGAGAACTGCTCCTGTGAGGCTGCCGAGAAAAGTTGTCAGCAAAACCGCTTTCCATCCCATCAGCGCTCCGACCATTGCCATCATCTTGATGTCGCCTCCTCCCATCCCGCCCCTGCTGAGGACCGCTATTGCGTAGTAAAGCCCTCCGCCGGCGAGTAACCCCATAAGAGAGCTTTTGAGCCCGAGGAGTGAATATCTAATAAAAGGGTCGGGCAGAAGGAAAGAGCCTGCCGCAAGTCCTATGGGTATGCCGGGGATCGTTATCCTGTCGGGTATGACCTGAAAATCCAGGTCGATAAAGGTGATCACAATGAGCGCCGAACAGAAGATGAAATATACAGGCGTATGCCAGCCCGCCCCGAACCTCCAGAAGACCGCGACGTACAACAGCGCATTAAGCAATTCGACCAGCGGGTATCTGACGGATATCTTTGCCCTGCATGCCCTGCATTTTCCGCCGAGGAAGACATAACTTGCTACCGGGATGTTGTCGTAGAACCTTATGGGGATATTGCAGGACGGACACCTTGATGAAGGCACGACTATGGAAAGGTTCCTCGGTATCCTGTAAATGCAGACATTCAGGAACGAACCGACGATGGAGCCGAAAGCGAAGATTATAAAATATAAAATTGTATCGGGCATCACCCCCCCGTATTGCTCATCTCCGATGCCTTTTTCTTCGTTGACTCTATCTCTGCGTCCAGGTGATCGATTTCGTTCAGGCAGTCCGTTATGATCCTGTCTTTGAGTATATGCCTGTCGGGTTCTGTTTTTAATTCATATACCCGCCTGCCGATCGTCCTCATCAGATCGTCCTTCTTTTTCCCCATCTGCTCGGACTGGTACAGCAGTTTGATGACGGAAAACTCTATCTTCAGCCTGTCGTTGAGCGTAGTCGAGAACCATTTTATCTTTTCAATACCATTCTCGAAATTTTGTTTCAGTCTTCTTAACATATCGTCCCTCAGCCGGTCTTAAATATTTCGATTTTCCCTTTCCAGAACCTCTCCAGTGAACCCCTCAGCAGAGGATATCCCTTCAGTCCGGGGTCCCTTTCGCTTAATGCAAAAGCCTCCTGCCTTGCGTCGTTAACGAGAGCTGCGTCTCTGACTATGTTTGCGATCTTCAGGTCCGGCATGCCGGCCTGACGCGTGCCGAAAAACTCTCCCGGACCTCTGATGTCCAGGTCTTCTTCGGCGATCCTGAAACCATCGTTGCTCTCTACCATTATATCAAGTCTTCTCCCCGCTTCATTCCCGTAAGGTCCGTAGGCGAGGAGCACGCAGCAGGACTCATGCGAGCCCCTTCCGATCCTGCCCCTCAACTGGTGGAGCTGCGACAGCCCGAACCTCTCGGCATGTATTATAATCATAAGCGTGGCATTTGGGATATCCACACCGACCTCTATGACCGTCGTGCTGACGAGGATGTCTATTCCACCTGCCTTGAAAGAGGCCATTATCTGCTCTCTCTCCAGAGGCTTCATCCTGCCGTGGATCAGGCCGGTCCTGAATTCGGGGAAGACTTTTTCGAAGCCGCTTTTCCCGATGGTTGCCGACCTGAGGTCGGTCTTTTCCGATTCCTCAATGACCGGATATACGACATATACCTGTCTGCCCTTGCCGACCTCGTCCCTGATGAGCCTGTAAATCGATTCCTTCTGTTTCGCCTGGGATAAAATGGTCTTCACCGGGCGTCTGCCGGGTGGAAGCTCGTCTATCACCGAATAATCGAGGTCTCCGTAAAGAGTGAGTGCAAGGGTCCTGGGGATGGGAGTGGCAGTCATAACGAGGATGTCCGGGTTTAATGCCTTCTTCCTGAGCAATGCCCTCTGCATCACCCCGAAGCGGTGCTGTTCGTCTATAACCGCAAAGCCGAGGTTTTTGAACGTGACCCCCTCCTGTATCAGGGCGTGGGTACCGACAACGATCCGGATGTCTCCTGAGGCTATGCCGGCGAGGGGCCTCTCCCTGCTGCTGCCGGTCAAAAGACAAACGTTCAACCCGAGGGCCTCGACAATTTCATGGATGTTGATAAAGTGCTGCTCTGCAAGAATCTCGGTGGGCGCCATAAGGGCTGACTGGTAACCGCATTCGGCTGCGACCATCATCGCCATCAATGCGACAACAGTCTTCCCGCAGCCGACGTCACCCTGTATGAGCCTGTTCATGGGATAGGGCTTCTTCATGTCCTCGAGGATTTCCCTGAACACCCTTTCCTGGGACAGGGTCAACTGAAAGGGAAGCATCGAGAGAAGCTTTTTCAGGAGACCGCCGCCGGAGGTGAAAGCGATGCCTCTTTCGCTTACGGTTTCTCTTTTCACTGCGGCAAGGCCGAGTTCGAACATGAAGAGTTCTTCGAAAGAAAGCCGTCTGTGATAATCGCTCCTCCCACGGTTAAGCAGCCCTGTATCCGCCTGCGTATCGGGAAAGTGCACCCTGCTGAGACTCTCAGAGAGGCCCGGCAGCGAATATTTTGCAAGCAGTTCCGGCGGCATGGTATCGGAGACCTCCCCGGCATGGTTATTGATTACAGTGAACATGATCGAGCGCATTTGTCTTACGCTGAGCCCGCTGGTGACCCTGTATACGGGTACTATCCTGTTTGTATGGATAAGCGGATCATCATCGTCATTCATGATTTCATATTCGGGGTTGTCCATTTCAAACCCTGTCCCGTAATAAGAGTTCCTCCTGACTGTACCGCAGAGCAGGACCTCATCACCTGCCATGAAGTTCTTTTTCATGAAAGGCTGGTTAAACCATTTTCCTTTCAGAAGACCGCTTCCGTCACTAACGGTGAGCTCGAATATTCTCAGATTTCTGCGCGGCAGTTTTATGATCCCGGCGGAAACGACTTTCCCGGATACGGTCTCTGCCTCTCCGTATTTCAGGTCGCTTATTTTTTTTATATTGCTCCGGTCTTCATACCGGCAGGGGAGATAATAAAAGGCGTCCCTGAGCGTCCTGATGCCCAGACGGCCGAACAATAACGCTCTGCGGGGGCCTACACCTTTTATATACTGGATCTCAAAATCGGATGGGTCTTTAACCATCAGCAGACGGCGGAGAGAATGTCTTTTCTGCTTCTTCTATTCTTATTTTCGAATATTCGGTTTCGCTCAGAATGTCGATATCCCAGCCGGTGAGTTTCATCGCGAGCCTTACATTCTGTCCTCTTTTGCCTATGGCGAGGGAGAGCTGCTGATCGTTTACGACCACCATGGCGGTCTTTGTCTCTTCATTAATCCCGATCCTGTCCACTGAAGCCGGACTTAACGCCCGCGCAACAAGCTGCCTCGGGTCATCCGTCCACGGTATAATATCTATCCTCTCGCCTCTGAGTTCCCGCACTATCGACTGCACGCGGGTGCCTTTCATGCCGACACACGCGCCTACAGGGTCGATGGCAGGATTCTTCGAGTATACCGCAAGTTTAGTCCTCTCACCGGGCTCCCTGACTATATTTTTAATTATGACGAGCCCGTCGTTGATTTCAGGTACTTCCATTGTGAACAGGGACGCAATAAACTGGGGGTTGGCCCTTGTCACCATGATGGCAGGACCCTTCGGTGTGACCCTTACGTCTTCAATATATGCCCTGACAGTGTCGCCTCTTTTGAGGTTTTCATTCGGAAGGGTCTCTTTTACCGGAAGGACAGCCTCGGTCTTTCCGAGGTTGATGAAATAGGCGCCTTTCTCTTTTCTCATGACGACGCCGCTGACGATCTGTCCGACCTTGTTTTTGAATTCGCTGTAAATAACGTCTCTCTCTGCTTCCCTTACGCGCTGGAAGATAACCTGTTTTGCCGTCTGCGCAGCAATCCTGCTGAAGTCGTGCAGGTCCAAAGGCACGTTTACCGTATCCCCGTCCTTTGCTTCCGGAGAAATCTTACAGGCATCCTGAAGAGATATTTCTTCGTTCCTGTCGACTACTTTCGCGGTAACGGTTTTTGTTTCAAAAACGGAAATGTCGCACGTCTTCGGATCTATGTTAAGATCGATGTTCGTTCTGCCGCCGAACTTCTTTCTTGTGGCGGAAAGCAGGGCCGAGCGGAGGGTCTCGATCAACACCTCTCTCGGGATACCTTTTTCCCTGCTGATCTGGTCTACGACGTAACAGAGTTCTTTGGGCATGCCAATTCTATCTCCAGTCTTGCCTTTGATATTTTATCAAAAGGGATAATGACGGGACGGTTGTCCACAGAGAGCGTGATAAGGCCGTTTTCGACTCTTTCGATTCTGCCGATAAAGAAATTCCGGTTCTCGATCTTCTCTGTTGCAACTATACGCGCACACTTGCCTTTGTATTTTTCAAAATCATTCAAATTTCTCAAGGGCCTGTCGAGCCCCGGTGAGGATACCTCAAGTGTATACGGGCCCGGTATCGGGTTTTCGACATCCAGAAGAGCGCCCAGGCTCTTGCTGAACTTCTCGCAGTCGTCAAGCGTGACCCCTCCTTCCTTGTCGACAGCCACTCTGAGCAACAGCTTGCCTTTCCCCAATAATTCGAGGTCAAACAGCTCCACTCCCTGCTCACCGGCAACCTGCTGTGCCAGTTCCAGAATATGGTGTCTTCCTTCAATGCTCATATTCGCCATAAATGAACGTGTTTAGATGGTTCTTATTTTCAATAACCATATCAAAAAATGNNTTCAGGGGATAGACGAATGCATCTATCCCCTGAAAATCAAAGATATTACTTGTGTGCCGGTGTTTCCGGAGCCGGAGCCGGAGCCGGTGCTTCAGCCGGTGTCTCTGCAGGAGCCGGAGCCGGTGCTTCAGCCGGTTTGGTTTCCTCTGGCTTTGGTGTTTCGGCCGGTTTGCAGCCGAGGGTAAATGCCACCAATAACATTAATGATAATACTAAAGCGATAACCTTCTTCATTAATTTTCACCTCCTTCCACTAATACTTTACTAATCTATAAAGATAGTACAACAAGAAATCTTTGTCAACTTAAATTTTGGGTAAATTTTATAACGTTATTTTTTAAAAAGCAAGCATTTTTTTTAGTTATTTTTAATATACCGATAAATTTCCGATATAACGAAAAAAAGATATTTACATCGCACCTCCGGTTATGATATTATCATTTACCCATCTGTTCTCCGGTGTCCGAGCGGAGAAGGATGTTTTTTTTTCATCATAGATCCCAACGGGGCGGTTTTGGAACAACTCGAATCGCCCCTTTATAGTCAGAAAGGAGCGCTTATGCTGATCATAGGTGAGAAACTGAGCATAATAGCCAAAAGAGTGAGAGAGGCTATGATGAAAAGGGACAAGGGGCCGATACAGGAGATCGCCGTCTCCCAGTGGAAAGCGGGAGCAGGCATGATTGACGCCAACATCGGGCCTGCAGAAGACGGGGGCGGGGAATTGATGCAGTGGATGGTCACCACGATCCAGGAGGTCGTGCCGTTGCCGGTATGCCTCGACACGACCAACTACCAGGCTATTGAAGCCGGTCTTCAAATCCACCGGAACGAATGGGGCAGGCCGCTGATAAATTCCACTTCGAACGATCCCGAGAGGTTCCCGATGCTTGAACTCGCCGCCAAATATAATTCACATATAATCGGCCTTACTGTTGGAAAGGGAGGATTGCCTGCGGACGCCGAGGAGAGGGCGGGTATTGCGGCAGAGATCATGGCGAGGGCTTCCGAATACGGGGTACCGCTCGAGGACCTCTATCTCGATCCGCTTGTCCTTCAGATCGCGACTTCCCAGGACCATGCGCTGAAGGTCATCAAGGCGGTCAAAATGTTTCAGGAGTTGAATGACCCGCCCATGAAAACTGTCGCCGGACTCAGCAACATATCAAACGGATGCCCGAAATTGTTGAGGCCGGTACTGAACAACTATTTTCTTTCCCTGCTGATCTATGAAGGTCTTTCCGCGGTTATTGCCGACCCCCATGAAGTCGCACCTACCGCCAAGACTATTGATGTGATATTGGGCAGGACGCTCTATGCCCATTCGTATTTGGAAATGTAATTGGAGGAGCAAGGATTAAGAGATAAGCTTTGAAACGTTAAAAAGCGCTTACCCCTTAGCCGGTACCCCTTAATCCTTATCCTTTAATCCTTATTCAAGGAGGAGGAAACATGGCTTTCGTCCCACCAAAAGAATCTTTTCCCGGTAAGGTCTTCCACGTAAACATCGGAACATCTCCGCGCGATATCACCTTCGGAGGCGAAAATACCCTTCCGTTTCTTTCTTTTGAAGGAGTATTGCCTAACAGACCTGTCATCGCATATGAGGTTCAGGATGTCCCGCCTCAGGACTGGCCCGAGGAAGTGCGGAAACCCTATAAGGATGTTTCGCATGATCCTGCGCTATGGGCAAAATTCTGCCGGGACACGTTCAGTGCGGAAGCGATTGCCCTCAGACTCACAGGCACGCATCCCGACAGGGAAGACCGCTCAGCCGAAGACGCGGCAAAAACAGTGAAGGACGTTCTTTCTGCCGTGGATATCCCGCTGATTATCCTCGGAAGCAATAACGCCGAAAAAGACGCATCTGTAATGGTCGCTGCGGCAGAAGCGGCAAACGGCAGAAATTGCCTGATCGGCAAGGCGCAGGAAGCGAACTATAAGACAATTGCGGCAGCGGCGATGGCGAACGACCATAAACTGATTGCCATGTCGGAGCTCGACATCAACCTGTCGAAGCAGTTGAATATCCTCGTCACACAAATGGGGTTTGACAGGGAGAGGATCGTCATCGACCCCATGTGTTCGGCACTCGGGTATGGTCTTGAATACACTTATTCGGTTATGGAGCGCATAAGGCTTGCCGCCCTTGCGCAGAACGACGCGACCATGCAGCAGCCGATTCTCGGCGACGTCGGCATGTATGTCTGGAAGGTGAAGGAGACGCAGGCTGCAGAGGCCGACATCCCGCAGTGGGGCAGTCTGGAAGAAAGAGGAATAGCCTGGGAAGCCGTTACAGCAGTATCACTGCTCATGGCCGGAGCAGGTCTCTTCATCATGAGGCATCCGAAGGCGGCCGGGTCGGTCGGAAAATTGATAGAGGAACTAATTTAAGAGTCTGTGTATAAACTAAGATTTAAGCACCTGTCATTCCCCGACTTGATCGGGGAATCCAATCTTTTCAATAGGTTCTGGATTGTCCGGTCATCCGTCTTACGTATTGACGGACGGACAATGACGAAACACGACTTATGGACAGACACTATTTAATTATAAGTGGAGGTTTCTGATGGCTTTGACCGGTGTTGAAATATTTAAACTCCTTCCTAAAACAAATTGCAAAAAATGCGGTTTTCCGACATGTCTTGCCTTTGCAATGAAGCTCGCCCAGAGGCAGGCGTCCCTGGACGCATGTCCGGACGTCTCCGAGGAAGCGAAACAGAAACTGGGTGAGGCGTCGGCTCCTCCCGTAAGACCGGTTACCTTCGGCGCGGGCGACAGGGCGGTCAAACTGGGGGAAGAGACAGTCCTCTTCAGGCATGACAAGAGGTTTGTGAACCCCTGTGCGTTTGCGCTTGAGATAAAAGACTCGCTTCAGGACGCCGATATAGCGAAAAAAGTCCAGGAGGTGCTTGATTCGGAAATCGAAAGGGTCGGTCAAAAACTCAGGGTCGATTCCGTTGCGCTGGTGAACGATTCAGGGGACGCCGTCAGGTTCGAAGCCGCTGCAAAAGTGATTGCGGAAAAGGCGCCCGGGTTGCCAGTCATTATCTGTACGGACAACCTGCAGGCCGCGGAAACGGCGCTGAAACTGTTTGCAGACGGGAAACCGATACTATACGGCGCCAATGCGGGTAATTCCCAGAATATGGCTTCACTTGCGAAATCATATAAGGTGACGCTCGGCGTTGC
>DCVG01000111.1:9511-9914 GCA_002328665.1 Nitrospiraceae bacterium UBA2194
ATGCAGGTCGAGCAGAAGATCTACAGTATCGGTGAACCTCAGCCCGAGTCTCCTCTTTTCATTACTACGAACTTCTCCCTTACGTATTTTATTGTCTCCGGCGAAGTGGAGAACAGCAAGGTCCCAAGCCGTCTCGCCGTTATGGACTGCGAGGGACTGTCAGTGCTTACCGCGTGGGCAGCCGGGAAGTTTACCGCCTCAAAAATTGCGCAATTCATCCGCGAGAGCGGGGTAGAAAACGATATACGTCACAGGGAGCTTATCATCCCCGGATATGTGGCAATATTAAGCGGCTCAATAGAAGACAAACTCGAAGGCTGGCGGGTGACCGTGGGGCCGAGGGAGGCCAATGCGATTCCCGCCTTCTTGAAATCAAGGGCACTATAAATGTAATAATAAAGAA
>DCVG01000050.1:0-39673 GCA_002328665.1 Nitrospiraceae bacterium UBA2194
CTACAGTTCCAGGATACTCCTGCCCTTATTCTCCATGGCATACCAGACAGACAGATAGTCCCTCATCTGTCTCGTGATTAGGAAATTTTTCCGCACATGCTCTCTTGCCTTTTCTCCCATCTCTTCTGCCATTACGGGATTATTCAGGAGTTGCCTTACCCTGAATGCAGCGCCCTCAACCGAATAAACGAGGAAGCCCGTAACTCCATGTATTATCTGGAGAGGAATGCCGCCGGCAGCTCCCCCGATGACCGGTTTCCCCTTCCACATCGCCTCGGAAACAGTAAGTCCGAACCCTTCCCTTAGAGATTTCTGCAGGATGACAGTCGCAGACCTTTGCAATGCATTGATATCCCTGTCGCTGAAAGGCGGCAATAAAAGGATGGATATATCGGGGTCATTCGCTGCATATTCCCTTACCTCATCGAGCACCTTTTCGCCCTCAGGATCATCTGTAGCAGGGCTCCCGGCAAGAACAAGAACGCAGTCATTATATTTTTTGACAAGGCGGTATGCCTTTATAACTCCTATGGGATCCTTGAACCTGTCGAATCTGGAAACCTGCAGGATAATGGGCCTGTCCGCGGTTATCTGAAATTTTTCCAATATTGAGCCGATCTCATCCCTGGTCAACTCTTTATTTTTTTCGCTTACAGGGTCTATCGAAGGCGATACGATAAACTCATCTATCGGGAAAGCCCGCGCAAACTTCGCAACAGAAAAAATGGCAGCATCATATTTCCGGCAATACCGGGTAAGATAATCGCAAACCTCCTCCTGCGGACTCGATACATCTATGTGGCATCTCCACAGCCATACGCCTGTTTTTTTAAATTCTATGAGGGGAACAGGCTGCGGATCGTGTATCAGAACGGCATCAGCTTCAAGGTTGAGTTTTTCTGCATTTTTTTTGTTGATCTCATAGTGGTGCTGCCACATCTCTTCGGTAATATCCTCGATATTGCCCTGAATGGCGTTGTGGATCTTTTTTGTAATGTCAAAAAATTTTGCGTCCCCTTCAATCACTTCCCACCGCGCCTGAATCCCCAGTTCTCCGAGCATCGGAATCATTCTCTGCAAAATCTCGGCAACCCCTCCCCCTTCACGGGTGGAATTAATATGGAGGAATGTCCTCTTATGCAGCTTCTCTCCCAGCGTCTGAAGGAGTATCAGGTCACTTTTCGGCGATATCCCTATATACTGATCAAACATCGATCTATTACCTCCATATCTTTTCTTACTTCTTCTTCAACTTCTTCAATAATGTGTTTTTTTATCTCCTCCAGATTGTGCATAAAGGGATCTATCGCTCTTATTCTGCCGGCAAGTTCCTTTTTTCCGAAGACCTCCTCGATCCATCTCGAAAAATCGTCAATCCCGCCCCCCAAACGCATTCTTGCTTCATAAAAATGATAATAGATGGAAGCCGCATCGAGATATCTGAACGCAGTAAGAAACTCTGCGAGATTGCGGGCTCTTGTACCGACAGGAAATACGAATGTCACTGTTTCATTGAAGTAAAACTCATCCGTCGGCATCGCCTCCCTCGGTTCCGGGAACATATCAAGGTGCTCGTCGATCACCTTTATGAGTTCCTGCCTCAGGCTGTTAATGTCCTTGAAAGCATACAGATCCGTATTCGAAAGTCTTTCAGACAGGGCATTTTCCTCAAGACTTTCTCCCGTCCACTGTGCGAAGTCGTTGGTATATTCGAGGATGTGACCCTTAAGAAAATACTGGTAGGTATGGTGAAATATGCTTTCATCGCTTACATCGCTTATTCTGTCCCTCAGCTCCCGAAGGCCTTTGGCTTTCTTGCCCGTTGCCTTCAGCAGGCTTATGCATTGCATGAATTCAAACATCGTCTTTTCTTCCATCCTGCTCCTCCTGATCGTGGGTCATACGCCTTATGTCCCGGTCTTCTCCCTTTTTTCGATTGCAGTATAACGGGGGACGGCAATTGAAGCAATCCGCGTATCCATTTGATTCTTAAAAATCCTGAATTCCGCAATCAGCGTCTTTGGTACTGCCTTGCCCCGCGGCATTTTCACCGTCAGAGGATTGGCCGGCTTATTGCTGATCCTCAACTCATAATGGAGGTGGGGCCCTGTTGCAAGCCCTGTGGACCCTACAAATCCGATCAATTGCCCCTGAATAATTTTCCCGCCCTTTCTCACACCCTTTACGATTCTGGAAAGATGACCATAATAGGTCTTCCAGCCGTTGGTATGCCTTATAATTACAAGTTTCCCGTATTGCTGCCTGTGTCCGGAGAATATCACTGTCCCTCCGCCGACAGCGGAAACAGGAGTTCCTGCGGGAGCAGAATAGTCAAGACCGTGGTGCGGTCTGTATATCCTCAGAATAGGATGAAAGCGGCTGCGGGAAAAATGTGAGCTGATACGTCTGAAATTTAAAGGCGCCTTGAGAAATGCCCTTTTCAGTGATCTGCCGTCGGCGTCGAAATAGCCGGTTTCGCCGTCGGTTTCGAATCTGTATGCATTATATATTTCCCCGCTGTTGACAAATTCTGCCGCAAGTATGTCTCCATATTTTCTGAATTCTCCGTTCAGGTAGTATCCCTCAACCGCTACCTTATACGTGTCCCCGTTCCTCAGGTCAGAGGTAAAATCCATGTCCCATGCAAAAATATCCGACAAACTCAGAGCAAGCATTACCCGCTCTCTGCCGTCGCCCATGGATGCGATCAGGTTGTCCTGTATGATGCCGCCCAGGTGCAGGATCTTTTTTTCATACTCGACACACACCTTTTCCGCGGAGAACCCTGTTCCGGCGCGCTTAACGCTCAGCATGTTCTCTTCATCAATCCAATAGTCGAAGGAATCTATCCGGTTGTTCTCATCGACGGTAATCTTATATGTCCGCCCCGGGTACAAGTGCCGTAATCCGTGGATTTCGGCAGAGGCTTCTCCCAGTTTCAGAAGATCACCCGCATCAAGACTGTATCGCCTGAAGATATCGAAAAGAGTTTCTCCCTTCTTTACGGTACCGCATATTTCTCTGCACGTCTGTGTGTCCGGTGAAACATCTTCAGGACTCCCGGGCACGGTGAAATTGCTCCGGATGACAGTAAATATGATCAGTACGACGGCGAATCCTATCAGAATATTTCTCATTTGACAGGGATACCGGCCGATACCTTCTTCATTTTTCCCTCCGCATTAAAAAAATTGCTTATTTATCCAATCTGCCTCATATTTTACACAACGTCAGGGTTTATTATCCTCGTCCACCGCTTTTCTGATTCGATCAAGAATATCAGGCACTGCAGATGTCACCCTGTCCCAGCTTGAGATGAGAGGCACACCCAGGGGGTCTTCGGTGATCGTCTCCGCGGCCTTTTTTATCCCGTTAGTGAACGTCTCCACCGCAAGGCTCTCCTCGTGGCGGTCGAAGAAAAGACTGTTGACGGCAGCGTCGTCCTCGTAACGTTTCAGCATGTCCTGCGCCGTTCTCACGTAGGTGGGCACCAGTGTTTTGAAAAAACCGTCCGAAAACACTATTCCTTCTGAAGCGAGTGTCCTGAAAATTGACTTGCATATATCGACACACATTTTGTACAGACCTCTTGACGCATCCTCCGGAGAGAGGTCCTGGTGCTTGTGCTCATAATTTTCAGCAATATCAACCTGGCAAACCCTTCTCGACGAAGTATTTCTGTAAACCTCTGCGAGAACCCCGACTTCAAGTCCCCAGTCGCCGGGAATTCTGTTCACCCTCGCAAGATCAACATCCATCGAGAACTCGCCTGCCAGCGGATATCGAAAACTGTCAAAAAAGACCAGTATAGGCAAAAAACCAAGTATTTTCTGGAGCGACCGGATAAGAGGCGTTACAAGGAGCCTCGTCATCCTTCCGTGAAGCCTGTCGGTCACCCTGCTGTAAAACCCCTTGCAGAAGTCGTAATCGAGATTGGGGTTCGTTACCGGATAGCACAACCGGGCAAGCAGTTCCCTGCTGTAAGTGACTATGTCGCAGTCGTGGAGTGCGATCGCTGAAAACTTTAGCTGCGATAATACATAGCCGTAAGACATCCAGGCAGAACGCCCCTTCCCCGGTTCGCCTATGGGAAGGTCGGCAGCTTCGATTGCCTTATAAATCGACTCCACCCTCGGGCCGGAATTCCATATAATCCTTGTTTTTTGGGGTAGAACAGAGAAAAATTCTTTCGACTTTTTGAATTCCTCCTCAGATGCAGGTCCGAGCGTGACAACGATCTCCTTAATATATTTCACCTCTTTTAATTCCCTTACAATGCCTTTCAGTGCATCTCCCTCAAGCTCACTGTAAAGAGACGGCAGGACGAGCGCAATCGGCCTTTCTTCCGCATACCATGTCAACTCCGCCTCAAGCTTCTCGATGTCAATCCTGCCAAGCCGATGCAATGTTGCGATTACCCCTGTCTGATAAAAATCCGCCATAGTATACCTCCCTTACTGATAAATCCAGTTATTGCCATTCAGAGATTATTCCAGCAAATCCGTATAAATCTGAAACTTCTCCGCCACGGCAAAATCTCAAATATGCATAAGAAAATATTCACTTCCGCGGTAAACCGACAGATAATAAGGGTTATAGTTCATTATCTTGTTCATTAATGCAATTTCCGAAATAAATGAGGCACAGTTTGAGCAAAAACCAAAAGAACACTATAATTATACCATGAGAAGCGGAGAACATCTTCTTTCAGAACTTTTTAATGCTGCGTTGCAGGCAGTCGACCCTTATAAATCGACCGCCCGGCATGCGGAAATAATCCGCTCTCTTTATCAGCGCTGCAATTGCAGGAAACTCTATGTTGCCGGCTTCGGAAAAGCGGCATGCCGGATGGCGATTTCGATTGAAGGTAATCTTTCCGTGCCCATTGATGCCGGTATTGTTATCACGAAATACGGACATTGTGCCGATAACCCGTCAGGGATAAAGGTACATGAGGCGGGACATCCGTTGCCTGATGAGAACGGCCTGACAGGCACAAACGAAATAATAAACCTTTTATCCAATGCAGATGATAAAACCCTTGTGCTGTGTCTCATATCAGGCGGAGGGTCAGCTCTTCTCGTCTCGCCGTTTAAAGGGATAACGCTTTATGAAAAGCGGACTGTTACGGATTTGCTCCTGAAAGCCGGGGCGGATATCCATGAACTTAATACTGTGAGAAAGCATATCTCAAGTGTCAAGGGCGGCAGACTCACGGAGATTGCCTACCCGGCACGGGTGCTCTCCCTGATACTCTCTGATGTCATCGGTGACAGGGTTGACGTAATCGCTTCAGGCCCCACATCCCCCGATTCCTCAACATATGCCGATGCACTGAGAGTTCTGGAAAAATTCGGGCTCCTTGAGAAGATTCCCCGGAGTATTTATGACATTCTTCGCAACGGTGCCGGCGGTCTTATACCTGAAACGCCGAAAGAGAGCAGCGCGGTCTTCCGGAAGGTCGATAACATCATCATCGGAAGCAACAGAAAAGCGCTGGAAGGCGCAAGGGAAAAAGCAGAATCCCTGGGGTTTAATACGGAAATTATTTCCCCGGAAATTTCCGGCGAAGCCGCAGAAACCGCCAAATGGCTTGCTCGAAAGGCGGTCCCGGTCCGCAAAGACCGGCATTACGGAAAGCCGATGTGTCTGCTTTCAGGAGGCGAAACAACGGTTACCGTCAGGGGGGACGGCCTCGGAGGAAGAAATACGGAACTCGCGCTTGCGTTTGCAATGGAGATAAACGGATATGACGGGATTACCCTCCTCTCGGCGGGGACCGACGGAACAGACGGGCCCACAGATGCAGCCGGAGCGATTGTTAACGGATCTACCGTCAGGAAGGCAAGGGCTATGGGGTTGGATCCTCATGAATATCTGAAGAACAACGATTCGTACAATTTCTTCAAAAAGACCGGCGATCTCCTGATAACAGGGCCTACGGGAACGAATGTCATGGATATCCAGATAACGATTATCGAATGAGCGGATTGATAGTCTTTACGGACCTCGACGGCACCCTGCTTGATGCCTCTACATATTCTTTTGAACAGGCATTGCCTGCTCTTGAGTTGCTGAAGCAGAGGGACATCCCCCTCATCATCTGTTCAAGCAAGACGAGAAAAGAGATAGAGTATTACAGGGAGAAACTCCACAACCTCCACCCCTTTGTATCCGAAAACGGAGGGGGGATATTTATTCCCAGGGGATACTTCGGATTTCAAATTTCGGATTTCGAATTTCAAATTCTGCAGACCCGGGAATATGATCTTATTCCACTCGGCTCTCCTTATAAAGATTTGCGGGCGGCATTAGCCGGACTTCGCCGAAAGGGCTTTGCAGTGAAGGGTTTTGGAGATATGACGGTTCGGGAAGTAGCCGGGGTATCGAATATGAGCTGCGAAGAGGCGTCGATGGCCCAGGAGCGGGATTTCGATGAACCGTTTATTTTTAAAGGAAGCGAACAGGAGACAGAGCATCTTCTGAAGGCGATCAGGGCAGAAGGGTTTCATTATACCCAGGGGAGGTTCTATCATATCCTCGGCGACAGCGACAAAGGGAAAGCTGTATCAGTCCTGATTGAATTGTATAAAAAGCACGCGGGCGAAATCTTATCAGTTGCAGTCGGAGACAGTCCCAATGATATCCCCATGCTCGAAAAAGCAGATATTCCTGTTATCGTACAAAAGTCCGACGGAAATTACGACTCCCGCATTAATGTTCCGAAACTCGTAAAAGCACACGGCATCGGTCCCGCCGGATGGAACGAGGCTATCTCGAGGCTTTTATCAGCAAACCGCCTTTCGGCACAATAGCGATTCCCGATGCATCTATGTGACAGCGGAAGCGGTCCTTTGAAGGATCGAATCCGATCTGCACCCCCTCGTCAATAATATTCATCTTGTCCACGATCACCCTCCTGAGTTTACACCCCTTCTTCAGAATCACGTGGTCCATAATCAAGCTGTCCTCCACGGTCACATCGTCTTCAATCGTCACGCCGCTCCGGATCACGGAGTTCCGGATTTTAGCCTTCTGAATCTTACATCCCTCTGCAATCAGGCTGTTCCGTATATCGCCTCTCAGGATCTTCGTCGCAGGACCCTCATACCCTGACGGATGAATAGGCCATTGGTCGTTGTCGAGTTCGAAGAGAGGCTTTCCTCCCAGCATATCGGTATGCGCATCAAAAATTGCGGATATCGTTCCTACGTCGCGCCAATAACCCCTCTCTTCATAGGGCTTTGTTCCGGGGATGACATTGGTTGCAAAATCATAAGCAAACACCTTGCCGGTATCGATCAGATCCGGGATAACATGCGCTCCGAAATCATGCTGTTTTTTCCTCTGCGCCCTTCCCAACGCTTCCAGCAATATGTCTTTATTGAAGATATAATTTCCCATGGAAACATATGCGCGGGTCGGGTCATTCGGCATAGGCGCCGGCTTTTTCGGTTTTTCCTGAAATCCCACAATCCGTCCGGCTTCATCTGTCACGATGACGCCGAACGATGACGCCAGTTCGACCGGCACGGGCCGTGCGGCTACGGTCACAAAGGCCTCCCGCTCAAGATGGAAATCCATCATCTGCCGGATATCTATTCTGTAGATATGGTCCGCGCCGAATATGATAATGAGTTTCGGGTTGTGTTGCTGGATGAGGCCGATATTCTGGAAAACCGCATCAGCTGTTCCCTGAAACCATTCGGGTCCCATACGCATCTGCGGCGGGACAACGGTAACGAAGTGGCTTTTTACAACGGATGACAGGTTCCAGTGCATTCTTACATGTTCGATCAGCGACTGGGATTTATACTGCACGAGGAGATATATGGAGTAAATATGCGAATTGACAAAGTTGCTCAGGACAAAATCGACTATCCGGTATCTGCCGCCGAAAGGGACTGACGGTTTCGACCTGAACGCAGTCAGCGGGAAAAGCCGCTCACCCTTTCCTCCTGCAAGGACCAACGCAAGAACCTTCAGATGTGCCATAATACCTCCGGGAAAATGTATTTAACCTATCAGTTGCATAACATTCATCCAATTTGTGAGGCAGATATGATGAAAAAGCTTTTTCTGAGACACCTCACAGCACTTCAGTCAGGCCGTCGAACATTTATCAGAATTCACCAAACGTGAAAAGTACGTTTACGTGAATATGGATGTTATCCTTCCGAATTAAAAGGTTTTTCAGCATATCTGCTTCATATTTTATACGATATTCGGGTTTATTCAAGAGGGTATCCTTATTCTAACGCAAAGCTTTGAACGAGGCAAATTTTTCTGATCCGAAATAACCCCCTCTGGTTAACATATCGGATAGATCAAAAAACCTCCTGTCTTTCATCATCTCCTCAAGCGTCAGCGGTGTCTTTTGTATCCAGTTCGGATGGCTGTCTATCGTCCCCGGCATGTTCTGCTGATTCAGGGCGCCGATGACGTCGTCAAGGCTGACGAGCATCAGTCTGCAAGGTGTCCGGGCAAGATATTCATATATCGCCATACATAATTCAGGGTTCATTTCAGGTACCATCAAGGGATCGGAAGGGTATTCATCAGGCAGGATGCCCTGAGACTTCAAGGCGGCAAGGATAAGCCCTTTGTCCCTTTCCCTTTCACGGCGTTGCTGAAGCCACTGGTTTTTGTCCGCGTATTTGCCTGTTTCTTTTCTAACCTCGATATCCCCGCCCTTCCAGTANNAAGTAAAAAAGGCGGTAAGAGAACATCCCGAACCTCCTGAGCTCTTCTCTGACATTTTCGCCTATGGTGCCGAGGTCCTCTGCGATCACCAGGGTTTTGTTTCTGACACTCTCCAGGGCAATGATTCCGAGAAGGTCATCCGAGGGATAACCGACATAGGCGCCGTCTTTTGGTTTCATACCGTCGGGTATCCAGAAAAGTCTGAAGAGGCCGAGCGCATGGTCTATCCTTATCGCCCCGGCGTGTTTCATATTCTTCCTTATCGTCCGGATGAACAATTCATATCCGGTTTCTCTTAATTTTTCCGGTATCGCGGGAGGGAAGCCCCATTTCTGTCCGTCCGGGCTGAAATCATCAGGAGGCGCGCCGACATCGGATCCGGCCGCAAAAACATCCTGATAACTCCATACATCGCTCCCGCCGCCGACAGATCCGATAGCAAGATCGTGATAAAGCCCTATCTCCATTCCATAATTTTTCGCATCGCCGGATATGCCTTCCATCTGAGTCTCGATAAGCCACTGCGCATACTGATGAAAGAGTATTTCCACGGCATGCGCCTTCCTGAATTTCCTTACCGCTTTTCCTGATATTTCATGGTATTCCCGCGGCCAGTCCTGCCATGCAAAGACATTCTTCGTTTTCATCATATGTTCCCGAAGGGCCATAAAAAGGGCATACCCTTCAAGGGCATCGCCTTCTTCTGAAACGAACTTCCTGAATTCTTTGCCCCGTTTCGTATTCCTTTTATAATGGATCGCACGGAAGATATCGAACGCTTTCCTGAGAATTTTCTTCTTCAGCAGCGCCACCCCTTCGTAATCAATAAAGTCCTCTTTTGTGAGGACGTCCGCTTCCTTTTTAAATCTCCCGGATGATATAACTTTTCTCAGTTCCTCCGACTCCGCGACTTCGGGTATCTTTCCGATGTCGATGTAAATAAAATTTTTATACAGTCTGCTTATGGGAGCGTACGGGCTCACGCCGAACGGTTTTGTATTCGGAATGGCGTGCAGGGGATTGATCCCCACAAAGCTGCCTTTCAAAGCGGCTACCCATTTAATAATCTCCCTGAGGTCGCCGAAATCCCCCGAACCCGGATTTCTTTCCGAGCGGATTGCATAGAGGTTGGTCGACAGGCCCCATGCCCGCCCATTTTCCAGTCCGGGGGGGACATAGCAGGTGTCAGGAACAACGACAATCCTCGATCTCTTCTGCAGTTTATCAAGCCCTCCCTGAAAGATACTTTCAGGATGCCTGCATTCAACATCCAGGGAATAATAGCCGATATCCCTGTTCCCGATGTCCAGATTTACCCTGATATATCTCAGGCCATCGATCCGCTGCTGTTCAAGGATATACAGCGCATCGCCGGAAACCCGGGACACGGTCTCATCTCCTTTTTCATCTCTGAGAGACCACGTAACGACAAGTTTTGATTCTGCTCCTTCCCCCACGGGAATAAACAGCGGAACCGAAAGGGGTTGGGCGCTGACTGATATGACGTGAACGAGTGCCATAATGTTCTTCCATGGTTGCGACTTTCTCTCCCTGATCTCCTTCACAATTTCATCGTCTGTATCGATCCTGAGTTTCATCGCCCTCAGAACAGCTTTCCTTGTGTCGGGCGAAGTTACGTGCCTTTTCCCGAACATGTCCCAGTATTCGGGCAATACGCCGCAGAGGCCGGAGAGTTCATGGATTAATTTATCGGTATTGTGATTGTTCATGCTCTATTTCGTTTTTCTGTTTTCTCCCGATCTTACTCGATTGAGTATATAATACTCCATACTGCTTTGCCACAATAAGGTTTTTGTGATTTTTGAGTTCAAACAGGTAAAATTTACGAATGAACATTCCAGGACTCCACTTTTTATATCTCGTACTGGTCGTCCGCTTATTACTGCCGGCGCCGGCAGTATCCGCCGAACCGCCGAACCGCATTATTTCCCTTGCACCGAATTTAACAGAAATCCTTTACGCCATGGGGCTCGGCGACAGAGTCGTCGGGGTTACAACTTTCTGTGATAAACCTGAAGAGACAAAGAAAAAACCAAGGGTCGGCGGTATGTCAAATCCGTCTCTGGAAGCGGTAGTTAAGCTTAAGCCCGATATTGTCGCAATGACTACCGACGGAAATCCCAGGGAGTTTGAAGAGAGATTGCGTTCGTTAAAGATCAGGACATATGTGTTTAAGGCCCGGAAACTCGCGGATCTTCCCGGAGGCATAAGGGACATGGGTTCCGCGCTCGGCCGAAAAGAAAAGGCGTATGCCCTTGCACAGGAGATTGAAGCGGCCGTCAAGCGTCCGGCGTTCTCGTCACGACCTGCGTCGAAAAAGAAAGTCCTCTTCATCGTATGGCCTGAGCCTTTGATCGTCGCCGGTCCCGGAACTGCGATAGACGACGTTATCACTCTCCTCGGACATACAAATATCGCATCGCAGGCCGCTGTATCCTATCCGAAATATTCCATGGAAGCCGTCATCCGGCAGGCGCCCGATGTCATTTTTATCGGAAAAGGTCATACCGACATCAAGGGGATGTCCCAGGGACTTCTAAAAAAAATCGCTGCGGTCCCTGCTGTCAAAAACGGAAAAGTCTTTTTCCTCAGCGATGATCTGTACAGGATGGGGCCGAGGGTCGTTAAAGGTATCGGGGAGATGTCTGCATGTCTAAGATAAAATTATTCCTCCTTGCCGTAACTTCCGCTTCCATTTTTTTAGCCTCGCTTTTTTTCGGCCAGAATACAATAAATCCTTTTAATTTGCAGGGCACTGAAAAAGAGATATTACTCTCCATCAGACTTCCGCGGGTGCTCGTTGCGTTCCTCATGGGGTCCGCGCTCGGCGTCTCGGGCGCCGTACTCCAGGGCATGCTGAGAAATCCCCTTGCAGATCCTTATATACTCGGCATCTCGAGCGGCGCAGCCCTTGCAGCTGCCTTCGGCCTTGTAACGGGTTCGTATGTCCTTGGGAAATTTACCATACCGTTTGCCGCCTTTTTCGGCGCCTCCATCGTAAGCATACTGGTCGGCGCATTCGGCTGGAAGAAAGGAAGGCTTTTGCCTGAAAGGCTACTGCTCGCAGGTGTCGGATTAAGTTTTCTCTTCTATGCGTTATTAATGCTCCTCATCAGCGTCTCCTCATACGAGGGTATCAGAAGGGCCGTGCTCTGGATATTCGGAGACCTCTCGATAGCTGACTGGTCTCTGATTCCATATGGCCTGGTTTTCATCCTGTCAGGGATGTACATATCCATCTCCAGGTCGAAGGCGCTTAATGCGCTTATGCTTGGAGACGACCTCGCGCACAGCCTCGGATTCTCCGCCCGCAGGGAAAGGCTGCTGTTCTTCGTATCTGTTGCGCTTATGACTTCGGCGTCCGTATCGCTCGGCGGCACAATCGGCTTTATAGGCCTTCTTGTCCCTCATATCGTGAGGTTTGTCATCGGCGCAGACAACAGCTCTGTCATTCCGGTTTCCGCTGTCTCGGGCGGAGCATTTTTGTGCGGCGCAGACCTCATCGGCAGATCGATTGCGCCTCCGATGGAAATCCCATCGGGCATTATAACTGCCGTTATCGGGTCGCCTTATTTCCTTTACCTGTTGAGGAAGAAAGATGTCCTCGGTTCATAATCAACCCATCCTTGAACTCGGCGGCGTGGACTTCCGGTATTTCAGAACTGAACCGCTCATCCGTGACATGACATTCTCCGTGGAAAACGGAGAGTTCATCGGCCTTCTCGGTGCGAACGGTTCCGGAAAATCCACTATTCTTAAACTTGCAAGCGGGATACTGAAGCCCTCCGTCGGTCATATAAAGCTCTGGGGCAAAGAGCTCGCCTCCTACGGCAACAGGGACAGGGCAAAGCTGTTATGCTATCTGCCGCAACTGCTCGATATAAACGTCCCCTTTAAAGTCAGGGAGCTTGCAGGCATGGGGCTTTATCCGTACGATATTCCTCCGGAAATCTCTGTTGACGAGGCATTGGACCTCGTCGGCCTACTCGATAAATCGGAGTCGTATCTTGCAAACCTGAGCGGCGGGGAAAGGCAAAGGGCTTTTATAGCAATGACTCTGCTGCAGGGAGCCGGCTTACTGCTGCTTGACGAACCGCTGGCAAACCTCGATATTAAATACCAGCTCGAGATTCATCGTCTGTTGAAGAAACTCAAAGATACGAAAAATATCTCCGTTATCATGGCGCTTCACGACGTCAATATCGCTTTGCAGTTCGAAAAGGTTATGCTGATTAAAGACGGAAGGGTTCTCGGCATAGGCAGGCCTGAAAATATCCTGAACAGAGATCTCATGAAGGAAGCTTTCGATGTAAGCATAGAGATCAGGAAACAGAACGGAGGAGGAACGTACCTGAATTACGGAGATAATCCTTAACCCTGATTATCCATAAAGCAGGAGATAAAAATCGGGGATAGAGTCTTTGACCGGATTCTTTTGCCGACAGTAAAAAAGACTCTGATAATAAAGAGGCAAAACCCTCGGTCTACGACTCATAGAGCGGTCCCGAATTAATTCGGGACCGAGAATAAGCTCAAAAACTCTATCCCCGGCGTACTGCTTATAAGTGCTCCTGGTTAACCCGTTCCCTCAAAAAATTACGCCTCGTGTCTCAGAAGGTCATATTTCCTTTTCTTATCTTTCTTGATCAAATCAACCAATTCTGCATGCATCGCTGTAAGGCCTATCCTGCATACGACACAAATTGCATCCTCCTGACGTGTAGCATTGCCGCATTGTTTACACTTATAAGTTTTCATATATCCGTCCTTTCACCGGATGTTTATCCGATCCGTTTTTTCAACACTACCTTGCCGGCAATGTTATGTATAAACTCGAACCCTTCCTGAATATCAGGAGAAGGATGCTCTCATCCGGCTTAATGCCCGAGAGAGTCTGTTCATACTCCTTTACGTCGGCGATACGGTTCCTGTTGATCTCCATAATAACGTCACTCCGCGTCAAGATGCCTGCGGCGGGGCTTTCATCGTCGACATCGGTTATCACGACACCGATGATGCGGCCCGGGATATTAAGGCTTTTCCTCAATGAAGGTGTAACGTCCTGTATATTCACTCCCTTCAGATGGTTATCAAAAGTCTTTGATAAAATCTGTTCTTCTGAAGGCATCTCGGAAATTTTCACCCTGACTGTTTTGGGCTTTTTGTTACGCAGCACTTTGACGTCAACCTCACTGTTCGGCGCAGTACCGGCTACCATATTCCTGAGGTTCGTCGCGTCCGTGACCTCCTTTCCACCAAACTCTACGATCAAGTCTCCCCTCTCTATCCCCGCCTTTTCAGCAGGACCGCTTTCCACGACATCTCCAACCAATACTCCTGCCTTATCTTCGAGATTAAACTGTTTTGCGAGTTCCGGAGTCAATTGCTGTATTGTTACTCCAAGCCATCCCCTGACAACCTTCCCCTTCTTTATGAGACTTTCCATGACCGCTTTTGCCATATTGCTCGGTATCGCAAAGCCGATACCCTGATATCCGCCCGTTGTGCTGAATATCGCGGTATTGATTCCGACAAGTTCTCCGCGGATATTCACGAGGGCGCCCCCTGAGTTTCCCGGATTGATGGGGGCGTCGGTCTGAATGAAATCTTCGTAATCCGCAACCCCTACATTCGCCCTGCCCGTAGCGCTCACCATCCCGGACGTCACAGTCTGGTTTAACCCGAACGGGTTACCCACAGCCAGTACCATTTCTCCTGTCTTCAATATATCAGAGTCTCCGAGTTTAATCACAGGAAGGTCGTCGGTATCGATTTTTATAACAGCAAGGTCTGTCTTCCGGTCTGCTCCTATTACCCTGCCTTTAAACTCCCTTTTGTCGGATAGCGTAACCTTTATCTCCTCAGCGCCCCTTATCACATGATTGTTTGTCAGGATATAGCCCGCCCTGTCCACGATTACGCCGGAGCCGAGACCCGACTGCTTATATCCCCTCTGGTCTCCGAAAGACCCGAATTCATCGCCGAAGAACCTTTTGAAAAAAGGATCGTTGAAGAACGGGGCAGGAACGCCCCCTCTTTTCACTGTTTTTGTCGATGATACGTTTACCACCGCGGGCTTTACAGCGGCTACAACCTCGGAGACAGCCTCATTGGTTTTCGAGAGTATGTCTATCGCTTCCTGCGAAACCCCTCTCTCGCCCGTATATCCCTTTGTCTGAAAATTAAAATGCGAAGATACACCGAGACCGACAATAACACCTATAAGGGTAAAAACCCCTGCGACAACGAATGGTTTTCTTCTCAACATACGTTTTCTCCTCCATAAAAACAGAACTTGAACGCCGGGAATACCGCAGGTATTTCATAAAAAGACATGCTATTAAAGTACAGGAAAATTATTAAGAACTAATGAAGAGAATATGAAAAACTTATGAAGGGAGTGTTTTGGCTAGCGGAGGCCGATAAGCTTTTTAAATGTATTATACGACTTTTTATCGATCTCCTCATGGAGACTTCTCCCGTGGGCATCCATCGTAACAACTACCGGGAAATTCTCAACCTCCAGCAGCCACATAGCCTCGGTCATACCGAATTCCTCAAGCTTCCAGACGCCTGCAACCTTTTTTATCTTTTCCGCAAGATAGACAGCGGCGCCTCCGATGGCATGCAGATAAACGCAGCCGTTCTTCCTGAGTGCATCAAGGGTCTGCCTTCCCATGCCTCCTTTTCCCATCACACCCCGTATACCGTAGTCTGAGATTATCCTGTGCTCGTACATTTCGACCCTGATGCTTGTCGTCGGACCACCTGCGATAAACTCAAATCCTCCGCCTGTTTTCCTCACTATAGGCCCGCAATGGTAAAGCACCGAGCCTCTGAGATTAAAGGGTATCTGTTCTTCCGGGGGTCTTTCCCTGAATAAGAATTGATGCACCTTATCCCTTCCGGTAACAATCCGTCCGCTTAAAAGAACCATATCTCCGACATGCAGGGAGAGCACGTCCTGTCTTGTCATAGGAAGGTTTATTGACACTGTTTTGCTTTTTAAATTTTGCATATTTAATTTTAAATTTTAATTAAAAGCCCCGCCCTTCTGTCCGCCCAGCATGATATTGAAACGTCCACGAAGTACGAGGCCGGGTGTCTGTGATTTACACCGATCTTGACTGCAAGTGCAGTCGTCTTCCCGCCGAAACCCAGCGGACCTATCCCGAGTTGGTTTACTTCACCAAGGAGCCTCTTTTCGCTATCATATAAAATTCTGAATACATTTTTATCGTCAAGGCTTCTTACAAGCTGCTCTTTAGAAAGCCTTGTTACCTGGTCTCTCGATGCGCCTATACCCACCCCTATAACGTATGGCGGGCAGCCCCTGCCCTGGGCTTTGTAAACAGCATCCAGAACACACTTCCTGACGCCGTCAAGATCCCGTCCGGCATTAAGTTCCGCCACTGGCAGTTTATATAACTGCCCGATGTTCTCCGAACCCGCACCTTTCAGCATGAGGTCTATCGTGACCTGTTTGCCTGCTGTTTCTTCAAAATATATCACCGGAAAGCCGATGCCTGTATTATCACCTGAATTATTGTCCGTGAGTATATCGACTGCATTGGGTCTCAAAGGTATCTTTTTTGTTGAGATACGCGTTGCCCTGATTATCTCATCTTTTATTTTCACCTGGCTGATCCCTGCCGGTATTTTTATGAAAAATACAGGCACGCCGGTATCCTGGCATATCGGCCTTGAGGTGTCTCTCGCCAGCTTTATATTCTCGACAACTTTTAAAAGTGCGGCCCTCGCAGCCGAACCCTTTTCTTCTCTCGCCAGTGAGCGCCTCAAACCAGCTTCGACATCAGCAGGCAATGAAGTAGCGGCCTTCCGGTAGAGTTCGACTATGGCATCACGGAGATTACGCATTTTTTAATATATCATTTTCTGCTTTCACGAAAACAGCCTGAACAGGAGAAATGTCACTGCAGCACCCATGAGACTGCCGAGGATGACTTCCCAGACGGTATGGGCCTTCGTTATCACCCTGCTTTGGGCGATTATTACCGCAACAATAAAAGAAAGGAGTGAGACGATGAAGTTTTCGGTGATATAGGTCGTCGCCACCCATATGGAAAACGCAAGCGCCGCATGACCGCTCGGCATTCCGCCGCGTAACGGAATTCCCCTTCCGAAATATGCCTTCGTGATTACGACAAGAATTATCACGATGATAAACGCAATGAGGGCGATCTCTTCATCGGAGTGTTTTGTGACATGGAGCCCCCTGCTGAAGGAATCCCGAAGATAGGGGAACAGAATAATGTATCCGATGACAGCCACACCGAATGACGTAACGAGCACAGCGCCCGCAGAGATATCCTTTGCTACGCGTGCCTTATCGTCATGCCCGGGGCATACGATATCGACTATCGCTTCGATTGCGGTATTGAACATCTCGGCAAGCAGAACGGCGATTACCGAAAGTGCGATAATGACAAACTCAATGCGCGAGACACCCAGGATATAACTGAGGAGGAGCACAGCCGCTGCACTGAAGAAATGGTATCTTATATGACGCTGGGTTTTAGCTGCGTGGAGTATACCTTCAATGGCAAAATTGGCGCTTCTCAACCACTGTCTGAACGGCATAGTCGCCTTACCTTGAACTTTCGATTTACTTCAGCAAAATATCAGTCAGTTCCCTTACTAATATCGCATTTTCTCTATGAGATTTTACTGCGATACCGAGGTAACCGCTGCCGAGTCCCCTGACATTTGAAAAGTCCCTGAGCAGAATTCCATTCCTTTTAAGCTCCACGCCGATCTCATTCGCATTTCCGGTTTTTAAAAGATAGAAGTTCGCATCGGAAGGGAAATAATCGAGCCCCAGTTTTTTGAAGCTCCTTTCAAGAAACCTTTTTTCCTGTGATACAAGTTTGAGCGTCTCTCGTTCATATACTCTGTCTTTGACTGCCAAAGCCGCCGCCCTCTGGGCGAGACTGTTTACTGTCAGCGGTTCCCTGACCGCCCGCAGCCGTTCGGAAAGGTCCGGGGGGAAAACGCCGTATCCGATCCGCAGTCCTGCAAGGGCATGGAAATACGACTGTGTCCTCAGCACGATCAGATAAGGATTATCCGCTACGTCTTCTATAACCGAATTGCCCGGGCAGAAATCGATTAAAGCCTCATCGACAACCAGATGCCATCCGAGTTCTTTTGCCGACTCCGCAATCTTCCTGATATCACCTTTATTCAGCAGTCTTCCGGTAGGATTATTCGGATTGCAGAGGAAGGCTAAGGCGCCGGAAAGCATACTATGACGCGCGAAATCCGGGGAGGCGGACTGTTCTCTCATTGCGCCGATGAATTCTCCGGGCTTAATCTCAAAGCCTTCCGGCCCCTTCAGCATTAAATATGCGACCTGTGGTTCCTCGCTCCAGCCTCCATAATCCCTGACGCTCAGGACCGCACTTTCATACCCCGGACTTGACGGAGAAGGGATGAGAACAGTCCGGGGTCTTAACGTCTTTATAATCAGATGCAGAAGTTCCGAGGCCCCGTTTCCGCAAATAACCCCCGCAGGGCTGATACCGTGATATTGCGCGAGCTTCTGACTCAGTCTTTTTGTTTCCGGGTCAGGATAATTATTGAGGTATTTCAGATGTCTCCGTATCTCTGCCTTTATCTTTTTCGAGACCCCCAGCGGATTGACCGGAGAACTGAAATCTATTATTTTCCTTTCCGGAATCCTGAGTTCTTCTGCAAGGCGATAGATATCGGCGCGGCCTGCAAATATATCGCCGGATTTGAATATCCCTTCCGTCATGTCCCTTTCCATCATCAGGTGCATTTAGTATACTCTATTATGCTCTGTGTTAAACTACCCGGATGAATCCGGCGGCAATTGCAATATACCTCTATGCCTAAGCCTTCAAATAATCAGCGGTTAATTGCACAACTTAAGAATATATATAAAGACATGAAGGGAGATATAGTCTCCCGGCTGAAAGAATTCGCAAATATCCTTCCACAAAAAGATGATGATGAGATTTTCAGCGAGCTTGCATTCTGTATTCTCACTCCGCAATCGAGAGCGAAATCCTGCTGGGAAGCCATTCTTGCGATGAAAGAGGCAGACCTTCTGCTGAAAGGAACAGCCGGACAGATTAAAGAAAAACTTCGATGCGTCAGGTTCCATAACAAGAAAGCCCTGTATCTTGTGGAAGCGAGGTTGTTGTTCATGAGCAAAGGAAAAATCTCGATAAAACCTTTGCTCGCCGGGTTCGGTGACGCCTCAGAATGCAGGGAGTGGCTGCTGAAAAATATCAGGGGTCTCGGCTATAAGGAGGCGAGCCATTTCCTGAGAAACATGGGGATAGGCGAAAACATTGCTATTCTGGACAGGCATATACTCAGGAATTTAAAATTTCTCGGCGTGATAGAAGAGATTCCGGCCTCGATTGGCAGGGCAAAATACCTTGAGATAGAGGAGAAAATGGCCAAATTCTCCAAAAAGATTGATATTCCGCTTGCTCACCTCGACCTTCTCCTGTGGTTCAAGGAAACGGGAGAGATATTCAAGTGAATGAGCGCAACCCGGAAAAAAAAGGCATTTCAATCTTTCTCATGCAGGCATGTGTGCGGCAAAAGATACCTGAAAACCTTTTACAGTTTTATAAACTCAGATCGATCCGGTTAAAACAATCTCCCTGTAACCGGTTAATAACCTTTTCCTCAATACTTTCATTGTTATCTTATCCCCCCTCTTTTTATCCGACATAAAAATAGTCACGTCGGGTATGTCCTCAATGCTCCAGTCATCCAGCGAAACCAGGACGTCGCCTTTTTTGAGCCCGAGACTCTTTGCGGTGCTGCCCGGCAGAATCTTTTCGACCTCGACCGCTCCTTTTTTCCGAGTCAGGATGATCCCTAATTTCGGAGTGGCCGGCGGCGGTATCTGTTCTGCGGAATACAGATAGTCCGCCAGATCTTCATCAATTGATTCACCGGCCGGAATGACCGTAACATATTCCTCTCCGTTGAGCCTGAACGCCCTGTTCGGGATCCCCGAACCGTACATTATATGTCCTGTTCCTGCGAGCACTATCATCTGGTGATCAGGATTATTCCTCAGGAATTCATCGACCGAATGCGCCATGGTCTCGTCCCAGAGGATCTGCGATTGGTAAAAGTTGTCGAAATTTTTTTTCTCCCGGCTTCTATGCTGATCGAAAACCTCCAGAAGTCTTTCCCTGTAATCGTCGTCGGACATATCCATGGATTCGGGCAGCAAAGTCCTCTCAATATCGGTCAGACCGTCGATCCCGTCAGTCGAAACCTTTTTGATAATCTCTGTCCAGAGATTGAGCGCAATTATTGGTATATTATTTGCTTTTGCATACTCAACAATTTCCCTGTAGAGGTTATAGTCGAACTGCCATCTTCTGAAGTATTCAGTCTTTTTCAAAAACTCCTTCTCTCCGATTTCGCCCGAGAGATAGCTGTTGATAATGCTCTGAAAAGGCCTCTGAAACATCTCCATACCTATGGCAAACTTGCGGCCCCTTTCATGGAGGCTCATGATGATACGGAGCTGCACCTTGTGGTCCTCATAGCTCGTGTGCTTTTCTCCGGCATAGATTATCTTTTTATCGATGATATCGCCGATAATTTCATCAAGTTTCAAGGCCTGTTTTGGCCGGATTACCAGTGCCGGCTTATACAGACCGACCTGAATGCCATCCGCTGCCTCTTCGATATGTTTTTCGACATTATTGCCGTCCTTAAACCGCAGGAAAGAATATGTCCCGTAGCCGGAAATCTCCTTCGCGGCGAGGTTAACCTGCTCCTTTGAGTCTCCCTGGGCGATAGCGACCACTTTTGACTTATTCATGGGGTTTTTCCTGACCCTTACCTCGAATCCCCTACCCGCCTTTTTTATCCCTCCAAAGAGTCTCTTTATTACAAGGTTGTCCGGACCCAATATGATAAGTGAATTTGCCTTTATATCCTTATCCTGAACGTCGTCCTCTGCTTTCACGGCATACCCTTCTCCTTTGAAAACATCGATCAACGCGCTATATTTTTCCTCCTCTTCAGTAACGACAACGAGCTTTTCGTCATCCCCCAAAAGCGCCGATAGTACCGGCGCATGCTCTCCCTCCGAAAGTCTGCGCATTACGTCATAGTTCCCGTCAATGGTCATTTCCAGCGGCTGACCCTGAACAGGGATTGTAAATGACTGCCTTCCTTTTTCGAGTCTCACCCTCTCATTAAATTCAGCCCTGTCGGTCTTGATCCTCACCGGGATATCCATGATATATGGATCACCATTCTGAACAAGATCAAAGGTTGCCGCAGGAACCCCTTTCAGGACGACACCCCTGGGGTCTGCCGCTGTAATCGAAGGAATGCCTTTTCTGCCGGTCCACTGGTCAAAAAACCATGCAAGGTTTTCTCCGGATACTTTTTCGAACGCAATTTTCAGATCATCCCATGAAGCCTTCTCAAACTCCTTGTCTTTCATGAATACCTTTAATGCCTCAAAAAATACGTCTTCTCCGGTCAGGTCCCTGAGCATATGAAAGACCATTGCGCTTTTTCCAAAACCGACGGCTTTCGCCGCACGGTTATTCCCGCCTGTAAATTCTTTAAGGGACAATTCATTTCCGGGCCGGACATAATTCTCATATTCGACAATGATATCTTTGCGGTACTGCCTCCCTTCTTCCATGAGTCGGCTGAAAAGATAGGAGACCAGTCCACCGGACCAGTCGCCTGTTTCACTATCAACAGGGACAAGGCTTCCGAACCACTGACGCAATACCGCGGGTCCAAGAAATGTCTCAAGGAAGGCAGGACTTCCAAGGGCGTCCTGTCCCAGGAGCACGACAGTCGGCATCAGGTATCCTTCCGGGAGGGTTTTTCCCACAACCGAGAACCGTTTGTACGGATACGGGGAAATGAGTTCTCCATATTTCTTAAGATATTTCTTCGACAGTTCCATGCAAGTCTTTGAAAGCGACAGATTTTCAGGTCGAAAATATCCGTAAATGTCTATCCCGCGTGAGACAGTCTTCAACTCAATGTATCTGCCTGCAACGAGGTGCACGGCATATGCCGGATGCCGGTAGATGAACGAGTGCTCGACGCCCTTCTGAGTCTTCGTAACTACTGTTTCATCCGCCTCCGAAACCGCTGTCAAACCTTCCGGCAGTATCGCCGTAAGACTGTAGACTGCCCGGCTGTCAATGCGCGGATACCACTTGTCCGTCAGCAAAATTTCCTCGTCATTAATGATATTCCCTATTGAAGCGCCGCCATTTTGCACACCTTCCCGCTCATGTTGCTCCCTGAATGCGGCCTCATAGGCTATTTCAAGAGCGCCTTTGCCCTTCAATTTCATAATGCCTTCTTTGATATCAGGTTTTACCGGTTGTCCGTTAAGACTAACCGACTTGATGTCGAGCGCATCAACAGAGATATTCATCTCTACCTCTTCCCCGATATGGATCGCTGCGAACCCTTTCAGCATATTCCGCTGCGTCTCGAATGATACCGACAGGTCGCAAGAAGGAAGAATAGCGGCTGATTCTGCGATGCATGGATAGAAAGCAAGGAGCAGGCATAAAAGGGAGGAAAAAGCTTTCATCAATAATTATATCATGCCTGCCTGCGGCGATATTGAAATTCTTTGGAAAACCTGTACAATTAGGGTATGACAAGATATCTTTCGGCTCTGGTTTCATTATCTTTCCTTCTGCTTCTTATTGCCTGCACCCCTGTCATCAGAAAGGATGTGATGGACACGTCTGTCCGGAATCCCTCCCTTGCGGACTTGCAACTGAACCCCGGGACATACGCGGGAAAGTTTTTTGTCTTTGGAGGAATAATCGTAAATTCAAAACTGACTGCCGAGGGTTCACTGATAGAAGCCCTTTACGTGCCGGTCGATTCGAGGGGCTACCTGGAAGACGTTGAAATTTCCCACGGAAGGTTCCTTGCACTTTTCCCGAAAGAAAGCGGAATCCTCGATCCCATGATCTTTCGAAGCGAAAGACAAATCACTTTTGCAGGTGAGTTTGCCGGCCTGAAAAAAGGCAGGATAGATGAAATGGAATACGATTATCCGTTATTCAGGATCAGGGAATTATACCTGTGGGAAGAGCCGGAACCCTATTTGTCGCCTTATCCATATTACGAGCCATATCCGTACCGGTGGGGTTATCCTTACTGGTGGGACCCTTACTGGAATCGTCCTTGGCACAGACGCTATGTCCCGCCGTACTGGTAGAACGCGATATTGATCAAGTCGGAGAATGACATATAACATTATTCTCAGTTTCTGGACAGACACTGTTTAGAGTATGAGGGCATCGGGCAAAAACCGTTATAAAAGACGGATAAAAAAGGAGGGTATTGATGGCAAGGGTATATCTGTTGGCGAATGCATTACCCGGTAAGGAAAGATATATAAGAGACACTTTACGCGGCACAAAAGGTGTAGTAAATGCGGATATAGTCACCGGAGTATATGACCTCGCAGCAATTCTTGAAGCGAAGGACATAAATGACATCTTCAACAAAATTCTGAAGGATATCAGAAAGACAAAGGGGATCACAAGGACGGAGACTTTTGTTGCGGTTGAATAGTCATTCTCAGCGGCTGTGACGACGGCGATGCTTAATGTCCGCGATGATGGAGGTGTTCTTTTCTGACGATCTTGACAGTGCTTGCCTGCGGCCCCTTCTCCCCCTCTTCTTCATGAAACCGGACTTCAGTGCCTATCTTTAACTTATCGAACCCGTCAAGCACGCTGTTACGGTGAAAATATATCTCCCTTCCTCCAAATCCCTGGATAAAACCGTATCCCTCTTCAGGGAAGAGCCTCAGTACCACACCATGCGGCAGGAGAGCATGGTCTTTCACCTCTCCGTATTGCCTGAAAGCGTATTCCGACAGCTGGCGTCCTGCTTCTTCAAAGACGTGATGGACGGCTACAAATATGTCTTCATGACTGTGGTGGAGAGGATGTTCCCGACTTACCACGATCTGTTTCCGCGGAACATTCACTACTACGGCAGCATTGTAAAGGTTCCCTGACTGATGGTGCCTGTGAGGCTTCTCCACCGAAACGCGGCAGCTGATTATGCCCGGATAATGCATCTCAAGCTTATCGGCCCACTTTTCTATCTCGGCTTTGATGACCTCCTCATAAGGCGAAACATCGCGCAAAACGATTTTCAGGTTCATGAAAAAATGTTATCAGCGAATGCCTGCTTTGTCAATGAGGTCAAATAATTTTTGCAAGTCCGGAACTCTGAATTCCCTTTTCCGACCGTCTGGCAATATGCCTTGTGCTCCGAGTCAAATTGCCCGATTAAATTGAACTGATCGGCTTTAATGTCAATTTAATCAATGCATTCCGGGCTGGCATTTATTTTGCAAAGAAAGGAATAAATGCAAGAAAATACAACCGGGGAGAGGTATCTATGAGGACAATATTTGATTATTACAGCGAGGATGAAAAGGAGACAGGCGACTTATGCATCGGCGCAGAGGTGCATGACGCAACGGCTGAAGAAACAGAAAACATAACCGGCTACATCGAAGGCGAAAAGGATATTGTACATGTCTACATGAAAGAGATAAGCAGCGTGCGGTTGCTTTCAAAACAGGGCGAGATTGAACTCGCCGCTAAAATAGAAGACGGAAAGGAGAATATCCACAGGATAATTTTTTTGCTGCCGTTTTTCCTGAAAAGAATCACAAACGTGGGGAAAACGGTGCTGAATGAAGAGGTCCCGCTGTCCGAGATTATCCAGGATCAGGACGGCGAAGCAGAAGAAGACTTTCTCATTCGGAGGGAAAATTTTATCAGGGCCATTGACGAGATAGCCGTCCTTAATCAGAAAAGAGAGGCGTGCCTGAAGAAGCTCAATGGGACCGCGCCTGTCGTTCTTCATGAATTATCTTCCAGGGAACTTTCGGGCAGAGAAAATACCGGATCACGCAGACTGGCCGAGTCGCTCGAAAAAAACGGGGCCCTGATCATTGAGAAGGTACGCTCTTTGCAACTGAAGGAAAAAATCATAAAGGCTTTTCTGGAAGAGTTGAAAAAGGCTGTTACAGAGATCGATGCAGTTCAAAAAAGGATTGCATTAAACAGAAAAAAGACCGGATGTTCGAGGTCTGAAATGGATAGAGAAAACAGGCTCCTGAAAAAAACTGTTCAGAGTAAAGAGAGACTGTTCGGCATGAAGGCCGATGACATGAAAAAAGCTTCTGAAATCCTGATGCAGTGTGAGAAAGAAGTGTCCGAGGCAAGGAAATCACTCACGGAAGCGAATCTCCGGCTCGTCATAAGCATTGCAAAGCGATACCTGAGGAGGGGATTGAGTTTCCCGGATCTGATCCAGGAAGGCAACAGCGGACTTATGAGGGCTGTCGACAAATTCGAGTACAAACGCGGATATAAATTCAGCACCTATGCAACCTGGTGGATAAGACAGGCGATAACGCGGGCGCTTGCAGACCAGTCGAGGACCATACGGATGCCTGTTCACATGGTCGAGAGTTTTAACAAAATTATAAAAGTGACAAAGGAACTTGTGCAGGAATTGGGAAGGGAACCGTCGTCTTTTGAAGTAGCCGGGGCACTGGGGATGCCGGTCAGCAGGGTGGACGGCATTATAAGGGTGTCAAAGGAACCGATTTCCCTCGAAACGCCCATCGGAGAAGAGGACAGCCGGCTCAGTGATTTCATAGAAGATAAAACCATGCCGTCGCCGCTGGAATCCGTTATACAGAACGACTTGAAGGAAAAGATGGAAATGATGCTGTGCCTGCTGCCGCCCAAGGAAGAAAAAATTTTGCGGAAGAGATACGGCATCGGCGCAGACGAGCATTGCACACTCGAAGAAGTAGGCAGCGAGTTCGATGTCACCAGGGAGAGGATAAGGCAGATAGAGGTCAACGCAATAAAAAGATTGAGAGGCCTCTCTCTGCAGATGGTGTGAGAAGCAGGATTCTCAGGGGGTAAGGAACCGCCTGTTCCACAGTGTCCTTACCCCCTGAATTAATTTTTAACAGGATATTTTCACCCGGCAGCAGCAGCTGCAATCGGGTCTCAACTGCAGCTACACTCTATTTCTGCTGCTGCAGTTCGAATGATTTCTCACAGACTTGCCGGCACTTATTTGCCGCTTCCTCGGCTCTTCTTGCGGTGGCTTCCGCTTTTTCGCAGCAATCGCCGTCTTTTTCCGCCTCGAGCTTGCTGATTCTGTCAACCAGAGGGTCTACCTGCTGCCTGACATAATCCTTTGAGGCGCATCCAACAGAAAGAAACAATGCGAAAAAAGCAAACATTACAAAAACCTTTTTCATCTTTTCCCTCCTTTCCCCAGTAAAAGGGTTAATAAAAAAATTCAGATGCCTATATTTTACCAATATCTTAGATAAGCAGCAAGGATGCCAGATTACAAACATTTGTATTTATTGATTTTTAATACATCGGGAAGATGCGGATCAGGGCAAATTTGCTCAGCAGGCAGGGAATATTACCTGAAATACCAAAAAAACAGATGAAGAATTTAACCGAGGATGACCTTCAGCGCGCCGCGCCTGTTGGGATGTTTCAGTTTTCTCAGCGCCTTCGCCTCTATCTGTCTTACCCTTTCACGGGTGATGGAGAGATGTCTCCCCACTTCTTCGAGCGTATAGTCCTTGTCAAATCCTATGCCGAATCTCATTCTTATAATCTCCGCTTCTCTTGGTGTGAGCGTATTAAGAACCCTCAGTATCTGCTCCGTAATATTATTCCTCTCGGAATCGGAGTAAGGCGAAGGGCTGTCTTTATCACTGATGAAATCCTCAAGTTTTGAATCATCGTCTCCCACCGGCGTCTGAAGGGCTATCGGGTCCTGTATAGCCCTGAACGCCTCTTCGATTTTTGCAGTCGGCACATCCAGTCTTACGGCAATTTCTTCTTTACCCGGTTCTCTTCCAAGCTGTTGTGTTAATTCTCTGGATGCCTTGGTGACTTTGTTATAAAATTCCATCATGTGCACCGGAACTCTGATAGTCTTTGTCTGATCGATCAATGCCCTTGTTATTGCCTGCCTTATCCACCAGGTTGCATATGTGCTGAACTTGAAGCCCATTTCATACTTGAATTTATCTACTGCCTTCATAAGGCCGATATTGCCTTCCTGGATAAGATCCAGCAGGGTCAATCCCCTTCCGACGTAATTCTTGGCTATATTAATCACCAATCTCAGGTTGCGGGTGATTAATTCATCCTTTGCCTCGCTCACAAGGGTTCTTGCTCTGGTTATTCTCTCCCACCCGGCTTTCAGTTCGTCAATCCTGACCCCGGCCTCCGACTCAACCTTCTTATATTCACTCTGCGCTTCCTTTGCAAGTTTGCTGAGCTGCAAGGGGTTGATATCCTGCTTCTTCTTCTCTCTTATTAATTTTTTCAGATCTTTTAACGTACCGTATCTTTTTATCTTTCTGTCTGTCACCTCTATCTTTATCATGAGATTGTCGAGTACTCTCAGGCTCATTTCGAGTGCTTCATCCGCTTTGTCTTCCTTCGGATTGTTCAGGTTCTCCTCGGCTTTGCTCTCCAAACCCGCTTCGATTTTCTTATAGAGGGGCAAAGATGTAACTATTCCCCTGATTATCGCTTTCCCCTCTTTCAGGCTTTTCGCAAGCTCTATTTCTCCGTTCCTTGTAAGTATTGAAATATTCCCCATAGAATGGAAATACGCCTGAACAATGTCCTCTGTTTCTTCGTACTCCTCTTCTTCCTCCGGAGCCAAAACTTCTTCCTCGGTTATATCGGGCTCCCGCTCGTCCGTCACTTCAACCCCGATCTCATGGAGAAGGTCCATCAGTTCCTCCAATTCGTCCGGGGAGGAATATTCCGAGGGAAGAGCATCGTTTATCTCCGTATACGTGAGCCTTCCACGCCTCTTTCCCAATTCTATAATCTCTTCCAGGATATCTTTTTCTTTCATACCGATCCTTGCAATACGTTTATTAATGTCACCTGAATTACAGGAAGGTCTCTACAGCTTAATATGCAGTAATCCCTTTGATCCCGACTATAGGAGGAAATTAGATAAGGTAATAGCATAACATAAACAAAGCTGATAAAACGACCTGATTATTATTATAACAAATTCTAAAATTTTTTGTGCCGCATCGATACGAAATGGGGAACCCTACCGGTTACCGGTCCGGTCTGATAAAGGGATACCGATGCAAATCCTCCCGTGTCCACAGCGATAATCCTGCCCTGTGCGCCACTGTTTCGACCGCGATTATGACATCAGGGTCATCAAAGACAATGCGGCCGGGTGTTCCACCTTCTTCTGTTAATTTCAGTAGAAATTTATCCAGCATCTGTTCCTCCTCAAGGCTTGAAAGCCTTCCTTTGAATCCCCGGCGGCGCATCCTAACATGAAATCCTTTTCCACCCAGTTGCCGTATCCACAGCGGCATCGTCTCTTTCACCTTGTCTTCAAAATCCCCGGGTGTCTGGTATGTAAAAGTTGCCGTAACCGGTACAAGCCGCGAAAGAAAAGACAGGAGTTGCGGGTCTTCTTCCAGGCGTCTCCGGAGGGTTTCAAGCAGACCGGGAATATCCTCCACCTTCATCACGAGGACGTTAAAAAATTCCGTTTTGCCGATTTCTCCCAAGCCGCCGAGAACCTTTATTGCACTGCGAAATCCCTTTTCGTTCACGCTGACAACGACATTCCAGTCCTTCATCGGCCCCTCCCCTTTCCATGTCTGATTATATCTGAAAGCCGCCCGTCTTACCAGATTTAGATTTCCGGGGACACCATACTTAATTCTGCGCCCATTTCTTTTTGGGGACAGACAACCGTGCTTTAATGTATCACCCGTATTACATCAACACCCTCAAATGTGGTTGTANNCCACGGTACCTGTAATAAAGACCCGGACGTTGTCGCCGTTTGGAAGGAGGTTTATCACATCTGCGATTTTAAATTTCACCATGAGGTCTTGTCTTTCGTCATGGTCACAATCTCCAATATCATATGGTTTTGGTTCGGCAGGGATTATTCCATTCAGACGAATGGAGGATATGATAATATCAGCTACGTTGTATCCGGACGGAAGTTCGATATAAACCGTTACCCAGGTCCCTTTACTCTTCTGATTCAGCGTATTGGGCTCAAAATCTATTGTCGCGGTTATGTTAGTTGACGGCAGATGGATCGAAAATGTAGCCATATCCATCCATGCGCCGTATCTGTCTCCGTCATATGCCCGAACTCTCCATGTATATGTTGTGTTGTCGGAAAGTGCATCTGTTAACGTTACAGATGTCATCCCTGTAATGTCCTGCGGGATACCGGTTATTGATTGCACCAGTGATCCATTGTCATAGATCTCAAAGTCATAAGTGAGGCTGTCGTTGTCCGGGTCTGCGGCATTAGAGACCGAGAGTGCTGGGTTCAGGGTATCAATGCTGCTTCCTTCTTCAGGCGCATAGAGTTGTGGAGCGGTTGGGGCATCATTGGCAGTATTTACCATAAAGGATGAAAGAGGCATCCATCCGCTATGGAGTTCTCCGTCATATGCCCTTGCCCTCCAGTAATAGGTCATATTTTCCATAAAAGATACAGGCACTGTCCATGAGGTGATCTGCTGGCTTTCTTCAACACCGGTTATGTTCGTTGCAAGATTCGTCATTGCTTCATCCGTATAGACTTCAAACTCATAGGTCAGAACGTCCCTGTCAATATCCGTTGAATTGTGCACTGAGAGTGTCAGAGTAAAGGTATTTACTCCGCTTCCCTCCGATGGATTTGCAGGAACCGGTGCGGTTGGAGGATCATTTACGGTATTGACAAAGAATTCTATAACCTCAGACCACGGGCTTTCTGCAAAACCGTCGCTTGCCTTTGCACGGACATAGTAATATGTGTTATCACTCAGATTAACAGCCTCTCCCGAGCCTGTCGAAGAATGCCATGAGGTTGTTCCCTGTCCTTCCGGTACAGCATCTGACCTGATGATATTTGGTGAGTCAAAAGTGTTCATTGTATCGATCTCAAAGAGATAGGTCAGATGAGAAGAGTCAGGATCTGTGCTGTTTGCCATGACAATGTCAGTGAAGAAAGTTGTTATCTCATCATTATTTGATGGCAACAGAATAATCGGCGCTGTCGGCGCATCATTTGCCGTGTCGACAAAGAACCGGGCAGGTGACATCCACGGCCCTTCGATAAGCCAGTCATCTGCCTGTGTACGCCAGTAATAGAAGGTGTTTTCATTCAAAGGAACCGGAATCTGCCATGAGGTTGTTCCTGTTCCCTCAAAGATGCCTATCTCAGACGCCACAATCCGCGCAAATTCCGTATCGAGTGATACCTCAAAGTTATAGGTAAGATTGCTGCTGTCAGGGTCGGAGGCATTGTTGACGGTCAGAACCGGTGTTAATGTATCTGTCTCTGCATTGTCGGCAGGAGATGAAAGAGTTGGCGCTGTCGGAGGATCATTTTCGACATTCACCCTGAACGAAGCAGGAAACATCCATACTCCATAGAGTATCCGGTCATATGCCCTTGCCCTCCAGCAATAGGTTGCATTTTCACTCAGTTCCGATAATACCTGCCATGAGGTAACATCTCTGCCTTCCTCGATGATTTCGGATGACGCTATGAGATTTGTGAGTCCGATGTCGGAATAGATCTCAAACTCATAGGTCAGCTCATCGTCACTGGGATCAGAGGCATTGTTGACAGTGAGTACCGGGGTTAAGGTCTCTACATCGTCACCATGCTGAGGAGAAGAAAGGGATGGCGCTGAGGGCGCACCTTGCACCCTGAAGTAGGTGCCTGCAAGAGTCTCCTCAGTCCCTGATATTTTTGCTCTTAAAATGACGAGATAATCTTTTGCTGAATAAGCAGAGGTATTGAGTTGCCGGGTGTTGTTGAAAATTTCTCCTGTTAAGAGAGTTGCATGGTCAGTCAGCGTATCATATACCGTTAATTCAACAACATGGACTGTAAGAATTGATAAATTCACCTGCGGGAGATCGATATTCCCGACATTCGTAATACTATAACTTATATTGACAGTATCCCCCTGAAGAAGGTTCTTCGGATCAACCGAAATGTTTCCGGCGAGAAGAGCAGAAGGCAATACAACATTACTTATGGTGAGTGTTTTCGTACTTGCGGACAGAACAGTACCTGCGAATTCTCTCACCTCAAGTATTATACGATACTCACCCGGAACGTTTTTCCCTGTGTTCCAGCGGGTATTGAATTCTACAAGCTGGTCAGGAAGAAGCATATCTATAGTATTCGAATCTGTATAAAAGACTGTTCCCTGATTGTCTCTTATTGTCACAACCACATTAAGGTTTTCGAAGATAAAATTCCTGCTTGTGCTCCGGATAGCAGATGTAATCGCAGCTGTTTCATTGGCTTTGTATGAGATCCTGTCTGTTCTTATCTCTGATCCGATCGCCTTGTCGGGCAGTTGGGTAAATGGAACAATATTTTCAACGAGAACACCATTCGAATCCATGAGGACACTATGCACCCTGTATTTGCCGGCAAACGTAGCACCTGTATTCCATATGTGTTCTATATTCTTCCCGGACGCATAGGGAAGGTGTGCTTCAACGGGATTAAGTGTTTCAAGCACATTCCCGCCCTCATCTTCTATCGAAGTTTTAACAGTCACATTTTTTTCAATGCCCGGGTTGTTAAGCTTTATAGAAATATTCACATCCTGATTGATGCCGTATGTATCCGAGTTCAGGGTAGTGGTCATTAAGATTCCCCGGGTCTCAACTACAATGATATCTCGCATTACAAAATTATTCGCTTCATTGAGTTCATTAATCCTGTCCCTTGGATCAACAACGACAATGATAGAGTTTGTGCCGGCTTTTCCGTTACTGTCCCAGATTATACTGATAACATCTGTCGAATAAGAAGAGAGATGAGAAATCCTTGCGGTCTTTTGCAAGTCGAGATTGCCCGATGAATCATAAAGATAGACATCCGCATCGAGATCGTTGACAGCGATCTTTCCTTTATTGGATACATAGATATCTATAATTACTTTTTCACCTACCAACGGATAAGATGGATATATCAGGATTCCATCTGATTTTACTTCCATATCCGGCATGGCATACGTGTCGGATATTATGGATATTTGATCAGATGGAAAGCTTACCCTTTCAGATGAATCAGCAGCCTTGGCGTAGAATATATTTTCTCCATAGTCTAATGGTATATCTTCAAAGCTAAAATGCCCTTGAATATATGCCAGATTTAACGTAGTTTGTTCAATGAATGCAATCCCTCCCGATCTCAGCCACGCGAGATAACTTAAACCGGATGGATTCTTCTTTATAAGCCTGTCCTCTTGTGGCATGTTTGGGACCATCATCCATATGGAGTACTGATAATTTGCATATTTTCCTAATACAATTTTCTCTCCATCAGGAGACCATTTTGGATAATACTCAAGATCAATGGAATCGGTAATCTGAATATATTCATTCGTAGCAATATCAAAAATAAATAAGTCATTTTTACTGTTTCTGTATGACTTAAACACAAACTTTTTGCTATCGGGAGACCAGTCAAGAGAATTCGAATCTGCCTGCGTATCGACTTGTTGCTTATTACCGGTAGCAACATCGACAATATAGAGACTCTTGGACATGAAATACGCTACAAACTTGCCATCAGGAGAGATTTTTGGATTTTCTGAGTTTATTCCATATGTCACCTGTGTAAAAGAACCTGCTATCAGGTCTTTCAGCCAGATATCGCCAGTACCCGTTTTATAACTCCTGAATGCAATCCTTGTCCCATCCAAGGTCCAGCTTGGGTTGAATGCATGCACGTCAGCATCATCAGTAAGCACTACAGTAACTCTTTCCCGCACATCGAATATCCCTATCCGATAATAGTTATTGCCATCCCTGAATACGCAAGCGATTTTGCGTCCGTCGGGAGACCAGACAAGTGAATATCCATTTTGAATTATCTGCGTTTCTTCGCCTGTAAGGAGGGTTTTAAGCCATATATTATTGTTATAGATGTAGGCCAAGGTCTTTCCGTCGGGCGATAAGGATGCACTTGAAACCGTGTAATCCAATTTGAAGCTTTGTATAATATTTTTTTCAAGTGCTTTGGTTGAATCCACGGATATTCCATCTTTAAAGAGATTTATCGTTGTTCCAGGCTCTGCACTCCCTGCAATATCAGTCTTATCACTATCTAAAACTATAGGCATATCCGGCAGGGTCGGGAAGAACAATGCAGGCGCCGGCGGTACAACAGTGCGTGATGGAACCCCCATTGCCTCGTTAGAATAAGCACTCTCGTTGCCGATAGAGTCTACGGCAGTAACTGCATAATAGTATAAAACCCCGTTTGTGAGACCTGCATCGAAATAAAAAGTCCCGCTAATGATAGAAGAAGTGATCTTTACATATGGGCCGCCAGGTGTTGTGCTTCTATAAAGGTTATAGCCAGCTATGTTTCCGCCTCCATATTCCCATGAAATTGAAAGAACTCCGCCTTCCGGGATAGAGGCAACGTTGAGGTTTTGAGGTGGCTGAAGGAGTGCAATTTGTACCGTTACAGATACTTCATTTGAAGGAAGACTTTTATTGCCCGCGGTATCTGCGGCGATTACTCTATAGGTATATGTTCCGTTAATCAGGTTGGAGTCAGCATATGTGGTTTCTGCTATTAAAGTAGTATTTATTTTGATCCATCCTTCAGGAGAGTTCCTGTATATATTGTACCCGGCCATATCAGGCTCTGTGTTTGCAGACCAGTTCAAGATGACATCCGACGCTGAAAATGTAGCTTGGAGGCTTAGTGGGGTTGAGGGAGGTTCGACATCTCCAATACTTACAGTTGTCGCATCTGTCGGCAAGCTTTCAAATCCGTAATAGTCAACAGCCGTTATCTTGTAAGAATGTTCACCGTCCAGAAGATTCATATCGCTATATGTTGTCTCTGTTATCAGAACGTCTTTGAGAATTTTAATCTCCGAAATGGCACCCTGTTTATAGTTATCAGGATTCGTTGTATCAGTTATACAAATCCTGATCTTATCTGTTCTATAAGACGGTATTAAGTCAAAGGCATTGTTTTTCTGGTCGTTATCCGTCACTTTCGTATGGGTAATCCAGGTATACCCTGTCCATACCTGAATCTCATAATCTTTGCCTGCTATTGTCTCGCCCTGCCAGTTGATTTCGATATGGCTGATGAGTTCTGAAGAAGGCAAGGTTATTTGCAGCCAAACAGGATTAAAAGTCATATATGTGTAATTAGACATCCAATATGTTGATGGGTTCAAATCCAATGCGTTTGAAGGGATATAGGACGAATAAGATGAAGACGCAGTTATGGTTCCTGTTGTTATGGCTACAGGTAAATTCACCTTTTCTCCATCCCTGTAGAGGTTATATCCTGAAAGATCTGGTTCGGTATTCGGATTCCACGTAAGGTTGACATCGTAATTTTGAGCCGATGTTACAAACCTTTCGGGTGCTGCAGGTGCTTCATTATAAACGACAACAACCATATCGGAAGACCTGCTAATATTACCCGCGCTGTCTGTTACCTTCGCGGTTATCTTATTTTCCCCAATGGAGAAAGTAATATTAAATATAAAATTCCCCTGTCCATCATAAGATGCAGTTCCCTGGGATACAGGACCAGAGCCTGTATCAATAAATATTTCTACAGTCGAATCGACCTCCGCTCTGCTCCCGTTAATGGTTATAATTTGTTGGCCTGTCGGTGTATAAGGTTGCTCGATAACTGGTGCATATACCTTTACTGAGACGGTATTTGAGAGATCGCTCTCATTATCATATATATCTATCGCAGTAACTTCATATGTATATGTTCCGTCTGAAAGACTTATATCCTGATAGGTTGACTCTGTAATAATCGCGGAATTGATTTTTTCTTTTAAGCTTCCGGATGTCCTGTAGATGTTATAACCGTTCATATCAGCCTCTGTATTTGCTTCCCAGGTTAGCGTTACATTTTGACCTTGGGTTATTGCCTTTAAGCCAGATGGCGCTTGAGGGGCAGACTGGTCAGTATAAGTAACCGCAATAAATGTCGGTGATGAATCTGTCTTCCATCCTTTATCAGTCGCCACTGCCCTTAACTGATAAATATCATATGTTAACCCCAAGGTAACCGGATCTAAATAGACAGTATATGGTCTTTGAGCAACCGGATTTCCGAGGTTCATCCATATAGTATCTATACTCCTCTTGTACTGGAATTGAACTGTTTCAATATCCAGGTCTGATGATTCAGCCTTTACCAGGATTTTGCCGTCAAACTCCACGCCATCCCGAGGTTCGACAATATTTGCTTGAGGTGGGCGTGTATCTATGTTTACTTCTATGGTATTTGATTGGTCACTTATGTTTCCTGCATGATCCATCGCTATGAGGGAGTATATGAATTTACCATCAGGTAGAGCCTTATCAGGATATGTTGTATCGTTTATCAAATACGCCCTGATGTCTCCGCCGAAAGTTCCTGAAGCGTTTGCGACCTCCCCGTTCCTGAATAACACATATCCTGCCAGGTCAGGTTCTGTATTCGCCTGCCATGTTAGCATGACGTCCGAGCCGTTTGGAAATGCGGAGATAAGAATGGGTGCTGCAGGTGGTAAATCGTCAATAGTGACTATTATCTGATGAATACTGATATTACCTGAGATATCTTGTGCCTCGAGTTTAATAGAATACATTCCGGCCAGTCCAAGGTTATCCCATTGGGCAAGAGTCCCGTACAGCATCGGTACAGGTGATGATCTTAAAAGCTTCCATGAAGCAGGATTTGAACCCTGACCGATATAAATTCTGTACTGCTTGAAATCATCTGAACAATAGGCGGTTCCTTTTATCTCGATAAGTTCGTTCGCGCTCACTTCTGAACCGTTCTGAGGTAAACTGATCCTTGCATCGGGACCCGTGATATCAACTCTCAGCTTTACTTCATTTGAAAGGGAGCTCTCGTTTCCTGCAAGGTCTACCGCTTTTACTTTATACGTATATGTCCCTTCACTCAAATTCTGATCGGTATAACTAATCCCTGCTGCAAGACCGGTATTCAACTTTTGATCATTCCTGTATATGTCATATCCCGCAAGGTCTGATTCTGTGTTCTGTGTCCACGAAAGACTAACATTGGATGTATTTTCTACATTAGCCGCTAGTACTGGTGTTGCAGGTGGAATGGTATCGATTTTAACATTGACACTTGCCCGCGATTGGCTGCCCAATTTATCTGTTGCTGTCAGTCTGATACAGTGGTCCCCGTCGGAAGGAAGATTTTGGAGTAAAGCGAGAATCCCGCTGTGGACTGAAACAGTAGAAGTCTTAATAGGAGTCCACTTATAAGCGCTGCTACACTGGCCTGAAGACATTTCAATGGTATAGGTATCGAGTGTGAGATCGTATGCAGTTCCCTCTATGCCGGTTGCGGCCATGATATAACTACCTTCACCTGGTGAAGTTATTGTGGTTTGTGGCAGAGTATTGTCAACAATTACCCCGACCCGCGCCTCGCCTGTCAGCCCCGCCTTATCCTGTACAAAGAGCGATATTGCATACTTGCCGTCCGCAAAACTGCTGACATCCCATGAGAACACCAAAGGGCCGACTGGCAACGTTCTGCCACTCAGTAACTCTGTACACTGCAACGGATTGTCTCCTAAGCAATATCTAAGACTATAGGTATCCGGGTTTATTTCACTTACATATCCGGTGATAGCAATTATGCTCTTGGCAGAACCGTAAAACTCACCTTCTACAGGTGCAGTGAAGATGACGTCCGGTACCGTCCGGTCGATTGTGAACGGTATGTTTATTTCGGCAACATTTCCTCCAATATCCGATGCGACTGCATTGAGAACGTAATTCCCTTCAGGAAGACTGTTCAGTATCCCGAAGGTATAGTCTTGCCTGCTTTGATTTGCTTTATCAAGAAGTACAGCTCCATTAGCTCCTGAGTAACTGACAGAATACACCCTAAGGCTTATGTCACTGATGGTTCCAGTTGGAGCAAAGGTGCCCGTATAATAAGCATTATCCAGGGGCTGAGACATATAAATCGTTGGCGGTATCGAATCAATAACCACGGTTACATGCTCTTCCTGTTTAACGGAATGATTTGAAGAAAGTGATGCACGCAATTTAACGGTGTAAACTCCGTCGATAACAGCTGCATCTGTATTGTCGCTTCCATCCCAGGTCAGGGTATACATCCCTGAAGGTAGAGCCATATTCGAAAAGGTCTTTCTTACTGCATTGTCTGAATCAAGGATATCTATGCTGACTTCGCATGAATCGGTAATACTATAAGTGATTTGTGTTGTATCGAGGCTGCCGTCATTGTTCGGTGAGAAGATTCGGGGTGTTACACTAAGGTCATTGATAAGATTCTGCCTTATGCCGAGATCAATGGTAATTGTTGCTGTACTCTCATTTCCAACTTCATCTCTCGCTGTCAGCCTGATGGTCCATATTCCAGCAAGCCCGTATGTGTTCCACGTACCGAGCATATCACTCACAACGGGGTAATTATTCTCAGCTATGAGCGCCCAATTATCAGGATTATCTCCCCGACCGATTTCAAGAGAATAGCTTAAGAAATTTATATCACTTGCAACTCCCCTTATTCCTACAATATTTCCTAATAAATCAGAAGGGCCCGGGTAGGCAATCAGGGTTGAGGGTGGTATGTTATCAACCTCGACGTCGATCCAATGTAAAGATGTATTTCTGCATGAGTCCTCAACTGAAACAGCCATGGCGTAGAGCCCGTCGCCAACTACCGTGTTCGAGCCATCCTTTCCGTCCCATGTGGCATGTCCTATGCCGCCAATATGCTGTGCCTCTGAGACAATTGTTTTTAGAGGAGTTGGATTGAGTATATAACCGTCATCATCTTTTATCAGGGCGTATACCTTTACGTTAACCGTTGCAGCCTCATCGGTCCGGTAAGTGACTTCCACATTGTCGCTTACTCCATCTCCGTTCGGTGAAAATAGATACTTGTCAGACGCAAGATCAGATATTTCTGTTAAAGCATCCATCGAAAGGCCTGTCATATAACAGCTAACGTTCCCGGCGATGTCTATAACCTTGAGTCGCAGCGAATACGTTTCACTCACCAGATTTGTTACATCCCAGTTACCGATCTGACCTTGGACAGGGAGTTTGCCCATTATGTACAGGTCTCTGCCTACTCTTCTCGTTGTAGCGGGCATCCACACTGAAGGGTTCTCTCCCATTCCATAGTAAAGTTCATATGTGCCGCCCTGATTATTATCCGTAGCAATACCTTCAACAGGCAAGCCGTACCAATTACCTCTGTCATCGGAGACCTTTACAGGACAGAGTAAAAGAGATTTGTCAGGATATGTTATTTGTGCATTTGGAAGGACCCGATCAATAACAAGTGTATTCGTTACGGTAGTTTCTGCAATCATATGAGCAGTATGATCAAGGTATGTGATAACGGCTTTCACCGGATAACTCCCTTCGGGCATATTTAAAGTAGCAAGTATCACACTATCCCAAACTTCTTTTGAAAGATCAATTTGACGCAAAAGGTAAATCCCATCCGTTTTTTCGATAAAATAGCTTAATATCCTTGGCGATACACCATTGAATCCCCTGAGCACTGTTGACAATACAGCCTTTTCCGACAGAGAATCGCATGCCGGCTCTATATAAGTGACGTTAAGCGAAAAATCCAAATATGCAACATCCGGATTGCAAGCCGGGTCACCGAAATCGTCACAGGCGGTTGGTTTTACAATTACTTGAGATTCATTGGAGTAATATATATTTCCAGTGATGTCAACGGCTTTTATACGAATATAATCACCATTCTTCATGTGAAGCTGTGAACTGTCCCAGTCGTTATTAGACAATCCTTGAACAGGCAAAGAGAGATTCTGGCCGTCGTACCATACGTTATCTTTTTTATACTGTATTGTCAGGCTAATAATTTGTTCTTCGACAGTATCAAGTACCGAAACAGAGTTATTGCCAAACTCTATATGGAATGCACCGCCCTGTAAAAGAAGATATGCATTATTCCATTTGTGCAAAACAACTTCCTCATCGAGGGAATCTGTAATATAAGCGCTCTTGTTGCCTGCAAAATCTTCTGCTGTAATTTTGAATTTTTTCCCTACGAGCCATTCTATCTCATTTGATATTGTCGAATTGAAAAATCTATATATCAAAGCATCCTGTACAGGATTTAACAAAGGATATCCCGCGTCGTCTTTTTTGACGAGCAGAGATTCACCTCTATCATATTCATACCATGCTTGTGGGTTATGACCTTCACCATATTCGATTTTCCAATTTTTAAGTTTATTGTCAATCGCATGCCCACTGAGCTCAGCATAAATAAATCCCGTACCGTTTCCCGTAGCCGCGTTAAAGTCCTGCATAATATCCGTTAAGGTAAGACCTACTTCAGGCGGGGTACTGTCAACATCAACAAAGAATTCATAACCTAAAACTTTTATCTTGTATTTCCCGTCAGGCACTATCTGACCAGATTCGTCCTTGCCATCCCAGGTTATTTTATCTACTGCATATGCCGCATGATCCTTGCAGAAGGTTCTTGCGAGATTATCAGTTTCATCATAGATTTTGAATTCAAGGTGTACCGGTTCAAGTGCAGTATAATGAAGATCGGCAGTATCTCTTAGACCGTCTCCATTCGGAGAGAATATTTCATATGACTTATAGATGTTCGTTATGCTCGATTTAAATGCCCAAGTTACCAATTTTCTGTCTCGCGATACATTCCCTGCCCTATCCCATGCGGTAAGCTGAACATAAAATGTGCCTTCAGAAGGCGGGACCCATGAGGTCACTATATCGTCGATAACAGGTCTGTCCGAGGGCGG
>DCVG01000050.1:39723-45885 GCA_002328665.1 Nitrospiraceae bacterium UBA2194
CTTGTGGGCAGTTGGATATATTCACCTAATTTGCTTGTTTCGGATTTCTTTAAATAATAGGTGTTGTAAGTACCGTCAATAATGACAAGAGTTTTATTATCACCGAGCCACCTAGCCGGATAATAACTTCTCCCAAAAGTAAAGCTTTCTTCTTTCTTTGTTTCTACATCGATAGTAATTAATTTAGCTCCACAACTTCCTGCACAATTACCCGGGATTTTGATGGCTATTTTCTCGCTGTCCGGAGACCATACAATATTGGCATTAATAGAACTTGCAGAGATATATTCGGACTCATCGGGGTTAAGATTCATTAAGGTTGATGTATCTGCGTAAATGTCCGTTAAATTGATCTGAATCCCATTTTGTTTTGTGGCATACACAAATTTATTTCTGTCGGGGGCCACGAAATTTTTTGTGCTTCCTTTATTAATGCTATCATCATCTACAACTTTTAAATTCTTACTATTATCCAGGGCATCAATCAGCCAAAGATTCTTATGTTCGGACAAATTAGATATCGAATCCTCGACAATAATCAGTTTCTTGTTGTTTAACCATTCGATATCATTACCCCACAACGGGAATTGATAAGAACTGTCCGATACAAAAATATCTTTTGTGCTCTTAGATATCACATCGTAAACCTTCACTACCCTGTAATCAACAATATAAGCGACCTTACTGCTGTCTGGCGACCATCTTGCGGAATCCAACAAAATAGAATAAACGCCTATTTCCTCTTTTCCCGAACCGTCAGGTTTTACAATTCTTGCTTCACTTTCATTTAAGCTGTTAATTAAATAATAAAGAATATATCCTCCATCAGGAGACCATTCAAAATTATACCTGTCCATTCTCCGATTCTCAGTTGGAGAATCAAGCAATTTTAAATTACTTCCATAACGATCCATAATCCACAGTTCATTATTTGATACTTGTCGGACAAAGGCGATCTTTTCACCATCGGGGGATAATTTATAAAAAATTATCCCCCGATCTTCTGGTATAAAATTCAGTACATATTGTCCATCAGTTGAGACACTATATAATCCTTTAGGATAGTTATACTTCCATGACTCAGAATCAAAGTAATTGAGATTTACGAGAATGCCGCTTTCATCTAAGAACCATTCCCAGTCCATCTGAAACAATTTTGCGATTTTATAACTCATATTGTTACTTAAGAGATATTCAGATCCTATTGCATTAATGAAAGGTTCGCGGTTGTTGTCAACGGTTATCAATAAGCTTCCGACAGTATTGTTATTTTGATTGATGATCGCCATTTTATACTGGCCATCATCAACAACCATCCTGTCATCATCAAGACCGTCCCAGATGATGCTCCCGGCTGTTATATTGTCAAATTCACTGCCGCTGAAAGTCCTTACAGTTTCTCCCTTTCCATTGACTACAACTACCTTGACTGTCTGCGAGGCATTTAATCTGAAGAAAAATTCCGTGCTGTCCTTAACTGAGTCGCCGTTAGGTGATATATATTGCTCTGTGACCCAGAGGTTTGCGTCCTGTACGCCGAAAGTCCTCGATGCACTATTATTAGTATCTTTTTGTTCGTTAATCACGTTGTCCGGGTCTGCAACAATCGTAATCGTGTGCATGCCGTTTTTCCCCGTCGTATCATAGGTAAATGTTGCAACTGCCTGTGAATTGCCGGAAATGGAAATCGATTGAGGGGAGCCAACCGTTATATTCCCCTCATATGCTGCAACAGAGACACATCCCACATCCTGTTCTCCGGCATTCTTTACCATTACCCCAATTGAGACAATATCGCCTTCCTTGGGTGCCGGGGGTGAAAAGTATATTGAACCGGCAGAAATTGTGAGATCAGGAAGGCTGAGGATATTCAGGATCGCAAACGCATCATTGTCATCCTCCTTTATCTCGGTTATCTGGTTTTCAGGATCTACCTTGATATAAATGACTGTCTCTCCGGACACCATGATATTATTCCAATCAATCGAGACGGTAGTATTTTCCCCTGCGCCAAGAGAGACTGTACTGCTTCCAAGAAGCATTCCTCCATTAGAAGGATCGCCCCTGTAGAATAGAACGGGGAAATTGTTTGCTGACGAAAATCCCTCATTCTTTACGATGGCTGAAATAGCAACTTTTTCACCTTCTTCTGCAGGATCAGGGGTAAAGAGCATGTCACTATACGATATCGTCAGGTTTGGTTCTGTAGCACCGTTTACTGTTAAATTCGTAACAGCTTGATTGTTATCTTCTGAAATCTCCGTATAGGAGTCGAAAGGATCTGCCTTAACAGTTACCAGAAGATTCTCGCCTGCCCTGTTCGAACGCCATACAACTTCATTGGAGATCGTCGAATTCGCAGGGATATCAACGGTTTTTGTCGCTATATCGAATGGTGTCCCGGCTTCATTGATGTAATACCTGACATGGACATTATAGGCGTTCATCGTGCCCTTGTTTGTTATCTTCGAGGTAATCGTCACATCCTGAAAGATATCGACAGGATTCTGAGAGACCGTTATATCTGAAGGCAGTATCTCAAAGTCATAGGTCGCCTGTGGCTTGATAATATTAAGCGCCACGTTGTTTGTCTCATTTGACTCGCCAATGAGGTCCTCGGGGTCGACAGAAACATAGAATCTGTGTTCATTTCGATCCGGTATTGTTACGAAGAAGGTTGCTGTTACAGAAGACTGTCCAGGGAAGGCAAGAACCTGTTCGCCGATCTTGTTCGCCTCGTCAACTGCGTCCTTGTAGAGTACAACCTTCGCCTGTGCAACGTCCATCTTGCCGAGGTTCCAGATGTTTACATTCATAACGACCTCTGTAGGCAGGCTTGTAATAACAGGCGGTATGAATGTAATATCTTCGGTTTTTACCGAAAGGTCCGGGTCAATTGTTGCCTTCCAGACTGTATTGATTGCAAGAGCGGTCTGATAAGGGCTCTCATACCAGCTTCCGTCTTCTGACTGGAGGTTGAGGATATAATTGATACCGTTGTTTGTAATATCTGTCGAGACGTTGTATGCTCTCAGGGCGAGAACCGCAAAGGCTGTGTCATAGACCGTGCTCGGACTGTTGCCGAAGCCGCCGTCTGGATTCTGCCTTTGAACAAGCCATGCGATTCCCCTCGAAATCTTGTCTTGAAGCTGATAGTTATTTCTATATTTGTTAAATGCAGTAAGAACATTTGCCGTTGACTCGATCGAACTTTTCTCATTACTTCCCCATCCGCCGTCTGGATTCTGCTTTGTTTTAAGATATTCTATTGCTGCTGACAGTGTGCTCTGGTTGTTGTATCCCGCAGCTGATAGGGCTTTCAAAGCAAGAAATGTATCAGTGGTGTTGCTGAGATATGCGCTGTTGCTCCCCCATCCTCCGTCTCCGTTCTGTCTCGAAACGAGCAAATCGATCAATGTGCCGATATCCTGTCCTGAAACCGCAAGGGCTTCTATTTTGCGTGAAAGATAATCTGAGTTTTCCGAATCATCACTGCCGAGCCATTGGAGTCCGCTCGAATATTCCTCTTCCGCGACTGGAAAGTTCCTTAACACATGGACTGTCTCTGCCGTGTCCCTCTCTGTTGTCAATGCCAAATCGATCCAGTTTCCATCCGCCCTCTGGATGCTCATCAGCCATTTCACACCGTCTTCGATGATTGGAGGAAGTGTTCGAGGGTCAGAGGGAGAAAGAGGAATGCCCGGATTTGCGGGAATGTTTTCCTTTAAGCTTGAGACAACCTGCAGAAGACCTTTTCCGTCAGTAAGAACAGAAAATCTCGTTATCCATCCATTCCTTATATTCTCGATTCCGTAAAGTTCATCTCCGGTAAATATGCCCGGCGCTGTTATAAAGATAAAGGCGGTTTTGAATGTCTTTTGTGAATCTGAAAGAGAAGGGATTCGCTCACCTTCTGCTCCTATAATGTCGTCAATGTTGATGTAACGTGGAGTACCCGTAATAGTTGTACCGGTTAAAGGCATTTTCGCGGGATCGACATCCGGATTTACAATAAGGAGCATGGGAGGCACATGTGTCCTGTCATACAGGCCCATGAGATACAAATCCAACGGGCTGTAATATTTCCGAGAGATTTTAGAAGTGAAAGTTCCGTCGTCGTTATCGCACCAGTAATTGCCGTAGAGAACCGAACCGTATGAATTCAGGAGGAAACTCCAGTGTTCATCGTCCTTTCCCAGAAGAGAAGCGCTGATATTTCCGTTTGAATCTTCGAATCTCACATAGGCGCCCCACCTGTGCATCTGCTCATGGGCGAGGATGGAAAGGGTCTCCTCAAATTTCGGATCGAGGGGGTTAGTGACTAGCGTTGCGACATTTCCCATATCGATGATTCCCTGAAGTTTTCCATCGCTTCCAAAGAAAGAGGAGTTGTCGAAAAGGGGCTTGCCTATACCGTTTGTGTCGTTCTTCACATGAAGATAAAACGCCCTTGCATTAGCATCAGGCATCCGGAAGTCGAAGTTTGAGAAGATGACAATAAAGTCGTATTCGTCTTTATGTGTACTGAAGAACTCCTTTGCTATTTGCTCCCTCGGAACTGAATTAATAGTTCCATCGGAATTTTTCCCATCGTAGTTTCCCGTCACTTCCATGACAGTCACATTGCCGTGGTCTCCGATGTTTTTAACAGTAAAATCCTGAGCAGAAGATAAGGAAGAAAAGCAGAAAAGAAAAAATATTAAAATTCCTTTTTTTAGCATAAGCTTAATATGCTTTTTGGCAACATTTTCTCTTAATTCGATCATCTTCTTAACCTCTTTGTTTTTCTCTCAGTACTTCGGTGAGTTACAGAAGTGGGAGTGGGATTCTACAACTTTCCTGATTCTCTGATCTTCTATTCTAATAATCTTGCTCATTAGTTTTTCTCAAAAAGCAACCTGTCCCCTATTGGCATCAATGCAGAGCCTCCCATTCACATTTAGCATCGTCCGGATAAGAAGGATTTTCATAAATGAGCCCTGAACCCCACCACATGTCAATTCCTCTGAAATTATAATAGACAGGGTAAGAATACACTGAATCATCAGAGATAATTTCCGTCTGATTTTTTACGGCGCTGCCTGAATAAAGAGATACATCGTCAAGATGGGTAAACGGATCTTTTGTGTTTGCAGTATCCGGCGGCCTCCATTTGTTATAAAAACTATAATTGAATTTGCAATCTGCAAGAATATATACCACCCTCTTAAACGACCCTGCGGACAGCGAGGAGACATAGTAACTATAATCATCGGGGGAAGCGTATACGGCGGTTCCGGGGGGAGAGAATTTTATATGGATATCTTTCATGTCATGAGAATAGACATCTCCGTCTTCCGCTATCCCGTCATCATTCTTATCCGCCTGCTTTATGGCATCAGGACTTCCTGCGATAAACCAGGTATTATGGATGCAGACTCTGTCCATGTTGTTGAACAGGTCCACGGGGGTCGGTTCACTTATGTCCTTTAGACCGATCGCAACTGCGTTATTCTCATCTCCGATGCTTCCCCTGAAGATTACCTGGAGGTACAGGTCCGAGATGCTGACAGGAACCGGGTTATCGGTAAAATCAAAGGTGAACTCGGCAGCCGTATCGGAACCTAATGAACTTACCGGTCTCGGCGAAGATACCGAATAGGTGAAGTCCGTTTGCGTTGTACTTGTTTTGTACTTGGCTATTGCATAGAGGGCGCCGTTCCGTATCTCCTCAGACGAAGCATTCCGTATCTTTGCTTTTAGCTGGGTGAACTCCCGGGGATTGCTGTTTCCGGGGATCATGGAATAGACAAATTGGCCGGGAGGAGTAATCTCAAGGATTCTCCGGAAAACATACCCGGCAACCGCCCCGTCTTCATTGCCCATTTTTCCCCTGAAGACAATGACGTATTTCCCGTGTTCTTTCGCATCGCTCGGAGGAATGAAATCAAAAGTGTTGGTTTTATCGCCCATCGTCGCCTCCAGGATTCCTCTCCCTGTCCATACGGGAAACCGCTCCTCATTTATGGTATCGTTATCGTAATAGACCGTAAAGTCTCCCTCCATCTTTTCGCCCGTGTTGTTGATAAGCACATAGCCGGGTGTGCCGCTTGTCTCATAATCGAGTTTGAAGTCTCCACGGAAAAAATAATTCAAGAGGCCCGCCGAATAGCCGACGGCACG